>NZ_JBMIQH010000030.1:0-103642 GCF_056155635.1 Paraburkholderia sp. BR10141 | reverse complement strand
AGTCGCTGCACTTCTTCGCTCGAAGGCGGACGCACCTTGATGACGATATCCGCGCCGCTCAAGAGCGCCTGCGCATCGTCCACGACGCGCGCGCCTGCGGCACGGTAAGCGTCGTCCGGGTAGGAGGCACTGGCGCCCGCCGTCGTTTGCACTTCGACGGCGTAGCCCAGTTTGATCAGTTGTGCCACACTTTCTGGCGTCGCCGCTACGCGTCGTTCGCCTTCGTGTATCTCACGGGGGACCGCAATCGTCATCGCCATGATGCGCCTCCCTGCTGCACAAGAGCGCGCGCTGCGGCGAGAACAAACGGAATCGGCGGCGCGCCAATGCATCTGGCGCGCCGAAAGCGTAGCCACGACTTCATGAAACGTCTCCTATGTCGGCCAGAGTTGGCGCTTCAGCGCCTTATTCTGGTCCAACGCAGTTTGGATTTTTGCCTGATGCTGGAATTCTGTATGCCGCCGCTCGATGACGGCTTTGCCCTATGACGTGCCCAGGCTGGGCGAATTGCCGCTCTTGAGAAAAGCGAGCGCCGCCTGGCGCGCACCGGCAATCGCAGCCGCCTCGCTTTCGAATACGGTTTCGTCGACCACCCATTGACGGGGCAATACAGCCGCCGCCGGTTCGTCGGCAGCGGGCTCGACCGCGTGGATCGCGGCGAACGCGGCCCAGCCCCCGTTGTGAATCATTTGTCGGGCCGAGAGTTCGACCTCGAAATGTCCGAGTCTTTCGGTATGCATCGAAGAGCTCCCGCGGTTTCAGGATTGCTGGGCCTGTGCTTCGAGTTCGGTGATGCGTTTCTTGAGCGCGCGCTCCTCCTGGAAACGCGCCGTTTCGTCGCGGATCACGGCGACGATGCCATCGAGTTCGCTCTGCGGCGAGTGCAGCAACGCCACGGTGAAGGCAATGGAAAGCGCCTTGCCCGCCTTGTCCACGGCCGGCACGCGCAGCACGTCGTTGCCATAGCGCGTCTGGCCGGTCGCCATCGTCTTGTGATAGCCATCCCAATGGCGGCCGCGCAGCCGCTCGGGAATGATCAGATCGAGCGTCTTGCCGAGCGCTTCTTCCTGCGTATAGCCGAACATACGCGTGGCCGCCGGATTCCAGAATGTGATGTCGCCGGCTGCGTCCGAGATGACGATGGCGTCCCCGATGGCGTTTGCGAGCTGCTCGAAATCGATGGCGGATTGCATGCGATGACTCTGTGGGGGATGTCGTTTATCGGCGCCGCGCGGCACGCATTGCACATGCCGCGCGGCGTCCTGCCTGCCACTCTGGTATTGCGGTGCTGCGCGGGCGCAGCGTCGGCCGCGCCTGCTTCCTGCATTCCGCTTGCGGAACTCGACGCGGAGCTCAAACCGCGCGCACCTCGTGCAGCGCCGCGATCTGCTGCGCCGTGTAGCCGAGGTCGGCCAGCACCTGGTCGGTGTGCTCGCCGAGCAGCGGCGAACCCGTGATTTCCGGCTTCAGGTCCGAGAACTTGATCGGGCTGCCCACCGTGAGGTACGAGCCGCGCGCCTTGTGCGGCACTTCGACGATAGTACCGCTCGCGCGCAGCGACGGGTCATTAGCAATTTCCTTCATGCTGAGCACCGGCGCACACGGAATGTCGAACTTGCGCAGGATGTCGACCGCTTCGAACTTGGTCTTGTCGGCGAGCCACGCTTCGATCGTCGCGAAGATGTCGAAGATATGCGGCTGACGCGCCTGCGCCGTAGCGTAGTTCGGGTCGTCGATCCATTCGGGTTTGCCCAGAGCACGGCAGATCGGCTCCCACGCGTGGCCCTGCACCGTGAAGTAGATATACGCGTTCGGGTCCGTCTCCCAGCCCTTGCACTTCAGAACCCAGCCCGGTTGGCCGCCGCCGCCTGCGTTGCCACCGCGCGGCACGACGTCGCTGAAGGTGCCGTGCGGGTACTGCGGGTATTCCTCGAGGTAGCCCAGGCGGTCCAGGCGCTGCTGGTCGCGCAGCTTCACGCGGCACAGGTTGACCACGCTGTCCTGCATCGACACGGCCACCTTCTGGCCCTTACCCGTTTTGTCCCGGCCGATCAGCGCCGTGAGAATGCCGATGGCGAGGTGCATGCCCGTGTTGCTGTCGCCGAGCGCAGCGGCGCTCACCGTGGGCGGACCGTCCCAGAAGCCCGTGGTCGAGGCTGCGCCTCCCGCGCACTGCGCGACGTTCTCGTAGACCTTGAGGTCGTCGTAGTGGTGGCCTTCGCTGAAGCCCTTCACCGAAGCAACGATCATCTTCGGGTTGAGTTCCTTGATGCGCTCCCACGTGAAGCCCATGCGGTCCAGTGCGCCGGGGCCGAAGTTTTCGACCATCACGTCCGATTCGCGAATCAGCTTTTCCAGCACTTCTTTGCCTTCGGGCTTCTTCGTGTCGAGCGTGAGCGAGCGCTTGTTGCTGTTGAGCATGGTGAAGTACAGGGCATCGACTTCGGGAATGTCGCGCAGTTGCGAGCGCGTCACGTCGCCGGCGCCGGGGCGCTCCACCTTGATCACGTCCGCACCGAACCACGCGAGCATCTGCGTGCAGGCGGGACCGGCCTGTACGTGCGTGAAGTCGATGATCTTGATACCGTCGAGGGGTTTGCTCATTTCTCGTATCTCCTGGTCTACCTGATCGATCTGATCTAGCTGATTTATGGGGGCTTATTTCTTCATGGCCGCGCTTTGCGGATTCAGATTCGTGAGACGACCGCTTTCGGTCCCGGCCGATTCGTCGATGACTGCGTTGATCAACGTGGGCTTGCCCGACGCGATCGCTTCGAGCAGCGCGCTCGTGAGTTCTTCGGGCGTCGTCGCCTGATGGCCGATGCCGCCGAAGGCCTCGATCATCTTGTCGTAGCGCGCGTTCTTCACGAACACCGTCGGCGCGACGTCGCAGCCGCCGCTCGGGTTGACGTCCGTGCCGCGATACACACCGTTGTTGTTGAACACGATGGTGCAGACCGGCAGGTTGTAGCGGCAGATCGTTTCCAGCTCCATGCCCGAGAAGCCGAACGCGCTGTCGCCCTCGATCGCCACGACCTGCGTGCCGCTCGTCACCGCCGCGCCGATCGCGAAGCCCATGCCGATGCCCATGATCCCCCACGTGCCCGAGTCGAAGCGCTTGCGCGGCTGGTACATGTCGATGATGCTGCGCGCGTAGTCGAGCGTGTTCGCGCCTTCGTTGACCACGTTGATGTCGGGGCGCGTCTTGAGCACGTCGCGGATCGCGCGCAGCGCGCTGTGGAAGTTCATCGGCGACGGGTTCTTCGCGAGCGTCGCGGCCATCTTTTCGAGGTTCTTGTTCTTGCGTTCGGCCACGGCATCGAGCCACTCTGCCGGCGGCTTCGGGAAGTCAGTGCCGAGGCCGGCCACGAGCGCTTCCACGCACGAACCGATGTCGCCGATCACCGGCGCTTCGATGGCGACGTTGCTGTCGATTTCCGTCGGGGCGATGTCGACCTGCACGAACTGCTTCGGTCCGGCGGCCGCGCCCCAGGTCTTGCCCTTGCCATGCGAGAGCAGCCAGTTCAGGCGAGCGCCGATCAGCACCACGGCGTCCGACTCGGCCAGCACGAACGAGCGCGCGGCCGACGCCGACTGCTCGTGCGTGTCGGGCAAGAGCCCCTTGGCCATCGACATCGGCAGATACGGAATACCGCTCTTCTCGACCAGTTCGCGGATTTGCGCGTCGGCCTGGGCGTAGGCGGCGCCCTTGCCGAGCAGGATCAGCGGACGCTTTGCATTCCTGAGCACTTCGATAGCGCGTTGCACCGCATCCGGTGCGGGAATCTGGCGCGGCGCCGCGTCGACGACCTTGATGAGCGATTGCTGGCCCTTCACCGCGTCGATGGTCTGCGCAAGCAGCTTGGCCGGCAGGTCGAGATACACGCCGCCGGGGCGGCCCGAGACGGCCGCGCGAATCGCCCGCGCAATGCCGACGCCGATGTCCTCGGCGTGCAGCACGCGATACGCCGCCTTGGCATAAGGCTTCGCCGCGTTGAGCTGGTCCATCTCTTCGTAGTCGCCCTGCTGCAAGTCGACGATCTCGCGCTCGCTCGAACCGCTGATGAGAATCATCGGGAAGCAGTTCGTGGTCGCGTTGGCCAGTGCCGTGAGGCCGTTCAGGAAACCCGGCGCGGAGACGGTCAGGCAGATGCCCGGCTTCTTCGTCATGTAGCCCGCCACGGCCGCGGCGTTGCCGGCGTTCTGCTCATGCCGGAAGCCGATGAAGCGCATGCCCTCGGCCTGCGCGAGACGGGCGAGATCGGTAATCGGAATACCGACGAGACCGAAGATCGTGTCGATATCGTTGAGTTTCAGCGCGTCGATGACGAGATGAAAACCATCGGTCGTTTGCTGCGCTTCCGGCACAGGATTCTGCTGTGCCTCGTTGATGCCTGCTTCTGCCATGACGTCTCCTCTTTGGCGGGGCGTTGTGCGATCCGTGATATACAATATTCCACACACAGTATTAGTCAAGACGTTTTTTTATCCATGCCGCGTTTGCTGCACTGCATCGCGCCGCGCTGCACCGTTGCGGTCTCGTTCGATCGCTCGCCAAGCGGCAAACGTTGATGCGGCACACCATGGGCAAGCACCTACAATCGGCCCAAACGTCCCAACGAACTTGTTACGGACTCCATACTTTTCTTTCAGCATTGCGACGCTCATTCAGACGACCTGCGTATCGATGCCCCTGACTCATGCGCCGAGCCGATATGAACCAGTGGATCGACGCGGCGCCCCCTACGTGTCAGTCCAGAAAATCGCAGTTGGCTTCCACGAACAGCGCGAGTTCGATCGAGTGCTGCCGCACGAGCTGCTCGACGCGCTCGGTGTCGCGCGCCTCGAGCGCTTCGATAATGCGCATGTGCTCCACGATCGAGCGCGACGCGCGATCGCTCTGCGCGATCGTCATGCGCCGGATCGCGCGCACATGCATGAAGATGTTCTTGATGGTGTCGACGATGATGGGCGACTTCGATAGCTCCACCAGTGACTGGTGAAACATGATGTTCGCTTCCGAGTACTCCTCTATGTGGTCCGATGGCGTCGAATCGCCGAAGGTCGCGAACATGCGCCGCAGACCCGCGATGTCGTCGTCCGAGGCGCGTTGCGTGGCGAGGCGCGCGGCGATGCTTTCGAGCGCGGCCCACATATAGATCATCTCCACGATCTCCTTGCGCGTCTTGCGCAGGATGTAAACACCGCGGCGCGGCACCGTGCGCAGAAAGCCCTCCTGTTCCAGCAGCGTCATCGCCTCGCGAACCGGCGTTCGGCTCACGCCGAGCTTCTCGGTCAATTCCTTCTCGTCTAGCCGGATCTCGTCTCGCGAGCGGTAGATGTCGGTTTCGGCAATGGCCTGCTTGAGCTTCGCGTAAGCCTGATCGCGCAGCGAAGCGGTTGCGTTGATCGGCTCCAGCGTCAAGGTGACCGGGGGCATCCCGGTGACGAATTCTCTTTCGGCGGACATCGGTCGTTTGTCTCCAACGTTCTGTTTAGCCGGCGCTGCTGGGTGATTTCATATTTCCAATACAATATATCAGCACCGCGCGCATGGCTAAGCGGGGTTTACGCGTACCGGGTGGGGTCTCGCTCGATGGCAGCCTAATCCCCAATTCATACAGCCTTACTTATATTTTTCGAAAGAAACTTTAACTATCGTTTATTCATTGGCGCTTCTACTCTTGCTTCACGCCACTCGACATGAGGAGACAGCCATGAGCCACCTGGACACCCGCCAAGATCGTCAACTGGAAGCGCAGCTGTGCGCGTTCAATACGGCATTCGCCGAACTCGGCCTGCGTTTTCGCTGGGATGCACGTACGCTCTACTCGCTCGCATCGATCGCCGGCGAATATGCGCGCGTCGCCGCCTATATCGAGACGAATCACCCGCATCTGCTGAAGGCGTACAGCATGGAGTTCCTGTGCGAGGCGATCCTTGCTCGCAAGAACGCACAGGCGCCCGGTGAATGGCCGCTGGCCGCGCCCGCTCAACGCGGTTCACAGGAATGGGGAATGGCAGCCGCGATGGAGCAGGATTGGCGCGAAGGCGGTTTGCCTGCACTTGCCGGCGCCTGATGCGCAAGGGCGAAGTGCGAGCCCGATAAAGACGAAATCCGGCTGGATTCGCGCGCGTTAGCGCGCTATCCAGGCGGGCTCGATATTGAAGGACAACGAAGGAGAACTGCGCGTTCAGGCGTTGCGGCGCACCTCGGCCTCTTGTTCCTGCAGCTTGCGCCACAGAATCTTGCCGCTGCCCGACTTCGGCAGGGCGTCCACGAACTGCACGATGCGCGGCGCTTTGTACGCGGCCATGTTGTCGTGCGCCCAGGCGATGATGTCGTCTTCGTTCACGCTGCCGGCCTGTTTCGGATCGAGCACAACCACGGCCTTCACGGTCTCGCCGCGGCGCGCGTCCTGGGTACCGATGATGCACACCTCGTTGATCGCCGGATGCCGGTACATCAGCGCCTCGACCTCGGCCGGCCAGACCTTGTACCCCGACGCGTTGATCATGCGCTTGAGGCGGTCGGTCATGAAGTAATAGCCTTCTTCGTCGCGCCGCACGAGGTCGCCCGTGCGCAGGAAGCGCTTGCCGTCGCGTTCGATGAACGCTTCGCTCGTCGCCTTGGGGTTGCGCCAGTAGCCCTGCATCACTTGCGGCGCATGCATGATCAGCTCGCCCGATTCGCCTGGCGGGACCTCCTCCAGCGTGATCGGATCGATCACGCGCGAGTCGACATCGAATACCGGAATGCCGAGACATTGCGGCTTGGGACGCTGCGGCGGATTGATATGGGTGCCTGCCATCGTTTCCGACATGCCGTAGCCCTCGACGAAGTCGAGCCCGGTGAGATCCTTGAGCTTCTTGACGACTGCGTCGGGCATCGTCGCGCCGCCGCCGCGCATCCAGGCGAGGCTCGACAGGTCGTACTCGTGAATGCGCGGGTTCGAGATGAAGTCCACCACCATCGTCGAGATCGCCTGCCAGCCGTTGATGCGGTAATGCTCGATCGCACGCGCTGCAGCGTCGCGATCCCAGCGCGGCAGCAACACCACCGTCGAGCCGTTGTAGATCGGACTGTTCATGCCGCCCTGCATACCGGTTACGTGAAAGAGCGGCAGCACCGAAAGCTGTACGGCATCCTGATTGCTTCCGAACCAGTTGCAACCGCCCACGGCCGTCGCCATCACGCTGCGATGCGTGTGCATGCAGCCTTTGGGCTTGCCCGTCGTGCCCGAGGTGTACGGCATCACGCAGAGGTCGTCGGGACCGGCGGTCAGCGCGCCGGGTACGCAGCGCGCCTCGAGCACGTCGACCCAGTGCGCAACGCCCGGACCGCTCACAGTGCGCGGTGCGCTCACGAACTCGGGCGGCGGCGAAAACGGCTCGCACTTCAGATAGTCGCTATACGTCGCAACGAGCAGATGCTGCAGGCCCTCACCTTCCTGCACGAGCGGCGCAATACGCGGGTAGAGGTCCTGCGCGACGAAAGCCGTGGTCGCGCCGCTGTCTTGCACGTAGTGCGCGAGTTCCTCGGTGAGGTTCATCGGGTTGACCGGCACGACCACGGCGTTGGCGCGCAGGATGCCGTAGTAAGCGATGACCCACTGGGGGCTGTTCTGCATGTAGAGCAGCACGCGGTCGCCGGCCTTCACGCCGCATTCCTGCTGCAGATAGCCGGCTACGCGCTCGGCCTCGTCCTTGAACTGCGCGAATGTGACGGGCGTGTCGTAGAAGACGATGAACGGCTTGTCGGGATAGCGTGCCGCCGAGACCTCTGCGTTATAGAAGAGGTTCGTTTGCGGAATGCTCAGATGCGGGGAAAGATGCGAGGGCCAATGCGGCGAGGCCGGCAGCGGCGATGACGGTGAATGTGCGGAAAGCGTCGGGGCGGACGTGGACATGGCGGGCTCCGTCGGGCAAGACTTGAGAAGAACGCGGCCGCCAACTGCTCGCTGAGCGCTGGCGCCGCGTACCGTGCGCAATCAGACGATGCTCGCGCCGCCATCCACGGCGAGATATTGACCCGTCATATGCCGCGACGCCTGGCTCGCGAGAAACACCACGGCGCCCTTGAGATCGTCGTCGTCGCCGAGACGGTGCAGCGGCGTATGGTCGATCACCACCTGTCCCAGCTTGTCGAGCAGGCCCGCCGACATCTTCGAGGGAAAGAAGCCCGGGCAGATCGCGTTCACGTTGATGTTGTACTTGCCCCATTCGGCAGCCAGCGCACGCGTAAAGTTGATGGCCGCCGCCTTCGAGGTGTTGTACGCGATGGTCTGCATGGGTCCGAGCGCCCCCTTCAGGCCGGCAATCGAAGCCACGTTGATGATCTTGCCACGCTGGCGCGGGATCATGCTGCGCTTGCCCACTTCGCGCGCGAGGAAGAACGGCGCGTTCACGTTCAGGTTCATGACCTTGTGCCACGCCTCGTCGGGATAATCCTCCGCAGGCGCGCCCCACGTGGCGCCCGCATTGTTCACGAGAATGTCGATCTGCCCGCCGGCCGCCAGCGTCTCGTCCACGAGCGGCTTGACGGCCTCGGCGCGCTGCAGGTCGCTCACGATCGTGGTCGCCTTGATGCCGAGCGCCTGCAGATGGGCCGCCGCCTCGGCCAGTTCGTCGGCCTTGCGCGCCGTGATCACCACATGGCAACCCATCTCGCCGAGCGCCTGCGCCATCTGCAGACCCAGCCCGCGCGAGCCGCCGGTAACGAGTGCGACCTGACCGCCCAGCTCGAACATTTCCCTGACCCGCATGCTTTCGTCTCCTTGATGTCTGTCGACCGGCCGACGTTCCGGATTGCGGAACGCGATGAGATGCCAAGGATTCTAGCGAGGCCCGCTAGTCAGGAAAATAGGGAAAAGCACGACCGTTCATTAAACGGCATTTGTGCTTTTGCCGCCGGCGATATGCGGGCTGAGTCGGCTGAAAAAGCAAACATGCGGCGAGTTAATTGCGCGCGCAACCGTTGCAATCGCGCGACAGCCAGCGTTTTCACCCCTTCACCAAGCGTCTATCATCGGCCCCCCGGCCGGCATCCACTGGCTCGGCATACGAAAAATTCGGGCCCCGGCACCCCGGCGGCCCGACGCACTGACAACACGCAGCAGAAGAAAGGATTCCACCGTGAGACATACCCAGATCGCATCCGCCGTCGGCGGCCTCGCCCTCGCATTGGCTTGCCAGCACAGCTTCGCGCAAAGCTCGGTCACGCTGTACGGCATCGTCGACACCAGCATCCGCTATCTCACGAACGCCAACGCGCACAACGACAACGAGCTGCAGATGACGCAAGGTCCGGTCACCGGCAGCCGCTGGGGCCTGAAGGGCTCCGAGGATCTGGGCGGCGGCCTCTCGGCCGTATTCCGCCTCGAGAACGGGTTCAATCTCTGGAACGGCCAACTGGCCAGCTCGAATACGCTGTTCAGCCGGATGGCGTACGTGGGGCTGTCGAGCAACAAGTACGGCACGGTCACGATGGGCCGTCAGAACACGCCCCTGTTCGATCAACTGGGTAACACCTTCGACCCGCTGACCGTAGGCAACTTCGACCAGGACGGCTGGCTGCCGGGCGCACTCGGCTACGGTCTGCGTGAGAACAACTCGGTCAAGTACGACGGCAAGTTCGGCGGCCTCGAAGTCGAAGGCATGTACAGCTTCGGCGGCGTGGCGGGCAGCGTCGGCGCGAGCAACATGTACGGCTTCACGGCCACCTACGCAGCCGGTCCGGTCTCGCTGCTCGCGGGCTACCAGCAGAATAGCGACGCACACAACAACAAGTACCGCGTGGCCAACCTCGGCGCGGTCTATGCGCTCGGTCCGGTGCATTTGTACGGCGGCTGGCTGTGGGGGCAGGACAATACGGGCGTGGTCGACCAGTACATGGCAGCCGCAAACTCGCCCGCGGCGATCAACTTCGTGACGCCCGTGACGAAAACCAATCGTATCGACAACGGTCTCTATGCGGGTGCCACGTGGCAGGTCAGCTCGCCGCTGTTGCTGACCGCAGCGTACTACTACGACCACGCAAAGAACGGCCTCAATGAAGACGGCGTGACGCTCAGCACCGGCGTGCGCTACTCGGCAGTCCTGCTGGCCGAGTACTCGCTGTCGAGGCGCACCGAAGTCTATGGCACGGTCGACTTCATGCGCGGCACCGGTTCGGCAACGGCCGACTTTCCGGGTCGCAACAACCAGACCGGCGTCGCCGTCGGCTTTCGCAACATCTTTTAGTAGCGGATTGCCTCGCCGGGTCTGATGACCGGCACGGCGGCGGCGGGGCATCTGGATAGCGCACACGAGTGTCAATGCGCGCCTTCTCAACGCAAACGAGCGGACAAATGCCCGCTCGTTTGCATTCATTCATGCGCATCGATTAACTCATTCGCACATTGAGTGACCTTCATTTAAATTACATTTAAATTACGAATAAAACAAAAAGCTTTCGCATTTAGCTGAATCCCCCAGGGATTACTACGGGTTCCAGTCAACATGCATGCAAATGTTTAATGCCGGGCGTACACTGCTGGCGCGTAGCCCATTGCGGGGGGGCCGCTCCAAGCCACACAATCAAGCCACACAAGGCAATGCCGACACATGCATGAGATCGCGCGAGGTGCGCAAGCGCCAATTGCGATCGACAGGAGACATGGCATTGCCCCTAGTATCACAGGAGAACAATCAACATGAGCTGGACGCGTGAACAGAAGAACGTCACGATCGCGGCGTACCTGGGATGGACGCTCGATGCATTCGATTTCTTTCTGATGGTTTTCGTTCTGAAAGACATCGCCACCGAATTCAACACCAAAATCCCCGCAGTGGCTTTTGCCATTACGCTGACACTGGCCATGCGTCCGCTCGGCGCGCTGATATTCGGCCGCCTCGCCGACAAATACGGCCGTCGTCCCACGCTGATGGTCAACATCGCGTGCTACTCGATACTCGAACTGCTCACGGGCTTCTCGCCCAACCTCGCGACCTTCATCGTCCTGCGTGCGCTCTTCGGCGTCGCGATGGGCGGCGAGTGGGGCGTGGGCTCGGCGCTCACCATGGAAACCATTCCGCCCAAGTCGCGCGGCATCATTTCCGGGCTGCTGCAGGCGGGCTATCCGAGCGGCTATCTGCTCGCCTCGATCGTGTTCGGTGTGCTGTACCAGTACATCGGCTGGCGTGGCATGTTCTTCGTCGGCGTGCTGCCCGCGCTGCTCGTGGTCTATGTGCGTATGCACGTGCCCGAGTCGCCGGCCTTCAAGGAGATGGAAAAGCGCCCGCGTCCGAGCCTGCTCACCACGCTCAAGCACAACTGGAAGCTCTCCCTGTACGCCATCGTGCTGATGACGGCGTTCAACTTCTTCTCGCACGGCACGCAGGATCTGTATCCGACCTTCCTGCGCGAACAGCATCACTTCGATCCGCACACGGTTTCAATCATCACCATCGTGCTCAATATCGGCGCGATCGTGGGTGGCCTCTTCTTCGGTCGGATTTCCGAAAGTATCGGCCGCCGCAAGGCAATCTTCATCGCCGCGCTGATCGCGCTGCCGGTGCTGCCGCTGTGGGCGTTCTCGCAAGGGCCGGTGCTGCTCGCGCTCGGCGCGTTCCTCATGCAGATTTCGGTGCAGGGCGCCTGGGGCGTGATCCCGGTTCACCTCAATGAAATTTCGCCTGACGAAGTGCGTGCGACCTTCCCCGGCCTCGTCTATCAGCTCGGCAACCTGTTCGCTTCGGTAAACGCCACGCTGCAGGCGTCGCTCGCCGAAACGCACAACCAGGACTACTCGATGGCCATGGCGATCGTCGCCGGCACGGTCGCCATCGTGATCGCTGTGCTGATCCCGTTCAGCCGCGAACGTCGAGGCATCGACATGACGCAGACCGCGAAAGAGGTGTCGGGCGTCTGACGTGCCCGCGGCCCCGTAACGCCGCACCGCAGCACCACCATGAAAGGCCGTGCCGGGTTCGCCCGCACGGCCTTTTTTGCTGGTTTTGACAACGGTCGAACACCCGCTTGCGCACACAGGGTAAGACCTCCTGGCCGCACGGCGCGCGGCGTTGCATGATGAAAGGCACTCGGTTGCCCTACCGTCCGGAGATCCACTATGAGCGACACGCCCCAGCCCGATCCGGCGAGCCCGGTGGCAGCTTGCGCACCTCAGGCGGCACCACCTCAGGCGGCCCCTCCCAACACCGACGGCATCTGGTACGCCTCGTACCCTCCCGGCGTGCCGCGCGAAATCCCCGCAAGCCAGTACGCCTCGCTCACCCATTACTTCGACGACTGCACGGCGCGCTTCAGCGAGCGCGTCGCCTACGTGAGCGCCGGCTCGCCGATGACCTACGCCGCACTCGCCCGCAAGGCCACGGCGTTCGCATCCTGGCTGCAAGGCGCGGGCGTGCAGCCAGGCGAGCGAGTCGCGATCATGCTGCCCAACACCTTGCAATATCCGGTTGCCCTCTTCGGCGCGCTCAAGGCCGGCGCCGTGATCGTCAACGTCAACCCGCTCTACACCGTGCGCGAGCTCGAGCATCAGTTGCAGGACAGCGGCGCGCAGACCATCGTCGTGTTCGAGAACTTCGCCGCCACGCTCGAAGCGGCGCTGCCCGGCACACAGGTGCAACGCATCGTCGTGACGGCGCTCGGCGACTTGCTGGGCGAAGGGCTAAACCTCAAGGGCCGCTTCGTCAACGTCATGCTGCGCCACGTGAAGAAGATGGTGCCGCCCTACCACCTGCCGCGTGCCGTGCGCCTGCTCGATGCACTCGCGCAAGGCGCGCGCGCCCCGCACGCGCCGGTGGCGACCCACGCCGACGATCTCGCGTTCCTCCAGTACACGGGCGGCACCACGGGCGTCGCGAAGGGCGCGATGCTTACGCACGGCAACGTGCTCGCGAACGTGCAGCAGGCAAAGGCGTGGATTGGCAACCAGTTCGACGCCAACGCCGAGACGGTGCTTACGCCCTTGCCGCTCTATCACATCTATTCGCTCACCATCAACGCGCTGATCTTCCTCGCGCTCGGCGGACGCAACATCCTGATCGCCAATCCGCGCGACATGAAGCGCGTGATGAAGGTACTGGAGCACGAGACGTTCAGTTGCATCAGCGCGGTCAACACGCTCTATAGCGCGCTGCTCGACAACGCGGCGTTCCGCCAGCGCGACTTCTCGGGCCTCAAACTCGCGATGGCGGGCGGCATGGCCATGCAGAAGGCCGTTGCCGACCGGTTCCGGGCCGTCACGGGCAAGCCCGTCGTGGAAGGCTACGGTCTCACCGAGTGCTCGCCGATCGTTTCGATGAATCCCGTCGATATCACGCATGCAGAGGGAGACGAGGCGCATCCGGAAGGCTCGATCGGGCTGCCCGCGCCGTCCACGCAGGTGCGCTTTCGCAGGGACGACGGCACGTGGGCCGGCATCGGCGAAGCCGGCGAGCTCTGTGTCAAGGGTCCGCAAGTGATGAAGGGCTACTGGAATCGCCCGGACGAAACGGCAGAGGTGTTTGCCGACGGATGGCTCACGACCGGCGACATCGGCGTGATGGATGCGCGCGGTTATATCCGCCTCGTCGACCGCAAGAAGGACATGATTCTCGTGTCGGGATTCAATGTGTATCCGAACGAGATCGAGGACGTGATCGCGATGCACCCAGGCGTGCGCGAGGTGGCGGCGATCGGCGTGCCCGATCCGGTGCAGGGCGAGCGCGTGAAGGTGTTCATCGTGAAGCGCGATCCCGCGCTCACGGAAGCCGCGCTGATCCAGTTCTGCCGCCAGCAGCTCACGGGCTACAAGGTGCCGCGCATCGTGGAGTTCCGTGAGTCGCTGCCGCAATCGACCATCGGCAAGATCCTGCGCCGCCAGCTGCGCGACGAAGAAATCGCAAAAGCGGCGAAGAAGTCGCAGACATGAGATGTCGATGCGCTATTGCTAAGGTTGCCTAAGCGAAGTCGCGCAGCGTCACCCCGCGCGCGCTGGCTAGCCGCGCGAGTACGAATCGGTCCGAGGGACGCAACGCGCCAGTCAAGGCCGCGCCAGGCTCGAGGCGCCGGGCGATCCGCGCGTGCCACAGTGTGCCGATGTCCCTATCGGCCGTATCGGCGCAGCCGTCGCCGATGGCCCACGCAACACATCCCGCGCGCGCCGCTGCGCGCGCGAGCACGCGGCCCTGCTCGAGCGCCGGGTCGAACACTGCGGCGCCTGGCGCCTCCAACGCTGCACCCGCACGAGGCGCGCGTACGCCCAACGCAACGCTGAGCGCATGCGCCTGCCAAGCCGCGCCGAGCGCCACGGCCCCGGCATCGCAGAGAAAAGCCCGCCTGTCCATCGTGTCCTCCGTGCGCCTTGCAACGAATCCTTCCCGCCAATCGCTACGCAGTCTTGATTAAATCGATCACGTATAGCCGCGCTCCGCACGCCACGCCTCGGGCCAGATGCCCTGCTTGCCCGGCGAGAGGACGCCCTGCGGATCGAGTGCGTCTTTCACGGTTTGCGCAAGACGCAACAGCGCGCCGTCGTTGAAGGCGTACTGCGCCGCGGCGTAGTCCATGTAGAGCAGATGCGAGCGGTAGACACCGTAGCCGGCCGCGCCCGCGTCGCTCATCAGCGCGCGCAGCAGGTCCCCCGCGCGGGCTGCATCGTCGCGGCGCTCGCGCGCGAAGATCGCCGCGAATACATGATGCAGATAGCGCCCCGCCGCGGTGAAACCGCCGTAGTAATCGAAACCGTACTCGGCCGCGCGCGCCTTGACGAGTGCGTACTGGCGCAGCGCGTCGCGGCCATCAGCGGGACACAGCGGCGAGAAGTCCACGTGCGCGCCGTCGCCACCGCGCCAGTCGAGCATGCGAAACGCGCTCATCGCGGGAATGCCGGCGAGATTGCGGTCAGCGCCGCCCCGCGGTTCGTCGCCTTCGGCATAGCGACGCGCCGAGAAACGCACACCCGGTACGCCGGCAAACGCACGCTCGACGATGCGCCGTTCCACGTCGATCACCTCGGGCTCGCCATAAAGCGCATAGTGCAGATTCCAGCGGCCCACGCCCAGATCGCGCTGCATCGCGGCGACGGCGGCCTCGGGCATCGCGCCCTCGCCTTCGTACCAGCGAGCGCGAGGCGCGAGGCTCGCGGCGCGGCGGATCGCGCCTTCGATCGCTGCGTGCTGACGTATCGTGCCGCCGAGCTGCAACGCGCGCAGCGTATCGACGAGCACGCCGAGATCGTCCTCACGCGCGAACTGGATCTCGCCGATCACGAAGGCCCGCGGGGCGGGCATGAGCCAGAGCCCCATCTTCGTGACGACACCGTAGTTCGACTGCGTAAAGAGCGCATCGAACGAAGGCCCGTAGCCCGGCCGGTAGAGTTGCCACGCCGTGCCGTTTTCGATCGCACCCATGCCGGTGCGCACTACATCACCGTTGGCGAGCACGACCTCCATGCCGCACTGCGAGGCGGCGTGGTCGCCATAGGCGGTCGTCCCGAAGCCGCGCTCGAGCGTGTTGCCGACCACGCTGCCCCAGCCCGCCGCGGGCGGATCGACCCACAGGCGCAGATGCTGTTCGCGCAGATGTGCGTGCAAATCGAAGTAGCTCACGCCCGGCTCGACGCGCGCCCATGCGAGGCGCTCGTCCACTTCGAGGATCCGGTTCAGGCGCTGCAGGTCGAGGACGACCGAGCCCGCCAGACGCGGCGCGGCACCGCCATAGGCGAAGTTGCGCCCCGCGGAAACGGTCCACAGCGGCACGCGCGTGTCGTTCGCGACACGCAGGATCGCGCGGATCTCTTCGACACTTGCGGGGAGGATCGCAGCGGAAGGGGCGAAGGCGTGCGCATCGGCGAGCGGTACGAACGGATCGAAATACGGATCGAGCGCTGCGCCGCCACGGCAGACGTTCGGCGCGCCCACGATGCCTTCGAACGCCGCGAGCGCACGCGCGAAACGGGCCTCGTCGATGCCAGGAAGCAAGGTGGGCGCGGCACGGCGCGCGGGGTCGCTCATGGGCCTGCTCCGCCGGCGTCGCGCATCACCACTGCCCGGGCTTGCCGCCCAGCGCGCCGCATACGTCCAGCGCGATCTCGCGCAGCTTCGGTTCTGTCTGCGGCCCCGAGAGCGCATAGCCCGTGCGTTCGGTGCTCCAGTAGAACGTCCGGCGGTTGCCATCGCGCAAGAGGCGCACGGGATCCCGGTCCCTGGCCGAACTGGCCACGTAGAGCGTGAGGCGCTCGCCCGCATCGTTCTCGTACATGAATTGCGCGGCCGGCCCCGTGTTGCCGGGCAAGAGACGCCCGCCCACCAGCGTATAGCCGTATTCGGCCAGCGACGGCACCGAGAGCGGCTTGCCTAGCCGCCTGGAGAGCCACGCGACGAGATGCGCCTCGTCGGCCGCGCCCACTTCCACGGGATGCCGCTGCTCCGGCGAATACACCGCGTAGGCGATGTCGGCGCGGCGCGCAAACGCTTCGGGCGTTTCGCTGCGCGCGGCCGCCGGCGCCGAGACGGCTGCCAGTTCTGGAGCCAGGCCCGGCGCGAGCCGCGGCACGAGCGCCGTGGCCGCCACCGCGAGCCCCGCGCCCACCGCCACCCACGACGCCGCGATGCCGGCGCGCCACCACCACGGCACGCCCGCACGCAGGACGAACACGGCGGGCGCGCTGCCTGCCGGTTCGGCTGCGCCGGGCGCCGCATCCTCGCCCGCGACGCGCGCGCCTTCACACAACGCCTGCAGCGCGGCCTTCTGCGCGCGATAGGCCGCGACGCGCGCCGCCGCACGCGGATCGTCGGCGAGGCGCGCCTGCAGCGCCTCGCACTCGCCCGCGGGCAGTTCGCCGTCGACGAAAGCGCCCAGCATCGTAAGGTCCTCTTCTGGCGAAGCAGGCGGCACGCCTTCGCCGTCGCGTTCGTGGCCGAGATCGTTGTCGTTCATCGTAGCGTCCCCACCACCCTGAGCGGCGCGGCGCGCTGCGCCGGATCGCGCCCCGGATCCTGCACCGGCCCCGTATCGAGCAACGCTCGCAGATGCTCGCGCGCTCGCGACAGCCGCGACATCACCGTGCCGGCCGGCACCCCGAGCACCGCCGACGCCTCGCTGTAGCTCAACTCCTCCACGCACACGAGCAGCAGCACCTCGCGCTGCGCCGCAGGCAACGCATAGAGCGCGCGCTGCAGATCGCGCAGCACGAGACCGTCGACCTCGCCGTGCGGCGCCTCGAGCGTGCGCCACGGCGCAGCTTCGTCGTCGACGGCAATCTCACGCCGGCCGCGCAACTGATCGATGTACAGATGGCGCAGGATCGTGAGCAGCCACGCGCGCAGATTGCTCTGCGGGCGAAACGAAGTCCAGCGCGAAAGCGCACGCTCCGCGGCGTCCTGCACGAGGTCGTCAGCCCAGGCGGCGTCGCCCGTCAAGGCGCGCGCATAGCGGCGCATGGGTCCGAGCTGCGCCACGACCTGCGCTTCGAACTCCGGCGACGGATGACGCAACACGCCGCACGCCGCTCAGTAGCCGCCGCCCGACGAGCCGCCCGAACTGCTCGACGACGCCCCGCCTGAATTCATGTCGCTGCAAGCCGTGAGGCCGGCTCCCGCGACGCCTGCCAGCGCCACACAAACGAGACACGCGAGACCTTTGCGAAACCGCTCCATGATCACCTCCACTGAGTTCATCGCCGATATCGCGTTAAACGTTGCAGCGGGTGCGCTTATTCCGCGCAGGCGGCGATTTCGCTTTTCGTGTGCCGCCGCACGGAACGAAGCCCTCGGGCACCGCGAGAATCATCGCAAGCGGATCGAAAACCATCGTGTAATCGCGTATAAGCGTGTGATCCGCCTCGAATCGGTCGAGCATGGCTGGCCGTCTTGGACTACGCTGTGTGAGTGAGTGCATGCGCGTCGAAAGGTCGCGCGGGTCTGTCAATCCGCGGGCCTGTCGTCGGCAGGCCTCTTTCCGAAAACCGCTGTCGCTGCCCATCGCTACCTGTCATCCGGACACGCCCCTTCCCGGCAGCCGACGACAAGGGACGCAGCGATGCATTTTTCGTCAATCTGCGGTCGCGGCCGCGAGCCGGTATAGTTCTGCAGTAAGCTTACTTTCCCGCACGCGCGCTTCGCCGACACAAGGTAGAATCGCGGCGAGCAAACGTTTCCAACTGATTGCGGCATTGCGCCGCCTGGCCAAATCTAGTCCATGCCTTCCGCAGAATCGCACCCGCAAAACGACTTCATGAACGCCGCGCGTAAGGAAAGAAAGCGCGTCGAAATCTATCTGGTCAACGGCATTCGCCTGACCGGATGCATCGAGTCGTTCGATCAGTATCTGGTGATGCTGCGCACGCCCGTTGGCCTGCAAGGCATCTACAAGCGCGCCATTTCGACCATCCAGCTCGACACCGGCACCCGTCCGGGTCCGCGCCCGGGCGGCGCTCGCAGCTCGCACGGCGAGCATACGAGCCGCGGCCCGCACGGCAGCCACGGTGGCCATGGCCCGCGTGAACAACGAGAACCGCGTGAACCGCGCGAGCCACGTGAAAACTGGTCGGCGCCGTCCGGCGCGCCGTCGGGCGCATCGAGCGCCCCCGGCAATGACCGTGGCTCTCAGGACGGCCCGGTCGTCGTCACGCGCCGCCGCCGCCTCTACGGCGCGGTGAACAACGGCGGCAACGGCGGCGAAGGCTCGGGCAACAGCTAAGCCGCTGCTGGCTGGCGTACTCGCTGCACGGTACGCCGATCACGCCGACATTCAGTACAGTACGGGCGCGCCTTGGCGCGCCTGCTTGTTTGTGCGCGCGTTTCGTACAGCTACGGTGCGGTTGCGTTCAGTTTCGTTCCACCGTCTTCCGACGCGCTCTGACAGCCGTGACTCGCGGTCACGATTCCGGCTTTGCGTTATTCTGGGCGTGACGCATATCGCAACGGAGACCGCCATGAGCGCATCCAAGCCGAAAGCCCCGCAACCCTCGCAACAAGACCCGCTCGACGAAGCGCTCGAAGAAACGTTCCCCGCGAGCGATCCGATCGCCGTCGACCCCTCGCCTGCCGGCTCTCAACCGAAGCCCCATTCCGCAGACGAAACTCGCAAGGGCCGCGACACGCATCGCCACGGCAAGCACTGAGCGCGACCCGAACGATCGCACCATGAAGAAAGGCGGAGCGCCTATGACGCTCCGCCTTTTGCGTGCCGCATACGCGTGTTCCGCACAACCCGTTGCACAGCCGGGCGCCGGGTGAGCACGCCGGCCACACCGCGCACCGGCGATTAGCGGATCGGCAGACCGCCTTCCACTTGTTGCTGCAGTTCGCGCACTTGACGCTGGACAGTGCGCAGTTGCGCCTGGGCGGCCGTCTTCTGCGCCTGCAACGCGTTCGCCTGATCGCGGCCCTGCTTCTGCCGGTCGGCGACAAGCGCCTGCTGCTCGCGCGCGATAGCCAGATCCGCCTGGAGCCGGTTCGCGTGGTCCTGCGTGAGCGCGATCATGCGGTCCGTGAACGCCTTCTGCGCTTCGAGGCGCGTGCGGCGAATTTCCACTTCGGCGAGCTGGCCCGACTTCACCGCGAAGTCGCGATAGATGGCTTCAGCACGCGTCTCGTCGCTCGTCTTGATCACGCGCCAGAACGTCTTGTTCTGGAACAGCGTGACGTAGTACGTCATTTCCTTGCCGTAAAACAGCAAGCTTGCGCCATACGAGCCGTTGTAGGTCGTGCGCAGTTCGGCGAGATCCGAGCCTCGCAGCATCTGCTGCAGCTCGGCGACGTTGCCCGCGGCGTTCTGCTTCGCTTCATCCGGCGTGAGTACGCCCGGCTGGCTCGCTGCCAAAGGCAACGCAGGGGTTGCGGCCTGATCGTCCTGCACTGCGGGTGCGGCGGTGGTCTGTGCTACGGGCGCCGCTGCTGCTGCATTCGCTGCTGCTGAATTGTCAGGCGGCGTCTGTGCGCAGCCCGTACCGATTCCCCCGATTAATACCAGCGCCGCCAGAGCGGTGCGACGAACTCTCCACTTGTAGTCCATGTAGTACCTGCTTTGAACAGTTCTAATTTTTACAAATCGGCACAATTATTACCCACTTTCACGTGTTTCGGGCCACTCGTAGAAAATTTGCCGATTACGTATCTTTTCCCACAACACATAGCAAGAATTTCCTGGGAATTGCGTGCTGTCCTTGCATCGCCAGCCGTTTTGGTCCAGCGCGGCCAGGGCCGACCAAACTAGAGTTCCTTCTCTCAAACGCGCGCGATGCTTTCCAGTATCCTGCCCTGACCTTGCGGCTTGCCAGGCGTGCCTGGCGCGACGCACGGTCGGCGTCGACACGACAAACAACATCAGTGGAGGAAGACATGAATCGAGTCATCGGACGCGCGGCGCGCCACGTTGCGCTTGCGAGTGCACTGCTATGCGGCGCCCTCGCCGCGCACGCTCAAACCGACACGCCCGTCGGCGTCTGGCAGACCATCGACGATCACACCGGCCAGCCGAAAGCGCTCGTGCAGATCAGCGCCGACGCCAACGGCGACCTGAGCGGCAAGGTCATCAAGGGCCTCGGCGCGACTGATCAGCCCGATCGGCGCTGCACGGCCTGCACCGACTCGCGCAAGGATCAGTTGATCCTCGGCATGACGATCATCGACAGCATGAAAAAGACCGCTGAGGGGTATGACGGCGGGCACATTCTCGACCCTGAGAACGGCAAGGTGTACCGCTGCAAGATGCATACGGAAGACGGCGGCCAGAAACTCGTCGTGCGCGGCTATATGGGTATTTCGCTGCTTGGCCGCTCGCAAACCTGGGTGCGTCAGCAGTGACTGCATGCGTGAGCGGATCGACCTGAGGACCGGCGCACAAACCGGCCAGGGGACCTGGGAGACGAAACCGGCCGAAGCGCGCACATGAGCCGCTTCGGCCGAACTTCATCAGCGCCGGTATTACGCTGTGTGGCGATACACGGAGCGACAGGTGAAAGGCTGCGACTGCGCGGACGCGCTCGCCACCAGGACGAACGGCGAATTGCGCGGCACGTTGCGCGCCGCTTCCTGCCTGCGCGCCGCTTTTTCTGCACGGCTCGCGTGCTTGCGCATGCGCGTTTCGATGGTGTCGCACAACCTCACGCCGTCTTCGCCGAACAACTCGCCCATCACGCGCTTGAGCGCCCCGTTGTAGTGCCAGGTCTTGAAGCGGCGATGGCAGGTTTGATACGAGGGGTAGCGGCGCGGCATGGCCGACCAGTTCGCGCCGCTATACATGACCCACAGCACGCCGTTGAGCACCGAGCGCGTATTGGCGAGCGGCCGTCCACGCAACTCGGTGCGCGGACGCAGTTCGGGCAGGAGCAGCATCACGCGCTGCCACTCTTCGTCGGTAATATCGCGATGCGGGGTCATGGAAGGTCCTTTGTCAGACGGTGTGCTGACAAACGATATCCACTCACCCCCGCCATCCATATCAGACGAGTCCGAATCTTGAAAAGGGTGCCGCCGCGCTCTTTTGAGACTGGCTCGACGCCTGCGTGACACCCCCTGGACCGGCGCGGACGCCGTGCGCTCAGGTCAGGGCCGTATCGACGATGCGGCGCGGCGTTTCGAGATATTCCTTCGACTGCATTTCGACGATGCGCGACACCGTGCGCGTGAACTCGTTGGCCATCGGGCCTTCCACATAGAGTTCCTCGGGCGGCACCGCGGCCGACATCAGCAGCTTGACCTTGTGGTCGTAGAACACGTCGATGAGCCAGGTGAAGCGGCGTGCTTCGGACTGCATACGAGGCGTCATCTGCGGCACGTCGGAGAGGATCACGGCGTGAAAGCGGCTTGCCAGCTCCAGATAATCGTTCTGCGAACGCGGACCGCCGCACAGCGTCGCGAAATCGAACCACACCACGCCGTCGGCCTTGCGCAGCGCCTTCAGTTCGCGCTTTTCGATGCGCAGCAGCGGGCTTTCGTCGGGGACGGCGGCCAGCTCCGCGAACGAGTGGCGCAGCGCCTTGTCGGCGGCGGCGCCGAGCGGCGTGTGATAGACCTCGACCTGCGCGAGCGTGCGCTGGCGGTAGTCGACGCCCGCATCGACGTTGAGCACGTCGAGCTTGCTCTTGATCAACTCGATCGCAGGCAGCATGCGGTCGCGATGCAGCCCGTCGGGATAGAGCAGATCGGGATCGTAGTTGGACGTCATCACGAACTGCACGCCGTTCTCGAAGAGACGGTCGAGCAGACGGTAAAGGATCATCGCGTCGGCGATGTCCGAGACGTGGAATTCGTCGAAGCAGATCAGGCGATAACGCTTCGCAATGCGGCGCGCGAGTTCGTCGAGCGGATCGGCCTGGCCCTTGAGCTCTTCGAGCTCACGGTGCACTTCGCGCATGAATTCGTGAAAATGCAGACGCGTCTTGCGCTGCAGCGGCACGACAGCATAGAAGCTGTCCATCAGGAAGCTCTTGCCGCGCCCAACGCCGCCCCACATGTAAACGCCGCGCGGCAGGTCCGGGTGAATAAGAAACTTCTTGAAGGCGTTCGAACGCCGCGACTTGTATGCGACCCACTCGTCGTAGCACCGCTGCAGCCGGTCGATCGCGGCGCGTTGCGCCGTATCGGGCTTGTATCCCCGCTTCTGCAGTTCGTTTTCGTAGTATTCGGTGACGTTCATTTTCTAGGCCGCAAATGAGCAAAGGCGGGAGAGCAAAAGCCCACCCGCCTCCGTACGTGATGCTGGGTACTGCGGGGCAGCGTGGCCAAAAAAGTCGGCCGCCCTGCCCTTGGCGCTTACATGTTGAGCGCGCGCTTGTCAGTGGCGAGTGCAGCTTCGCGCATGACTTCGGACAGCGACGGGTGCGGATGGCAGATGCGGCCGATGTCTTCGGCGGCAGCCTTGAATTCCATCGCCACCACGGCTTCCGCGATCAGGTCCGATGCGTTGGCCGAGATGATGTGCACGCCGAGCAGTTCGTCGGTCTTCGCGTCGGCGATCATCTTCACAAAGCCGTCGGCCTTGTTGATGCCGAGCGCGCGGCCGTTCGCCATGAACGGGAACTGGCCCGTCTTGATGTCGCGGCCTTCCGCCTTGAGCTGCTGCTCCGTCTTGCCGACCCATGCGATTTCCGGCTCGGTGTAGATCACCCACGGAATGCAGTTGTAGTCGATGTGCGGCTTCTGGCCGTCGATGATCTCGGCCACCAGCACGCCTTCGTCTTCTGCCTTGTGCGCGAGCATCGGGCCACGCACCACGTCGCCGATCGCGTACACGTTCGGCACCGACGTTGCGCAGTGGTCGTCCACGTCGATGAAGCCGCGCTCATTGGCCTTCAGCCCGATCGCTTCGAGACCGAGGTTGTCGGTGTTCGGCACGCGGCCAACCGACACGATCAGGCGGTCGGCTTCGAGCTTCTGCGCGTTGCCGTCCTTGTCCGTGTAGTTGATCGTGACGCTCTTGTCGGTCGTCGTCACTTCGCCGACCTTCACGCCAACGTGAATGTCGAGACCCTGCTTCTTGAAGAGCTTCGCGGCTTCCTTCGCGAGCGCCTGGTCAGTCGCGCCGAGGAATTCCGGCAGCGCTTCGAGGATCGTGACGTCGGCACCGAGACGGCGCCACACCGAGCCGAGCTCCAGACCGATCACGCCTGCGCCGATCACAGCGAGCTTCTTCGGCACGCTGTCGAACGTGAGCGCGCCTTCGTTGTCGGAGATGATCTTGTTGTCGACCGGAATGCCCGGCAGATGGCGTGCTTTCGAGCCCGTCGCGATGATCACGTTCTTCGCCGTGACGACTTCGGTTTCGCCTTCGCCGCTCACTTCGATCTGCACGCCGGCTTCGTTCTTGCCGGTGAACTTGCCGTGGCCCTTGAGCCACGTGATCTTGTTCTTGCGGAACAGGAACTCGATACCCTTCGTCATCTTCTCGACGATGCCTTCCTTGCGGGCGATCATCTTCGCGACGTCGATCTTCACGTCGCCCACGCTGATGCCGTGGTCAACGAGATGATGCGCGGCATTTTCGAACTCTTCCGACGAGGCGAGCAGCGCCTTCGACGGAATGCAGCCGACGTTCAGGCAGGTGCCGCCGAGCTTCAGCGCGCCGGCCGGGTTCTTCCACTTTTCGATACACGCAACCGACTTGCCGAGCTGTGCGGCGCGGATCGCCGCGATATAGCCGCCGGGGCCGGCGCCGATCACGACGACGTCAAATTCTTTGGACATGGTCATCCTTTCGAGACGTGAGCGCGGCACGCGGAGCCCGGTTTCCGGAATCCGCGCGCACGGCGCTCAGTGTGAGACTTGATGCTTGATGAGGCCGATCTTTACAGGTCGAGCAGCAGACGAGCCGGATCTTCCAGCGCATCCTTCATCGCGACGAGCGACAGGACGGCTTCGCGGCCGTCGATGATGCGGTGGTCGTAAGACATCGCGAGGTAGTTCATCGGGCGGATCACGATCTGGCCGTTTTCCACCACAGCGCGTTCCTTCGTGGCGTGCACGCCGAGGATCGCCGACTGCGGCGGGTTGATGATCGGGGTCGAGAGCATCGAGCCGAACACGCCGCCGTTCGAGATCGAGAACGTACCACCCGTCATTTCTTCGATCGAAAGCTTGCCGTCCTTGGCCTTCTGGCCAAATTCGGCGATCTTCTTCTCGATGTCGGCGAGGCTCATCTGGTCTGCGTTACGCAGGATGGGCACCACCAGACCGCGCGGCGAGCCGACCGCGATACCGATGTCGAAGTAGCCGTGGTAGACGATGTCGTTGCCGTCGATCGACGCGTTGACGAGCGGGAACTTCTTGAGGGCGTGCACCGCAGCCTTCACGAAGAACGACATGAAGCCGAGCTTCACGCCGTGTTCCTTCTCGAACTTGTCCTTGTACTTGTTGCGCAGGTCCATGACCGGCGCCATGTTCACTTCGTTGAACGTCGTGAGGATGGCGTTGGTTTGCTGCGACTCGAGCAGACGCTCGGCGATACGCGCACGCAGACGCGACATCGGCACACGCTGTTCCGGACGGTCGTTGAGCCAGTTCGCAGCCGATGCCGGTGCGTTGACTTGCGGCAGCGACGGCTTGGCGGTAGCCGGCTTCGCAGCCGGGGCGGCTGCGGGAGCGGCCTTCGGCGCGCCTGCGCCGAGCACGTCCTGCTTCGTGATGCGGCCGTCACGGCCCGTGCCGGCGACGTCGCCGCCTGCGAGACCCTTCTCTGCCATCAGCTTCGTCGCTGCAGGCGAGGCGACCGTGCTGCTTGCCGTCGTTGCGGCGGCAGCAGCCGGTGCAGCTGCGGGAGCCGCGGCGGCAGCCGGCGCGGCTGCGGCTGCGGGCGCTGCAACGGCGCCAGCCTTGGCTTCCGTGTCGATCTTCGCGATCACCTGTTCGCTGGTGACGGTAGCGCCGTCGCCCACGATGATCTCGGCCAGCACGCCGGCAGCCGGCGCGGGCACTTCGAGCACGACCTTATCGGTTTCGATCTCGATGACAACTTCGTCCTGGGCGATAGCTTCGCCCGGCTTCTTCTTCCACTGCAGCATCGTGCCTTCCGACACCGACTCCGAAAACTGCGGAACTTTGACTTCTACGATAGCCATGTGATTTTCCTGAATACGTATCTGGGTACGAACCGGGTCGCGCACGTGAGCGCGGGAAAGCGCGCGTCGTTCAGCACGCCTTCCCGGTTCGATTTGCTCTAGTGCTTACTTCGCGACCTGCGCGCCCTTCAGGCGGCCGAATGCACCTTCGATCAGCGCCTTCTGCTGCTCGTAGTGCTTCGCGTAGTAGCCGACAGCCGGCGATGCGGAAGCAGGACGGCCGCTGTACGCGAGCTTCATGCCTTCCTTCATGCCTTCCTTCAGGTGGTGCTCGATGTAGAACCACGGGCCCTGATTCTGCGGCTCGTCCTGCACCCAGACCACTTCGGTCGCGTTGTCGTACTTCTTCAGCTCGGCTTCGAACTGCTTGTGAGCAAACGGATAGAGCTGTTCGATACGGATGATCGCGACGTCGTTCGCCTTCGCTTCGCGGCGGTGTGCCACGAGGTCGAAGTACACGCGGCCCGAGCAGGCGACCACGCGCTTGACCTTCTTCGCGTCGACGGCTTCGTCCACTTCGCCGATGACCGGCTGGAACGTGCCCTTCGCGAGTTCGGACAGGTCCGAGACGGCTTCCTTGTGACGCAGCAGCGACTTCGGCGTGAAGATGATGAGCGGCTTGCGGAACAGGCGGATCATCTGGCGGCGCAGCACGTGGAAGATCTGGGCCGGCGTGGTCGGCTGAACGACCTGCATGTTGTGCTCGGCGCACAGCTGCAGGAAACGCTCGATACGCGCCGACGAGTGCTCCGGACCCTGGCCTTCGTAGCCGTGCGGCAGCAGCATCGTGAGACCCGAAACGCGGCCCCACTTCACTTCGCCCGACGAGATGAACTGGTCGATCACGACCTGCGCACCGTTGACGAAGTCGCCGAACTGGCCTTCCCACGCGACGAGCGTGTTCGGCTCGGCAGTCGAGTAGCCGTATTCGAAGCCCAGCACTGCCTCTTCCGAGAGCACCGAGTCGATCACCGTGAACTGCGCCTGGTTCTCGCCGATGTTCTGCAGCGGCACATACGTACCGTCGTCCCAACGCTCGCGGTTCTGGTCATGCAGAACGGCGTGGCGGTGCGTGAACGTGCCGCGGCCCGAGTCCTGGCCCGTCAGGCGAACTGCGTAGCCCGAAGCGACCAGCGACGCGAACGCGAGGTGCTCGCCCATGCCCCAGTCGAGCTTCGCTTCGCCCTTGCCCATCGCGCGGCGGTCGTTGATGACGCGCTCGACCAGCGGGTGAACCTTGAAGTTCTGGGGGATCGTGGTGATGCGCTCAGCCAGACGCTTGAGTTCGGCGAGCGGCACAGCCGTATCGGCTGCGTCGGTCCACTTGCGGTTCAGGAACGGAACCCAGTCCACCGCGTACTTGCTCTTGTAGTTCGAGAGCACGGGGTCGACCGTGTGGTGGCCTTCGTCCATCGCGGCGCGATAGGCCTTGACGTAGTTGTCCGCGTCCTCAGCCGTGATCACGCCTTGCTGCACGAGCTTTTCGGCGTAGAGCGCACGGGTGCCCGGGTGCTTCGCGATCGTCTTGTACATCAGCGGCTGCGTGACCGCGGGCGTGTCCTGCTCGTTGTGGCCCAGCTTGCGGAAGCAGATGATGTCGACGACGACATCCTTGTGGAACTGCATGCGGAATTCGACCGCGAGCTGGATCGCCAGCACGACCGCTTCCGGATCGTCGCCGTTCACGTGCAGCACCGGCGCTTCGATCATCTTGACCACGTCGGTACAGTAGAGCGTCGAACGCGCGTCGCGCGGGTCCGAGGTCGTGAAGCCGATCTGGTTGTTGATGACGATGTGCAGCGTGCCGTGCGTGCCGTAGCCGCGCGTTTGCGCGAGGTTCAGCGTTTCCATCACGACGCCCTGGCCTGCGAAGGCCGCGTCGCCGTGGATCTGCACCGGCAGCACCTGCAGGCCGTCTGCATCGCCGCGGCGATCCATACGGGCCTTGGCCGAGCCTTCGACCACCGGGTTGACGATTTCGAGGTGCGACGGGTTGAACGCGAGCGACAGGTGGACCGGGCCGCCTTCGGTTGCGACGTCCGACGAGAAGCCCTTGTGGTACTTCACGTCGCCTGCCGGCAGGTCGTCGACGTGCTTGCCTTCGAATTCGGCGAAGAGGTCAGCCGGCATCTTGCCGAGCGTATTGACCAGCACGTTCAGACGGCCGCGGTGAGCCATGCCGATGACGATTTCCTGCACGCCCTTCGCGCCCGCGTGACGAACGACTTCGTCCATCGCGGCGATGAAGGACTCGCCGCCTTCGAGCGAGAAGCGCTTCTGGCCGACGTACTTGGTGTGCAGGAAGCGCTCGAGGCCTTCGGAGGCCGTCAGGCGCTGCAGGATGTGCTTCTTCTTGTCGTTCGAGAAGTTCGGCGTCGAGCGGATCGACTCGAGACGTTCCTTCCACCAGCGCTTCTGTTCAGGATCGCTGATGTACATGTACTCGGCGCCGATCGTACCGCAGTACGTATCGCGCAGCGCCTTGACGATTTCGCGCAGCGTCGCGCGCTCGAAACCGAAATACAGGTTCGTGGCGCTGAACGTCTGGTCCATGTCGGCTTCGGTGAAGTCGTAGAACGCAGGCTCGAGTTCGGGAATGGGAGGACGTTCGCGGCGCTTGAGCGGATCGAGATTCGCCCATTGCGAGCCGAGGAATCGATACGCGCCAATCAGGGACTGAACGTAGACTTGCTTGCGTGCCGTGGCGAGATCTTCGCCGCCGCCGCGCGGAACAAATGCGTTGGCCTTCGCGCGTTGAGCGAAGGATTCGACGATCGGCCCATGGGCGATGTCGTTGTCTGCCGTGCCACTCGACGACGGCACGTTTTGCAGTGCGTCGAAGTACTCACGCCAGTTGTCCGGAACGGACGCAGGGTTGTCAAGATATGCTTCGTATAGCTCTTCGACATACGGAGCATTGCCGCCGAACAAATAGGAGTTCAGCTGGAATTGCTTCATCGTTTCCGACATTTACGCTCACCTTTCTTCGAGTTTCTCGAGAAATAGCGGGTTACTCAACCTTCCGCGCCACGGCCTGACCGTTTAGCGGATTGCGAATCAAGTCTGCTTGGAAGGACCTAAATCATGCATCCGCGGAGTATAGCGCATATGCGCATCTCGCCACAGGATGCAATGCGACCGAACACCACGCGGGAACCCTTTTTCCACGGGCCCTTGCGGCATTCGCAACGCACTCTTCCCGCACCGCAATACAATCCCCGCCAGACGCAAAAAAGCCGCCCTTAAAGCGGCGGCTTTTCTGTGAGTCTTTGTGCATTGCAGTGCAGAAAAAAGCGCTAAAAATGCCAATTACTCGGCAGCGCCTTCGCGGCTCGCGCGGCGACGCTCGTGCTCTTTGAGGTGACGCTTGCGCAGACGGATCGACTGCGGCGTGACTTCCACGAGTTCGTCGTCGTCGATGAATTCCACGGCGTATTCGAGCGACATCTGGATCGGCGGCACGAGGCGCACGGCTTCGTCGGTGCCCGAGGCGCGCACGTTGGTGAGCTGCTTGCCCTTGATCGGGTTCACGACGAGGTCGTTGTCGCGGCTGTGAATGCCGATGATCATGCCTTCGTACAGCGCGTCGCCCGGCTTCACGAACATGCGGCCGCGGTCCTGCAGCTTCCACAGTGCGTAGGCGACAGCGGCGCCGTCGTCCTGCGAGATCAGCACGCCGTTGCGGCGCTCGCCGAGCGAGCCTTCCTTGATCGGACCGTAGGCGTCGAACACGTGGCTCATCAGGCCCGTGCCGCGCGTGAGCGTCATGAACTCGCCCTGGAAGCCGATCAGGCCACGCGCCGGAATACGGTACTCGAGACGCGTGCGGCCGCGGCCGTCCGAAGCCATGTCGAGCATTTCGCCCTTGCGGCGGCCCAGTTCTTCCATCACGCCGCCCTGGTGGCCGTCTTCGACGTCCACGGTCAGCATTTCGTACGGCTCCTGCTTCACGCCGTCGACTTCGTGCAGCACCACACGCGGACGCGACACGGCCAGCTCGTAGCCTTCGCGGCGCATGTTTTCGATCAGGATCGTGAGGTGCAGTTCGCCACGGCCCGACACTTCGAACGTGGTTTCGTCGCCGGTGTCCTTCACGCGCAGCGCGACGTTGTGGTTCAGTTCTTTCGTGAGACGGTCGCGGATCTGGCGGCTCGTCACGAACTTGCCTTCGCGGCCGGCGAGCGGCGACGAGTTCACGAGGAAGTTCATCGTCAGCGTGGGCTCGTCCACCGTGATCATCGGCAGCGCTTCGGGGGTGTCGACCGCGCAGATCGTCGCGCCGATGCCGATGTCTTCAATGCCGTTGATCAGCACGATGTCGCCGGCTTCGGCCGATTCGACCTGCACGCGCTCGAGGCCGCTGAACGACAGCACCTGGTTGATCTTGCGGTTCATCACCTCGCCTTCCGGGCCGAAGCGCAGCGCCACCGGCTGACCCGGCTTGATGCGGCCACGCTTGATACGGCCCACGCCGATACGGCCGACGTAGGTCGAGTAGTCGAGCGAGGTGATCTGCAGCTGCAGCGGGCCTTCCGGATCGGCGTCGCGAACCGGCACGTGCTCGAGCACGGCTTCGAACAGCGGGCGCATGTCGCCTTCGCGCGCATCCGGCGACAGCGAAGCGTAGCCGTTCAGGCCCGAAGCGTAGACCACCGGGAAGTCGAGCTGCTCTTCGGTCGCGCCGAGCTTGTCGAACAGGTCGAAGGTCTGATTGATCACCCAGTCGATACGGGCGCCCGGACGGTCGATCTTGTTCACGACGACGATCGGCTTGAGGCCGAGCGCGAGCGCCTTCTTCGTGACGAAGCGCGTTTGCGGCATCGGGCCTTCGACGGCGTCGACGAGCAGCAGCACCGAGTCGACCATCGACAGCACGCGTTCCACTTCACCGCCGAAGTCGGCGTGGCCCGGGGTGTCGACGATGTTGATGTGGGTGCCCTCGTACTCGACGGCGCAATTCTTCGACAGAATCGTGATCCCGCGCTCTTTTTCGATGTCGTTCGAGTCCATGACGCGTTCGGCGATCTGCTGGTTGTCGCGGAAGGTGCCGGACTGGCGCAGCAGTTGGTCGACGAGCGTGGTCTTGCCGTGGTCGACGTGGGCAATGATGGCGATGTTGCGAAGAGCGCGGGACATAGGAACCTGGGTACAGTTGAGTGCGTCGCGCATGCCCTGCTGGCAGGCCCGGCGAGGGCGCGCGGCCGCCGCTTCGACCCGCCCCGGACTTGCTGCCGGCGGGTCAATTCAGCATCGCTGCGATGACGCACTTTTGGGAACCTGAAATTATAGCACGCGCAGATGAATTGATCTCGCGCATATCAGGAAGCACCCTGGATCGGGGCGGCCGGCGTCGCAACCGCGCAACGCGGGTAAAAATTCGACGGGCGCCGCCGCGCGCCGTTCACGCCGGATTTTCCCATGCCCACGGGGCCGGATTAAGCCCCTACTCTGCAAAGGTTTCTCGGCAAAGGCAGAATAAACCTTGCCGCGTCAACTAACCGCCCCTATAATCCCTGCCTGGTCAACCATTGCACTCGCAGCAGAATCATGACGGATCCGACTCCCACGCCCCCGCCCGAAGTCCGCGACTACGACCTCGGCGAAAGCGTCGGCTACCTGATCTCGCGGGTGAAATCGACGATGTCGAACATGGTCACCCAGCGCGCCGTCGCCGAACTCGGCGTCACGAGCCAGCAGGCCAGCATCCTCTTCATGGTGGCGACCGGCAAATGCACGCTCGCAGCCGAACTCGCCCGCGAGTACGGCATCGACGCAAGCGCCGTCACACGTCTCGTCGACCGGCTGGAGAAGCGCGGGCTCCTCAAGCGCGTGCGCAGCTCCGAAGATCGCCGCGCGGTGCGCCTCGCGCTCACGCCCGAGGGCCTTGCCATCGCCGCGCGCATGCCGGCGATTTTCCGCAGTGTCACCGAGCATCTGTCGGCCGGATTCACGCCTGAGGAAGTGGGCTTCCTGAAGAGCATGTTGCGGCGGATTCTTTCGAATAGCTGCGAAGCTAGCCAGAGTTCGAACCCGAATCCGCCCGAGAATTGATGACGGGGCAAGCAAATTTGAAATCGCCGAACAAGAAAATAGCTGCAGCGTCCAGTATCACCACACACTCTCACGCATCGAGACGAGCAATGAAATCCCAAACCGAGTTTGCGCCCGTTCCGGCCGTGCGGGCACTGTCCTGCCGGGCGGCGGTCGCCGCCGCGGTCGCGGCGCTCGCCCTTGCGGGTTGCGCGAACTACATCGGCATCAAGAGCGACAAGACCATCGATCAGCCGCAGCAGTTCGAAAGCTCGCAGAGCATTCCGGCGCAAGGCGGCCAGTGGCCGACGCTCGACTGGGCAAACCAGTTCGGCGATCCGCAGCTGCCCAAGCTGATCGACGAGGCGCTCGAAGGCAGCCCGACCATCGCTCAGGCGCAGGCGCGCCTCGCCAAGGCCTCGTCGTATATCGAAACCTCGCGCTCGGCGCTCTTCCCGAAGGCCAACCTGAGCTACTCGTGGACCCGCGAGCTATACTCGGCCAACGCCCTGTTCCCGCCCCCGTATGGCGGCACCTGGTATAGCGAGAACAACGTGCTCGCCAGCGCCTCGTGGGATCTGGACCTCTGGGGCAAGAACCGTCAGCGCCTCGCGCAAGCCGTGTCCTCGCAGCGTGCCGCCGAGGCCGACATGCAGCAGGCGCGCATCACGCTCGCCTCGTCGGTCGCCCGCACGTACAACCAGCTCGCCCAGCTCTACGAGCTGCGCGACATCGCCGTGCACGAGATCGACAACCGCAAGACCATCGGCACGATCACGAACGGCCGCGTGGTGGCGGGCCTCGATACCAACGTCGAGAAACAGACCGCGAACGGCAACATCGCGACGAGCCAGGCGAACCTCTCGCAGATCGACGGCCAGATCGAATCCGTGCGCTACCAGCTCGGCGCGCTGCTCGGCAAGGGCCCCGACCGCGGCCTGCAGATCGCGCAACCGGTGCTCAACCCGGTCGCCAACGTCGCCCTGCCCGACAATCTGCCCGCCGACCTGCTCGCGCGCCGCCCCGACATCGTCGCCGCGCGCTGGCAGGTGGAAGCCGCGATGCACGACGTGAAGGAAGCCAAGGCCGAGTTCTATCCCGACGTGAACCTTGCGGCCGGCTTCGGCTTCGACGCGTTCGGCTGGGGCAAATTCCTGAACTTCACGAGCCGCCAGGCGAACATCGGCCCGGCCGTGCATTTGCCGCTCTTCGACGCGGGCGCGCTGCGCGCGCAACTGAAGGGCCGCTACGCCGACTTCGAGCTCGATGTCGCGAACTACAACCAGACGCTGATCGGCGCGTTCCAGGACGTGGCGACCAACGTGTCGACGATCCGTTCGGCAGACCGGCAACTGGTGGACGCCGATCGCGCGCTCGACGCGTCGACCAAGGCCTGGCAGCTCGCGGTGATCCGCTACAAGGCGGGGCTCTCCGAGCAGCTTCAGGTGCTCACCGCCGACCAGAACCGCCTGGCCGCGGAGCAGACGGTGTCGAACCTGAAGGCGCAGCGCCGCGACCAGCAGATGGCGCTCATCAAGTCGCTTGGCGGCGGCTTCGAAGCGCAAGGCGCGGGGCTCACGCCACCGGCCGAAGTCGGCAGCGAAGCGCGCGGCCAGAGCGACGTGAACGGCGCACCGTGGCGCGGTACGCGCTCGCCGCAGAACGCGGCAGCGGCGGCGAACGCTGCAAACGCCGCGCCCGTGTCGAACTGAGCGCCGAGCAGCACACGAACATCAAAAACTGAACGAACAGCACGCAAGCATCCGGAGATCCTTCCATGAGCACCCCCCAGCAGCCGGCGGCCAACCCGCAGCCGAACGCGAACAGCGGCAAGCGCAAGCGCATGATGACGCTGCTTGTCCTCGTGATCGTGATTGCAGCCGTTGCCTACGGCCTCTACTACTTCCTCGTCGCACGCTTCACCGAAAGCACGGACGACGCCTACGTGAATGGCAACGTCGTGCAGATTACGCCGCAGGTCACCGGCACGGTGATCGCACTGAAAGCGGACGACACGCAAACCGTGAACGTAGGCGACCCGCTCGTGCTGCTTGATCCGGCCGACGCACGCGTAACGCTCGAGCAAACCGAAGCGCAACTCGCGCAGACGGTGCGCCAGGTGCGCGGCCTCTTCGCCGACGACAGCCAGTACGAAGCGCAAGTCGCCCAGCGTCAGTCCGACCTCTCGCGTGCGCAGGACGACCTGCGCCGCCGCATGCAGGTCGCGCAGACGGGCGCCGTCTCGCAGGAAGAGATCTCGCACGCACGCGACGCCGTGCGCAGTGCCGAAGCCGCGCTCGAAGCCGCACAGCAGCAGCTCGCCGCAAACCGCGCGCTGACCGCGAACACGACCATCGCCAATCACCCGAACGTGGAAGCCGCCGCCGCCAAGGTGCGCGACGCCTATCTGGCGAATGCGCGCAACACGCTGCCCGCACCGGTTACCGGCTACGTGGCCAAGCGCTCGGTGCAGGTGGGCCAGCGCGTCTCGCCGGGCAATCCGCTCATGTCGGTGGTGCCGCTGAACTCGCTGTGGGTCGACGCCAACTTCAAGGAAGTGCAGCTCAAGCACATGCGCATCGGCCAGCCGGTCGAGATGACGGCCGACGTCTATGGCTCGTCGGTCGTCTACCACGGCAAGGTGGTGGGCTTCTCGGCGGGCACGGGTTCGGCCTTCTCGCTGCTGCCGGCGCAGAACGCGACGGGTAACTGGATCAAGGTGGTGCAGCGCCTGCCGGTGCGTATCTCGCTCGATCCGGAAGACCTGCAGAAGCACCCGCTGCGTATCGGCCTCTCGATGCAGGTGGACGTGAGCATCCGCAACGATTCGGGCACGCAGCTCGGCAATGCGCAGAACACCGTCTACGAGACCGATGTGTTCGCCAAGTACGGCGCGGAAGCCGACGCGGAAATCGCGCGCATCATCGCCGAAAACGCCGGTCCGAACGCGCACAAGGCGGCTAGCGTCAGCAACAACGCCAGCGGCGCGACCGGCAACACATCCGCAAAGGCGCAGGTGTCGTCCGCTCACGCGGCGAAGCCGGGCGCAAAAGGCTGATTGAAGCCCTGATAAAAGCACTCGCAGACGCCGGCGCGGGCTGATCGTCAGCCCGCGCCGCTTTGTTTCGCGCGGCCTCCAACAGGTCAACAAGAAAGGACGCCATGGCAGCAGCACAACAACCCGTCGCGCATCCGCCGCTACAGGGCGCGCAACTCGTGATCGGCACCATCGCGGTGTCGCTCGCGGTGTTCATGAACGTGCTCGACACCTCGATCGCGAACGTGTCGATCCCGTCGATCTCGGGCGACCTCGGCGTGTCGTCGGACCAGGGCACGTGGGTCATCACCTCGTTCGCGGTGGCCAACGCGATCTCCGTGCCGCTCACCGGCTGGCTCACACAGCGTTTCGGCCAGGTGCGCCTGTTCATGGCGTCGATCATCCTGTTCGTGATCTCGTCATGGATGTGCGGCCTCGCGCCCACGCTGCCCTTCCTGCTCGCCTCGCGCGTGCTGCAAGGCGCCGTGGCCGGCCCGATGATCCCGCTTTCGCAAACGCTGCTGCTCGCGAGCTACCCGCGCGCGAAGGCGCCCATGGCGCTCTCGATGTGGTCGATGACCACGCTGATCGCGCCGGTGGCCGGCCCGATTCTCGGCGGCTGGATCTCCGACAACATTTCGTGGCCCTGGATCTTCTACGTGAACATTCCGGTGGGCATCGTCGCGGCGCTCGCCACGTGGGCGATCTTCCGCAATCGCGATTCGGAGGTGAGGAAGGCGCCGATCGACGGCGTGGGCCTCGCGCTCCTCATCATCTGGGTGGGCTCGCTGCAGGTGATGCTCGACAAGGGCAAGGACCTCGACTGGTTCTCGTCCACCACGGTCGTCGTGCTCGCGCTCACCGCCGTGATCGCATTCGCGTTCTTCGTGGTGTGGGAGCTGACCGCGGATCACCCTGTGGTCGACCTGTCGCTGTTTGCGCGACGCAATTTCACGGGCGGCACGATTGCGCTTTCGGTGGGCTACGGGCTGTATTTCGGCAATCTCGTGCTACTGCCGCTGTGGCTGCAAACCACGCTCGGCTACACCGCAACGGACGCGGGCCTCGTGATGGCGCCCGTGGGCTTCTTCGCCATCCTGCTCTCGCCGATCACGGGCAAGATCTTGCCGCGCACCGACCCGCGTTATATCGCGACGACAGCCTTCATCGTGTTCGCGCTGTGCTTCTGGATGCGCTCGCAATACACGACGGGCGTGGACACGTGGGCGCTTACGCTGCCTACGCTCATCCAGGGCATCGGCATGGCGGGTCTGTTCATTCCACTCGTGTCGATCACGCTGTCGGGTCTGCCGGGCCATCGCATTCCCGCGGCCTCGGGCCTGTCGAACTTCGTGCGGATCATGTGCGGCGGTATCGGCACCTCGATCTTCGAAACAGCGTGGGATCACCGGACGACGTTTCACCACGCGCGCCTGAACGAAGTGGCTACGCCGACCAACCCGGTCTTCAACCAGTCGATGCAGCAGTTCCAGGGCGCGGGTCTCGATCCTTCCCAGGCGCACGGGCTCTTCGACCGGATGCTCTCGCAGCAGGCCGCGCAACTCGGCGTGAACGACCTGTTCTGGATTTCCTCGATGATCTTCATCGTGCTGATCGCACTCATCTGGATCACGCGGCCCGAGCGTGCCGGTGGCGCGGACGCGGGTGCAGCGGCTTCGGCAGCGCATTGAGGTCGATGCGCTAGCGCTTGCGGGTATCCATAGCAAAACGGCACGTCCGGTTCCTCACCGACGTGCCGTTTTTTTTCGTGCGCTCCGGGCGCGACGCAAGCGTACTCAGGCTGCGCCGCTGACCACCAGCCGCTCCGGCGCAAGCACGCCGTTCGCGGCCTTCGCGACGCCAAGCAGGCGCCCATCCTCTGCATAGACGCGCACGCGTTCAGCCGCTTCGCAAACCGCGCGATCGAGCACCAGCTCGTTGAGCGGCAAGCGCTGGCCATGCGTGAAGCGGCGCGCCGCCTCTACATTGAGCGTCACGGCGGGGAACGTGGAGAGTAGCGCATCGACGGGACGCAGCCAGATGTCGCGCTCGGGCTCGTCGGCGGCGGTGAGTGCGTCGAGCGTCACTGCATGCTCGAGCGTGAGCGCGCCCACACCCGTACGCCGCAGCATCACGAGATGCGCGCCGCAGCCAAGCGCCTCGCCGATATCTTCGGCAAGCGTGCGGACGTACGTGCCCTTGCTGCAGGTCACGCGAAACGTCACCTCGGGAACCTCGGGAAGCGCGCTGGCGATCATCTCCAACGCTAGGATCTTCACCTCGCGCCCTTCGCGCTCGACCGTCTGGCCCGCACGCGCATATTCGTAGAGCGGCTTGCCGTCGCGCTTGAGCGCCGAATACATCGGCGGCACCTGCACGATGTCGCCGAGGAAGCGCGTCATCGTCTCACGCACGGCGGCTTCGTCGCAGGTGACCTCGCGCGTTTCGATCGCCTCGCCTTCGGCGTCGCCGGTGGCCGTGCGAATGCCGAGGCGCATGGTCGCCTCATAGGTCTTGTCGGCTTCGAGCAGATCCTGCGAAAACTTGGTCGCCTCGCCGAAGCACAGCGGCAGCAGACCCGACGCGAGCGGGTCGAGCGTACCGGTGTGGCCGGCCTTCTTCACGCGGTACAGGCGCTTCGCACGAATCAACGCGTCGTTGCTCGAAAGGCCAACGGGCTTGTCGAGCAGCAGCACGCCGTCGAGCAAGCGGCGCGGAACTTTGGGTCGCGCCGCGTCAGATCGCTGCCCGCCATGATTCTGTTTCGATGATGCAGTCATTGCCCGCGTCAGTCGTCCTTCGCGCGCGTCGCGTTCGCCTCGTCGATCAGGCGCGACATCTCGACACCCTTCTCGACCGACTGGTCATAGTGGAAATGCAGCGTCGGCACCGTGTGAATATGCAGGCGCTTGAAGAGCTGGTTGTGCAGATGACCTGCGGCGTGATTGAGCGCTTCCTGCGTGGTCTTCGGGTCGCCCGTGAGGGTCGTGAAGTAGACCTTGGCGTGCGCATAGTCGGGCGTGAGTTCCACGCTCTGGATCGTCACGAGCCCGATTCGCGGGTCCTTGACTTCGCGCATCAGCTCAGACAGATCGCGCTGGATCTGATCCGCGATCTGCACGTTGCGATTCGGGGAAGTACGTTTTTTCGGCATGATGGTTCCACCTCTTGATCTGCGAGGCATTCGGGCGGCGTTGCGTCCATGAAGGCGCACACGGCCGCGCAAAAAACAAAACGGGCGGGGCTGGCCAGCGCCTGCCCCGCCCGTTATCGGCAAAACCGCGGCAAACCCGCGGTCAGGCGGGCGACCCGAAGGTCTGCCCGCAGGCGCCGCTGTATTACAGCGTACGCGCGACTTCGGTGATCTCGAACACTTCGAACTGGTCGCCTTCGACGATGTCGTTGAAGTTCTTGATCGACATACCGCACTCGAAGCCTTGCTTGACTTCCTTGACGTCGTCCTTGAAGCGCTTGAGCGAGTCGAGTTCGCCGGTATGGATGACGACGTTGTTGCGGATCACGCGCACCGACGACGAACGCTTGACGAAACCGTCCGTGACCATACAACCTGCGATCAGGCCGACCTTCGGCACGCGAATCACCTGACGCACCTCGGCCATGCCCGTGACCGTCTCGCGCTTCTCCGGCGCCAGCATGCCCGACATCGCCGCCTTCACCTCATCCACTGCGTCATAGATGATGTTGTAGTAACGGATGTCGATGCCATTCGCCTCGGCAACCTTACGCGCCTGCGCATCTGCACGCGTATTGAAGCCGATGATGACCGCCTTCGAAGCCGTTGCCAGGTTGACGTCCGACTCGCTGATCGCACCGACCGCGCTGTGCACGATCTGCACGCGCACTTCGCTGGTCGACAGTTTGAGCAGCGATTGCACCAGCGCTTCCTGCGAACCCTGCACGTCCGCCTTGACGATGAGCGGCAGGTTCTGCACTTCGCCTTCGCCCATCTGCTCGAGCATGTTTTCGAGCTTCGCGGCCTGCTGCTTCGCGAGCTTGACGTCGCGGAACTTGCCTTGACGGAACATGGCGATTTCGCGCGCCTTGCGATCGTCCGGCAGCACGATGACTTCTTCGCCCGCGCCCGGCACTTCCGACAGACCCTGGATCTCGACCGGAATCGACGGGCCCGCTTCCTTCGTGGGCTTGCCGGTTTCGTCGAGCATGGCGCGCACGCGCCCGTAGGCGCTGCCAGCGAGCACGACGTCGCCACGGTTCAGCGTGCCGGACTGGACGAGAATCGTTGCAACCGGACCCTTACCCTTGTCGAGCTTCGCTTCGATCACGAGACCCTTGGCCGGCGCTGCGACCGGTGCCGTGAGTTCCAGCACTTCGGCTTGCAGCAGCACGTTTTCGAGCAGGTCGTCGATGCCTGCGCCGGTCTTCGCCGACACCGGCACGAACGGCGAGTCGCCGCCGTACTCTTCCGGCACGACGCCTTCTGCGACGAGCTCCTGCTTCACGCGCTCGAGATTCGCGTCCGGCTTGTCGATCTTGTTGATCGCCACGACGAGCGGCACACCCGCAGCCTTGGCGTGCGCGATCGCTTCCTTGGTTTGCGGCATCACGCCGTCGTCGGCTGCGACCACCAGAATGACGATGTCGGTTGCCTTCGCACCGCGAGCACGCATGGCCGTGAAGGCCTCGTGACCCGGCGTGTCGAGGAACGTGATGACGCCACGCGGCGTTTCGACGTGGTAAGCGCCGATGTGCTGCGTAATGCCGCCCGCTTCGCCCGCGGCAACCTTGGCGCGGCGGATGTAGTCGAGCAGCGAGGTCTTGCCGTGGTCGACGTGACCCATGACCGTGACGACCGGCGGACGCGGCAGTTGCTCGGCGTCCGTAGCCGTGCCCTGGCCTTCGACCAGCAGCGCTTCCGGATCGTCGAGCTTCGCGGCAACCGCACGGTGGCCGAGTTCCTCGACGATGATCATCGCCGTTTCCTGGTCGAGCATCTGGTTGATGGTGACCATCTGGCCCATCTTCATCATCGCCTTGATGACTTCCGATGCCTTCACGGACATCTTGTGCGCGAGGTCGGCCACCGTGATGGTTTCCGGCACGTGCACTTCACGCACGATCGGCTCGGTCGGCGCCTGGAACGTCGACGCGTCCTGGTGACGGCCACGGCCCTTCGGGCCGCCGCGCCAGCCGCGGTCCACGCCGCCCGACGAGTCGCCGCGCGTCTTGATGCCACGGCGCTTGGCCGCGTCGTCCTGCCAGCCGCCCTTGCCTGCGCCCGGCTTCTTGTTGCGGTCGCCCGCACCGGCACCCGGCGCGCTCGTCGAAGGCGCGGCCGTCGTGGCCGGCTTCTTCGCCGCGGCGCCTGCTCCGGCGGCAGGGCGTGCCGGCGCACCTTCCGGACGGGCCGGCTTGTGCAGCGTGCCCTTGGCTTCGGCGGGCTTGGCCGGCTCGACGGGCTTGGGCGGCTCGGGCGCCTTCACCTGCGCCTTGCGCGGCGTGTTCATCATCTCGCGGATCGCGCGCGCTTCGGCTTCTGCAGCCGCGCGGCGGCGGGCGATCTCGTCCTGTTCCTTCTGCGCCTTATCGGCGGCTTCGCGCGCGGCGGCTTCGGCCTTCTGGGCCGCCTCGCGCTGCGCGGCGCGCTCGGCTGCGGCGCGCTGTTCTTCCTGCTGATCCTGCGCTTGCTTCACTTCTTTCGCTTCCGCTTCGGCATTGCGCTGCGCAGCCACGGCCTGAGCGGCCAGCTCGCGAGCGGCGGTATCGGCCGCCGCCCTCTTCTTTGCAGCTTCTTCTTCGGCGCGGCGGCGTTCGGCCTCGGCGGCCTCTTCGCGCGCACGGCGCTCCGACTCTTCACGGGCGAGCAGTTCCTGGCGCTCCTTGAGCTCCTGGGCCTGACGCTCGAGCAGTTCTGCCTCGCGGCGCGCTTCTTCCTCGCGGCGCTGCAGCTCCGCCTCTTCGGCGGCAGCAGCTGCGTCGGCTGCATGATTCGATGCCTCCGCCTCTCCGGCGGACTCGTCGCGGCGGACGAACGTGCGCTTCTTGCGCACCTCGACCTGAATGGTGCGTGCCTTACCCGTCGAATCGGACTGCTTGATCTCCGACGTATGCCGTTTCGTCAGCGTGATCTTGCGTTTGTCTGCATCAGTCGAGCCGTGAGACTTGCGCAAGTGATCGAGCAGACGCGCCTTGTCGGTCTCCGACAAGGCATCGCTCTCGCTCGCTTTCGTGACGCCCGCCGCCTGCAGCTGCTCGAGCAGCACGCCGGCAGGCATTTTCAGTTCCGCGGCAAATTGGGCTACGTTGTTACTCGCCATTCATTCCTCTTAATGCAAGGACCGATTCCTTGCGGTTGACATCGGGTCATGCGGCCTTCGGTGCCTCGCGTTCTGCAAGGCTCCGCCGCGTTCAGTTCAGTGGGTCATGGTCGCTTCCTGCTCGTCGCGCCCTGATGCAGTTTCCCGTTGGCGGGTTACTGGAACCAGTGCTCACGTGCCTTCATGATCAACGCCTTGGCGGCGTCCTCTTCCATTCCCGTCATTTCGACCAGTTCATCCACGGCCAGCTCGGCGAGCTCGTCGCGGGTGTGAACTTCATGCTGCGCCAGTTTCGCGAGCAGGTCCGGGTCGATACCGTCCAGACTCTTGAGGTCCAGCGCGGCGCTTTCCACCTTCTCCTCGTTCGCGATCGCCTGCGTGAGCAGCGCGTCGCGAGCGCGGTTGCGCAGTTCGTGCACGGTGTCCTCGTCGAACGCCTCGATTTCCAGCATTTCGTTGAGCGGCACGTAGGCGATCTCTTCGAGGCTCGTGAAGCCTTCGTCGATCAGGATGTCGGCGACTTCCTCATCCACGTCGAGACGCGCCATGAACAGGTCGCGCAGCACCGTGCGCTCCTGATTCTGCTTTTGCGCGGATTCGTCCGGCGTCATGATATTGATTTGCCAGCCGGTCAGTTCGCTGGCGAGACGCACGTTCTGGCCGCTACGGCCGATCGCGACTGCGAGTTCGCTCTCGTCGACCACGACGTCCATCGAGTGCTTTTCCTCGTCGACGACGATCGACTGCACGGCAGCCGGCGCGAGCGCGCCGATCACGAACTGGGCGGGATCCTCCGACCATAGCACGATGTCGACGTTTTCGCCACCGAGCTCGTTGCGCACGGCCTGCACGCGCGAACCGCGGATGCCGACGCAGGTGCCGATCGGGTCGATGCGCTTGTCGTAAGCCACCACGCCGATCTTGGCGCGCACGCCCGGATCGCGCGCCGCCGCCTTGATCTCGAGGAGGCCCTGTTCGATTTCGGGCACTTCCATTTCGAACAGCTTCATCAGGAACTCGGGCGCCGTGCGCGAGAGTTCGATCTGCGGGCCGCGAGCGGTGCGATCGACCTTGCCGATCCACGCGCGCACGCGGTCGCCCACGCGCAGGTTTTCCTTCGGAATCAACTGGTCGCGGCGCAGCAGCGCTTCCACACGGCCGGATTCGACAATGAAGTTGCCCTTGTCCATGCGCTTGACCGTACCGGTCATGATGCTTTCGCCGCGCTCGAGGAAGTCGTTCAGGATCTGCTCGCGCTCGGCGTCGCGCACCTTCTGCAGGATGACCTGCTTGGCGGCCTGCGCGCCGATACGGCCGAACTCGACCGAAGGTACCGGCTGCTCGACGAAACCGTCGATCTGCGCTTCGGGGTCCTGCTCGCGGGCTTCGAACAGCAGGATTTCCTGGTCCGGCTCCTGCAGGCCCGCCTCGTCCGGCACGACGCGCCAGCGGCGGAACGTTTCGTGTTCGCCGCTTTCGCGATCGATATGCACGCGGATATCCGCATCCTCGTCGAAGAGTTTCTTGGAGGCCGACGCAAGCGCCGCTTCAAGGGCGGCGAACACCACGTCCTTGTCGACATTCTTCTCGCGTGCCAGCGCATCCACCAGCATCAACACTTCGCGACTCATTGTTTGCGGCTCCTAAAGTCAACTTTGGGGACAAGGCGTGCTTTGTCGATGTCCGCGAGCGTGAAATCGAGCATCGCGGGACCCGCCTTCCCTTCGAATTCCAGACCGATGGAATCGCCTTCGGGAGCATGCACGATACCCCGGTACGATTTCCGTCCGTCCAATGGCTTTTTCAACGTGATTACCGCTTCGCAGCCTGCGAAGCGTTCGAAGTCCGCCAGTTTCTTCAGCGGACGGTCGAGACCGGGCGACGAAACCTCGAGTCGCTCGTAGTCGATGTTCTCGACCGTCAGAACGTGCTGCAGCTGACGCGTGACCTTCTCGCAGTCCTCGATCGCGATCCCCGCGGGCTGATCGATGAAGATGGTCAGCATGCCGCGCCCGGTGCGCTCGAGGTCGACCAGCTCGTAACCGAGCCCGGTGACCGTGGTTTCAATCAGTTCCGTCAGTTGCACAATGCCCACTCCAGATGTTCTGCGCAGCGGGCCAGCAACTTCCTTCGCTCTAATTCTTGCTTCGCTAGGGATTCGCGGGCCGCGCGCCAGGTGAGCGCGCGCGCTTCTCACCTACCTGCCCCACGATGACGAACGACCCGGATGATTGGAGGCCCCCAAATTGACAATGCCGAACGTGAAACGTCGGCATCTGTTGGTATCCAATTTGGGGCGAACCAAAAAAAAATGGGCGAAACGCCCATCTTCTCACTTAGCCAGGTGGTCGCACCTGGGGCGCGTATTACAGCGCAGAAAAACAGCCGCACGCCCAGCGACTTTGTGATTCTAGCCTTTTTTGCACATTAACGCAAATCACCGGTCAAGCCCAAGCCGCCTTTTGCCGTTATTTATGGGCTAGCAAGGGGATTTTCCGGTGTTTTATGCGCGAACCGCGCGCATTGCCGCCGTTGCATCGCCGCGACGCCCGCCGCATGTCGCAGCCGGGCGTCGCGCGCTTCACGCGTCAGTGCCCGCGCGTGCGATTGCGCGGCGTGCCACGCGGGCCGCCACGGCTGTTGCCGCCCGCGCGGTTGCCGTTGGGGTTGGCATTGCCGCCGTTGCCGCCGTTGCCAGGACCGCTGCGGCGGTTGCCGCCGGCATTGCCGCCCGCACGCTTGCCCTGCGCGCCCGGCGCACGGTTGCCGTCGACCTCGCGGCCGCCCGCACGGTTGCCGCCACGGCCGCCGAAACCGGAGCCCGCGCCGAAATTGCCGTGACCGGCACCCGCGCCGCCGCCGAAGCCGCCCGCCGCACCGCGCCGTCCCTGGCCCTGACGCGGCTGACCCATCGCACCGTGCGAACTCAGCACCGGCTCGCGGTTGATGAAGCCCATCGACGTCTGCATCGGATCGGGCTGGCGACGCTCCTGCTCCTTGCCGCCGCGACCGCCCTTCTCTTCGCTCGGCGCCTTCAGGCCGACCGCTGCCATCAGCGCGCGCACCTGGTTGTCTTCGAGCTCTTCCCAGCGGCCGCGCTTGAGACCCTTGGGCAGCGCGATCGGGCCGTGGCGCGTGCGGATCAGGCGGCTCACCATCAGTCCCGCCGCCTCGAACATCCGGCGCACTTCGCGGTTACGGCCTTCGGCCAGCGCGACGTGATACCAGTGATTCGTGCCTTCGCCACCGCCGTCGCGGATGCGCAGGAAACTCGCGGGGCCGTCCTCGAGCTCGACGCCCTTGAGCAGCTTCTGGCGATTCCCCTCGGTCAGCTCGCCCACCACGCGCACGGCGTATTCGCGCTCCACGCTGTAGCGCGGGTGCATGAAACGGTTGGCCAGATCGCCCGAGGTGGTCAGCATCAGCAGACCTTCGGTGTTGAAGTCCAGACGGCCGACGGCCAGCCACTTCGCCGTTTTCATCGGCGGCAGGCGATCGAATACCGACGGACGGCCTTCCGGATCGGCGTGGCTCACGATTTCGCCGGTCGGCTTGTGATAGATCAGCACGCGCGGCGGCTTGTTCTGCAGCTTGCGCTTGATGGGCTTGCCATTGATGCGGACCTGGTCGGTCGGCAGAATGCGCTGGCCGATGTGCGCGGGCTCGCCGTTCACCGAGACGCGCCCGGCGATGATCAGCTCTTCCATGTCGCGGCGCGAGCCCATGCCCGCATCCGCCAGCACTTTGTGCAGCTTCGGTGCGTCGTCGTCCGGGCTCAGCACGCGCTTGGGCTGCTGGGCACGGCCGCGGCGCAGCATCGGCGCCCGCACGCCCGAACCGGCGCCGTTGTCGGCGTCGAACGCCGGCGACGTCACGTACAGGAACAGGTCGTCCTGCGTGGACTCGCCCGCGGCGGCGGCCGGCTGGCCTTCGCCTCGCACCTGGCCCTTCTGTCGCTTGCCCGCGCCTTGCTGGCGCTCGCCCTGCTGGCGTTCGCCCTGACGCTCACCTTGAGCGGCAGCGCCCGCATTCTGGCGGCGGCCCGGCTTCTTCGCGCCTGCGTCCTTGTTGCGCGGTGCGCGCCCGGCAGGAGCACGCTCAGGCGCCGCTTGCGGCGCGTCAGCGGGCGCTGCGGGCGCGTCGGCGCCCTCCGCGCCTTCTGTGGCCTTGGCCTTCGCACCCGCGCGGCGGCGCGCGATCAGGCTGCGCGGCCCGCGGCGCAGGCCGCGGCGCGGACGCTCTTCGCCCTCGCCGCCCTGTGCTTCGCCTTCGACCTGCGAAGCCCGCGTGTCGTCGTCGCGCGCGGAGGACGCGTCGGTCGAATCGGTGTCGTGGATATCAGTCAAAACAACCTCAAAATGTCAGGTTGCGCGCCCGCTTGCGGGGCGCGTCAAAAATACTTGTTGCTTCAGATGCCGCGTCGTGCGGCTTCGTCGTCCGTCGTCGAGACGGGGTCGTCCTGCGCCGCGTCGCGGCGGTCTTCGTTTTCTTCTTCGCCCGCCGCATCTGCTGCGTGCGCGGCATCCTGCGCGTGAGCGTCCGGGGCTGACCCGTGCTGCGCGAGGCTTGCTTCGTCATGTACCGCTTCGCCCGGGGCATCGGCTGCGTATGCAACGTTTGCGCCTGCCGCCTCGTGCGTTGATTCCGCTTCTTCCGTTGCGTGCGTCTCGTGCGCTTCGCTTTCGGGCTGTGCGGGCGTTTCATCGCCCGGTGTTTCGCCTTCCGCTACCGGCGTCAGCGCATCTTCCGCGCCCGCGACACTGGAGGCAGCCTCGGGCTGGCCTTGCGCAACGAACTGTGCCGCAGCGCTATCGGGAAACTCGATCGCATGCTGGGCAAGCAGTTGCTCGCCGAACTGGCTCGACGGATCGTCGAGCGGCGGCAATTCGTCGAGCGATTTCAGGCCGAGATCGTCGAGAAACTCCCGTGTCGTTGCATAGAGTGCCGGGCGGCCCGGCACGTCACGATGACCGATGACTTCGATCCAGTTACGGTCCTCGAGCTGTTTGACGACCTGCGTGTTGACCGTGACGCCGCGAATTTCCTCGATATCGCCGCGCGTGACCGGCTGCCGGTACGCGATGATCGCGAGCGTTTCGAGGACCGCGCGCGAATAGCGCGGCGGCTTTTCGGGGTGCAACCGGTCAAGGTACGTCCGCATGGCCGGCTTGCTCTGAAAGCGCCAGCCCGACGCGAGCCCCACCAGCTCGACGCCGCGCCCGGACCATTCATGCCGCAGGTCTTCGAGCAGGTTGCGGACCGTGTCGGCCGAAATGTCGTCGGCAAACAGTTTGCGCAGTTCGCCGATCTTCAACGGCTCCTGCGTGCAGATCAATGCAGTCTCGAGGACGATTTTCGCCTCTTGGGTATTCATGCAGCCAGGTCAGACCCTAAGTAAGGTAAATCAGGTTCAAGGAACCGGATCAGACAGACGAAAGACGATATGGAACTTGGAGACGCGCTCGCCCGATTCTGATCGGTCATATTGATGGGAGCACGCACCGGGGGGCCGAAATTCAGGCAAAGAGCCAGACCCAGCCGGAGGGAGCCGCGAAGTTCCCGCAGGGAATCGCTTGACTGAGCGCCATATTACGCAAAAACGCCGGGTGCGTAAAGACGCCATTCCGCATGAGGGGCCTCATTTTAATCCGGGCCCCGTCACCGCTTTATGCCCGCGCGCGCCACGCCGGTGCATGGCGCGGTGCAAGCCGCGCCGACGCACGATCAGTGCGCTCCCACCGTCTCCAGGTAGCGCGCGAGTCGCTCGACGCCGGCGTCGAGCCGCGCGGGGTCGCACGCATAGCACCAGCGCACGAAGCCTTCCCCTTGCGGTCCGAACGCGCTTCCCGGCGCGAGGCCGAGGCCCACGTCGCGCACCAGCGCCTTGCACAACTCGAGGCTGTGCTGCGCGCCCGCCAGCCGGAAAAAGAGGTACATCGCCCCGTGCGGCACTTTCACATCGACGCCGGGCAGCTTCGCCAGCGCCGCGGCGAGGTGGTCGCGCGAGGCGCGCAGATCGGCCACCAGCGCGCGCGTGAACGGCTCGCCGTGCTCGACGGCCGCAATGCCGGCCTGCTGCACGAACGCGGGCGCACACGAGGTGTTGTACTCGACCAGCTTGCCCAGATCGTCGGTCAAGGTGCGCGGCACGACCATCCAGCCGAGCCGCCAGCCGGTCATGAGCCAGGCCTTCGAGAACGAATTGACGCAGATCAGGCGCTCTTCGCGCGACGCAAGATCGAGGAACGAGGGCGCGGTGCGCTCGCTCGTGGCGCCGTAGTAAAGGCGCTCGTAGACCTCGTCGGCGACGATCCAGATGCCGAGGCGCCGGCAATGCTCGAGCACCACGCGCTGCTGGTCGCGCGTCATCGCCCAACCGGTCGGATTGTTCGGCGAGTTGATCATGAGAAGACGCGTCTCGGGCGTGAGCGCCGCCAGCAGCCGGTCGAGATCGAGCGTCCAGCCGCGCTCGCCGTAGTCGAGCGAGACCGTCTCGACCGTGGCGCCGAGAATCTTCGGGATTTCGACGAGGTTCGGCCACAGCGGGGTCACTGCCACCACCCGGTCGCCCGCGCCGACGACGAGCTGCGCCGCCAGCATCAACGCGTTGACGCCCGCGCTCGTGACCGCCACGTTATCCACCGACGTTGCGCCGTGCAGTTCGCTCACGTAGCGCGCGAGCGATTCGCGCAGCGGCGCGATGCCGAGGTTGTGCGTATAGAACGTGTCGCCGCGCCCCAGCGCGTCGGCCGCCGCCTCGCGGATGAACGGTGGCGTCACACGGTCGGACTCGCCGAACCAGAACGGCAGCACGTCGGGAACGCCGAACCCGGCGTTCGCCACTTCGCGGATCTGCGACGAGCGCAACGCACGCACCGCTTCACGGGGCAGGGAGACGGAGGACGACGGTTCGAAATCGCTCATCGGGGTTCCGGGTGGCACAGAATGTGGGAAAGCATGCAGTGTATCGCGCGGCCCCGCGCGACGAGCTCCGCGCCTCCAGGCATGCGCGCAGCGGTTTCAGTGCCGCGCTTCGGGCTGGCCGGCAAGTTGACGGATCAGCGACCAGACCGCCTCGGCGGCCGGCGAAAGCGAGCGGTCGCGCCGCCGCACGAGTTCGACGGTGCGCTGCGCGCGCGGCACGAGCGGCCGCGCAAGCAAGGGGGCGCCCGCCGGCACGGGCAGCGCGAGCCAGGGCAACACGCTGATGCCCACCCCCGCTTCGACGAGTCCGAAGACCGTGGCCGGATGGCCCAGCTCCTGCACCACGCGTGCACGCACGCCCTGCTCGCTCATCACGGCGTCGATGAGCGGGCGGCTGCCCGAAGCGTAATCCAGCATCACCAGACGCTCGCCGTCCAGCTCCTTCCACGCGACTTCCTGGCTCAGCGCGAGCGCGTGATCGCCGCGCACGACCACGCAGAACGAGTCCGTGGTCAGGCATTCGGTTTCGAGATCCTCAGCGGCAAAGGGCCCGATGATGACGCCGAAGTCCACCTCGCCCGAGCGGATCTTGCGCACGACGTCGCTCTGCACGTCGTCGCGCAAGCCAAGCGTGATGTAGGGAAACTGCCGCCCGCACGCGGCGACGACCTGGGGCATCAAGCGGCACGCGACCGTCGGACTGGCCGCCACGACGACGCGGCCGCGCCGCTGCTCGCCGATCTCGCGAATTTCACGCAGGGCGTCATCGAGATCGCCCAGCAGGCGCGGAATGCTCGCGATCAGGTTCGCGCCGACATCGGTGAGCTGCACCTCGCGCGTGGTCCGGTCGACGAGCTTCACGCCAATCTCGGCTTCGAGCTCGCGTACACATCGGCTCACCGCCGACTGCGTGAGCCCGATTTCGTCCCCGGCCCGGCTAAAGCTCTGCAGCCGGGCAACCTCGATGAAAACCCGCAACTGCCGCAGCGTCACATTCATCCGCTTGCCTCATGAATTGTCCGTTTTCATGCAATTTTATGCCGGACACCCCTCGTTACGTATAGAGGAACCTCGCCACCCATTATTCGCCGCAATGCAGCAATACGGCGCAAACGCACGGCGGACGGGCTTGTCTGCACAAGATTGGTGATTCTCCCGATTTTCTCGATAAGTGTTTTCGAGTCTTATACGCCCCTGGCAATCTCCCGCGCGGGCTTGGCGCCACGCGGCTTCAAGACGAGAACGTACGTGCTGGCACGGTTTTCGCATTAAGGCACGCACAGGTTCGATGGACGTACCGGAAGCATGCAGTCCGGGACGATCCAGCCGGGCCCGCCTGGTACTCCGGCATCCGGCCGGGAGTCCATGAAGAGTGCGCAGCGCGGGGCAGCGCACCGGAGATAGCTTCGCTGAGGTGAAACATGATGCTGTTCGACGATTTGAGAGACAACGAATGGGCGCTGGTCGAGGCGTTGTTCTGTGCTGAACCGGCACGGAGCGAACGGCGCGGACGGCCTCGCGTCGAAGCGCGTGCTGTGGTCAACGCGGTGCTCTGGGTGCTTTCGACGGGTGAAGGCTGGTCCAAGCTGCCGGGCCGCTACCCCTCGCCGCCGACTTGCCGCCGTCGTTTCGACGAGTGGCAGGCAGACGGCACGCTTGCGGAGATCGTCAAGCGACTGAGCACGAACGGGCGCGAAATTTCGCTGCGCGGCCGTATCGGCGCCACGGCGACCAAGCCGCCCGCACCGCCCAGCCGTGATCGCCTGCGCGGCGCGTTCTGGACCAATCCGGAATCGTGGCGCGCGCCGGTCAAGATGGCCTGAGCCACGCTTAAACTGCTTTTCCGCCGGGCGCATCGTGCGCCCGGCGTGTTTATCTCCCCATCCTTTGCGTATTTCATGGCCGCTGCAGACCGCTTTCCGGTCGTGCCAGCAGCGCCACCCCTCCCCACTGATGCGGGCCGCATCGACGTCGCTGCGTCCGCAACCAGGCGATCGGCATCGCGCGATACATCTCTTTACTAATATTTACAGCGCGCTTTCGTGCCCGACGTTAGCTTAGGAGCATGTCCACTAACGTCAAGAAACTGGATTGACGGGGAACCACCATGAAATCCATGAACCTGCACATCCGGGGCATCATGGTTTCGCTGTTCGCCCTCGCCCTTTTCGCGCCGACCGCTTCGTTCGTGTCGTTCAGCGCCGCGGCCCACCCGCCGCATGCCTCCGTACCGACATGGTCGATCGCGCGCACCGGCGCGCACGCCATGCCGCCCGTAGCGCCTGGCCCGAACGCGAGCAAACCGCCAGTGCCGCGCGGCGACTTGCGGGGCGATATTGCGGACAATGCCCGCCGCAGCGCGCCGCAGAGGCAGGAACCAGCGCAGCGCCGGTAAGCCGGCCAGCGAAACACCATCGAGAGGACGGCCGGAACCGACGAACGAGCAGCGATGACGCAGGAAGGTAAGAGCGTCGGCACGTCGCGGGCTCAGCAAATACCCTGCCCCGGGGAACCACCGCGCTTCATGTGCGGTCTATCCTTACGCCATCAAGCACAGCGTGGCAGCAGTAATTCCGGTAAGCCCGTATCTTTCGATGCGGGCTTTTTTTTGGCGGGACGAAGAGGACGGGGGTACAAACGGGGGTACTACTGGCTGGCTTCGAGGCCGGATTGGGGTACGCGCTCCGCGACATAGTCGGCCACGCGATGCGCGCTCCACTGCACCGTGCGCTCGTCGCGAGCGAGCCGGGCGAATTCGGCGCGGCCGCGATCGGTCAGCACCGCGATATCGACCGGCGCATGGAAACCCGGCGCCGGCGCAACCGTGCGCTGCCGGACGATGTCCATCATGCCGAGATCGCGCAAATACTGGAACACTTCAGGACGACGCGCCCACGGGACCTGTCGATACTGCACCCGTCTCAGCGCTTCGAGTACTGCTTCGTTGGAATACGTGGTCATCTCACTTCTTTCTTAAAATGCAGTCCTGCGATCATTGAGTCTCACGCGAGCCGGCTGCGGCGCAACGCGGACCTGAGAATGGCGCAGTCTGTGCCCTGGCGGGCCCACGCGCCCTATCCGTGCGATGAGCAGCGGCAGGGACTGCAGGTTATCCGGGCCCCCGTGAAAGCGGCTTCACCGCTTCCCGCACGGCCAACGCCGCGCCACGCTCGCGGCGCAAAGGTCGGTTGGACGCGCATTTTCCCGAAAACAATACGTTACCTCATCCAAATTGATTCTATTCGTTTTGTTTGTGCTATTTGTTGCGCTCGGCCTGCTGTGGCGCAGCGCGCGCTGGCGTGTCGCGGTCTGCGCGGCCGCGGTCTTCTGGCTGCTCGCGACCGGCTGGCTCACCGCGGTGCTGCTCGATATCGCCCAGCCGGAGTTGTATCGCACTCCCTACGATCAGGCGAAAATCGGCCCGGCGCACTTCGGTGCGCGCACCGCCATCATCATGCTGGGCGGCGGCACCGAATCGCACGGCGGCCGACTGGTCCCCGCGCGCGACGTCTACGCACGCATTGCGCTTGCCGCCGAGTTGTACGCACAGTGCGCGCGCGCGGGCGGCACGTGCCGCGTGATCGTGAGTGGCGGCAACCCGGAGCACCATGCGAGCGCCGAGGCCGACAACTACGCGCCCTACCTGCGGCGCGCCGGTGTGCCGAGCGCCGATCTCGTGCTCGAAAACCAGAGCCTCACGACGTATCAGAACGCGCGCAACGTCGCGCCCATCGTCCGCGCCGGGAATGACGAAACGCTCCTGCTCGTCACGTCCTCGTACCAGATGCGCCGTGCGATGCTCGATTTCCGTCGCTTCGACATGGACCCGCTGCCTGCGGTTTCCAGCGTGCGGCATGTCGAGCGCGGCCTGCTTCCGCGCCTCGCAAATCTCAAGTCCGCTGAAACGGCGCTCCACGAATCGATTGGGGTTGCCCAGTTCTATGTGTATCGGATGATCGGCTGGTTCTAATATGACCGTTAGGCGACGTTAGATGTAACGAGATGTAACTCCCGCACGAACGGCTTACGTGATGTCATCTGGAGCGAGTATTTGATCGTTAGAATGGGGTGTCCATCCTGCTTGGACAGGCACCGGCTGGGTCCATAAACCGCTCCTTCGGAGGTAGAGATGAAAAAAGTGTCCCTCGCAGTCCTGATTTCACTTTCCGCACTGGCGGGCGCTGCGCATGCGCAGTCGGATAACGGCATCACGATGAGCACCGACCCGGCCAAGGCCGACGACGTCCTGCAACGCGCGCAGGCGCTGCAGCAGCAACAGGAAGCCGCGCCTGCGCCGGCGCCCATGATGCATCACAAGTCGGGGCATCCGCATCACAAGAAGGCCCCTGCCCAGTAAGAACGGACGAGGCTGGCCGCGCGCAGCCCAGCGCACGCGGGCGACGCCTTCCCGGGAATGAAGCCGATGCCGGTTTAGCCGCCATCGGCTTTTTTCTTCGCCGCGCCACTTCGCTGCGTTTGTGGCCTCGCGCGCAGCGGCCCCGCGCCGACGCGCCGGCGCGGTATGCTAAAGTCGCGCACCTCGAAAACGCCGCGGTTGGCCAGTTGCGGTCGGCCAGACGCGGTCGGCTAGACGCGGTCGGCAGACCCAACCTTTTGTGCGCGCCACGCGCGGAGAAACGCAATGAGCAACATCCAGCTCGACATCGAATGGACCGAAGCGGCCTCACGCAAGATCGAAAAACTGATGCCGCGCGGCGGCAACCAGGATGCGTATCTCGCGCTGCCCCCCATCGAATGCCTGCCGATGGAAGGCGACGTGCTGTTTCTCGGCCCGGCCGGCAAGCAGCAGCCGTTCATCGTGGCGGAGCGCCAATACCACCACGAAGGCGACGCGGACTGGACCATCATCCTGATTCTCGACGTGCCCGACACGGCGCACTGAGCGCCTCGCACCGAAGGCGAGCGCCCGCTTTGGAAGGCAGTTGCGCGGCCCTGGCGGTAGAGGCGCCCACGAACCGCCCGCGCCGCCGTCCGTCCCAAGCCATGCCGAACCCGACTTCGGTGCGGGCTTCTCCAATTTCGACCGCGTCTGGCGCACATGTTGTGCGCGGACTTTCCGCCCGAGCACGGGCCGCGCGAGCGCCCGTGGCGCGAGCCGGGTCAAGCCGCCGCGTGATCCGGGTCGCTAGTCGGTGACGCGCCGACGCCCCGCCTTCAGCTCACCGGTGCGCGCCTTGCTGTCGAGCCGGCGCAACTTCGAGGCGCGCGTGGGACGCGTCGCCACGCGCGCCTTGCGCGTCACGCTCACGCTGTCGACCAGTTCCTCCAGGCGCGCAAGCGCGGCCACGCGGTTCTGTTCCTGGGTGCGGTATTCCTGCGACTTGATCACGACGACGCCCTCGCTCGTAATCCGGCGGTCGGCGAGCGCGAGCAGGCGCATCTTGAGCACCTCGGGCAACGACGAGGCGCGGATGTCGAAGCGCAGATGAATCGCGCTCGACACCTTGTTCACGTTCTGGCCGCCCGCGCCCTGCGCGCGAACGGCGACGAGTTCGATTTCCTGCAACGGGATGGGCGCGCGTGCGGTCATGGGCAACGAGAAAGAAAGCAGGCCGCATCGGGCCGGACACGCGGCAGTGTCGCACAGCGCGGCTGAATCGGCACAGGCATGACACAGGCGTGACACCTCCTCGCGCAAGGGGCAAGCCGATCCGCCGTCGGCCGCTGTGCAGCCAGTTTGCCGCCGCGCGGCGCATGAACCATACTTGCGACATTCCCTTGGGCGAACCCACAGGAGCACGCACCCCATGAAGCTGCGTCCCGCATTCGTTGCCGAACTGGCGGTCAATCTCCTGCTTCCCTGGGTCGCCTACCGTCTCGCCGAGCCGCACTGGGGCGAAGTCGGCGGCCTCATTGCCTCGGCCGCGCCGCCGCTTGCCTGGAGCATCGTCGAACTGGTGCGCTTTCGGCGGGTGGATGCGCTCTCCGCCGTCATTCTGCTCGGCATCGTGCTCTCTGTGCTCGCCGTGGCATTCGGCGGCAGCCCGCGCGTGCTGTTGATGCGCGAAAGCCTCGCCTCGGGCGCGATCGGCGCCGCGTTTCTGATCTCGCTTCTCGCCAGGCGCCCGCTCGTGTTCTATCTCACGCGAGCGACGGTCGCGCGTGAGACGCGCGAGGGCGTCGCGCGGCTCGAACAGCTCTGGAAGGAAAACACGAGCTTCGCGGCGGCCATGCGGCTGCTCACGTTCATCTGGGGCTTCGGGCTCTGTCTCGATTCCGCGCTGCGCACGTACCTGGCTGCCACGTGGCCGATCGAGCGCTTTCTCGTCGTCTCGCCGATCATCGGCTATGGCGTGTTCGGCGGCCTGATGGCCTGGACCTTCTGGTATCGCACGCGCATGCGGCGCATCAACGGCACGCACGGCCTGCTCGGCGACGCGGCCGCCGCAACGAACGCGAGCACGCTCAGCGTGGACTGAGACGCCGGCGCCAGCTTCGGCCCGGTCCGGCATGCATCGACGGTCAGATCGCGCCCGAAATACGTTAGACTCAGCGCCACAGTCCGCGGCGTACCGTCCGCTCTCGAACTCCCTCGGCAGTCGATGCGCTACTCCGTAGAAATCAGGAAATTCCTCTATAGCCAGTACTTTTACGGCGGCCTGCGCATCGCGATCGGCATCTCGCTTCCGGCCGTCCTGTGCCTGTTCGTCCTTCACAAGAGCGAGCTGGGTTTCACCATCTCGACCGGCGCGCTCGGCGCCTGCGTGGTCGACATGCCGGGGCCGCTCAAGTACAAGCGCAACGAAATGCTCGCGTGCAGCGTAATCGGGTTTCTCTCCGCTTACGCCACCGGCCTCGCCACCTTCAGCCCCATCGCGCTCTGGGCCACCGTGGTGCCGCTCACCTTCGTGCTCTCGCTGATCGTGGTCTACGGCAACCGCTGGCCGCAGATCAGCTTCGCCACCCTCTTCATGATGGTGATGACGCTCGAGGAGCATTTCACGCCGCACCTCGCGCTCGTCAATGCGCTGTGGATCCTGCTGGGCGGCCTCTGGTACACGGCGTGGTCGACCATGATCAGCCAGCTCATGCTCGATCGCATCGAGCAGCAGGCGCTCGCCGAAAGCGTGTTCGCCTGCGCCGACTACCTGCTCGCGCGCGCCCAGTTCTTCGACCTCGACAACGATCTCGACGAGTGCTATCGCAACCTCGTCGCGAAGCAGATCGCCGCCGTCGAGCGCCAGGACGCGGCACGCGACATCGTGCTGCGCAACCTGCCCAAGCTCAGGGCCGGCAAGGTCGATGCGCGGCGCGCGATGCACTTCAACCTGTTCATCAACACGGTCGATCTGCACGAGCTGTTCGTGGGCGCACACACCGACTACCCGCTCGTGCGCAACACCTTCGGCGGCTCAGACCTGCTCGTGTTCTACCGCGACCTGATCCGCAAGGCCGCCGCCGATCTCGAAGACATCGGCCTTGCAGTGCTGCAAAACGAGGCGCCGCGCGCGAGCGTGAATGTCAAAGCCGAGTTGCGCGCCATCGAATACGAACTCGAGCTGCTGAAAAAGCGCGACCTGGCCGCGACCGACCCGGAGGCCTATGCGGCGATCTCGGCGTCGTTCCGGCGTATCTGGAGCGCGACACGCCTGATCGACCGCATGCGCCGCAGCCTCGCGAGCGAAGTGCCGACGACCGAAACCGAACTGCGCATCGACGAAGCGCTCACACGTTTCGTGACGAACCGCCGCGTGTCCTGGCTGCAGATCTTCTCGAATCTCACGATGGCCTCGCCTAGCTTTCGCCACGCGCTGCGCGTGACGATCGCCGTGGCGGTCGGCTTCTGGCTCGGGCGGCTTCTGCCGCTCACCAACGCCTACTGGATCGTGATGACGAGCATCATCATCCTGAAGCCCGGCTACTCGCTCACGCGCCAGCGCAACGCGCAGCGTATCGTCGGCACGCTGATCGGCTGTATCGCGAGCATTGCGCTGATCCTGCTCGTGAAGCAGCCGCTCGTGCTGCTCGTCTCGATGTTCGCGGCGATGGTGATGAGCTACAGCCTCCTGCTCTTCAACTACACGGCGAGCGTGGTGTTCACGTCGGCCTATGTGCTCCTGATGTTCCATCTGCTCGCGCCGGGCAGCATGCGCATCATCGGCGAGCGCGCGATCGATACGGTAGTGGGCTGCATGATCGCCATCGCCGCGAGCCATCTGTTTCCGTACTGGGAATACCGCCTGATGGGCAAGCTTGTGCACGACATGATCGCCGCGACGCGCAGCTATCTCGAAGCGAGCTGGTGGTGGAGCGGGCGCACGAGCGCGCCGCAGCCGGCGTTCGCGGGGGCCGGGGTGAGCGAGGCCGGCGCGCGCGTGGCCGCCCATGCAGCGCCGGCGGCGACGCGCGCAGGCGATGCGGGCGGCGTGGCGAATCCGGTGACGAGCAGCGTGAGCGCCATGGCGAGCGCTTCGGCGAACGCGGCGAGCGTCATCGACGAACCCGCAGCCGCCGCCGCGACCCTCGACGACTCGCCCACCGCCGGCGCTCCCGGCTCGCCCGTGTCGGCCGTGGGCGCGAAAACCGCTGCACAGACCGCGCAAGCCACGGCGAGCGCAGCCGCAGCGGCACCGTCGCTCGCGCGCGACTTCCGCTACCGGCTCGCGCGCAAGAACGTGCACGTGGCATTCGCGAATCTCGGCCAGGCGTTCCAGCGCATGATGCTCGAACCGAAGGCCGCGCAGAAGTTCGTGCCCGAGCTCAACGACCTGCTCGTGCGCAGCCACGTGCTCGCCTCGCAGATCACCGCCACCGCCCCGCTCCTGCGCAGCACGGCGCGGCCCGACCAGCCGGAGGTCAAGCTCGACGCACTCGAGCGCGCGCTGTCGTGCGTGCGCGAGAACCTCGTCGCCGCCGAAGCGGGCACGCCTGCGCCCGCCGATCAGGCCGACATCACGAAGCAGATCACGCGCGAACTCGATGCGATGGTGGTGGAAGCCGAGCGCGCGCTCGGCGCCTCGGCGGAACTGCCGCAGGAACTCAAGCTGCTCGCACACCAGTGCAAGCAGATGATCACAGCGTCCTGGTTGATTCGCCGGGACGCGAGCATCATCCGGCTACCGGAGGAATAAGAAGAAAACGGCCCGGCGCGTCACTGCGTCGAGCCGCTGGCTTGCGACGCGGCCGTGCTCGCGGATGCGTGCGCCGCGCCGGCGCCCACGGTCTCGTCGTACTCGCGCTTGCTTTTCAGTGCGTTGAACAGCACGGTGCCGATCACGAACAGCACCACCACGACGATGAGCACGGCAACGCCGACAGTGGGGTTCTTCCTGCGCGGTTCGTTCATCGGTCGTGCCCAGCCTCGAGTTGGATGACAGGAACGGGCATTCTACGCCGCCATGCCTTGCAGACGGCTTGCGGCGCGAGCCGCCGGGTCCCGCCAGATGCCGCTAGGTGCCGCTGCGCACCGGCAGCGCCGTCGAATATTTGAGCTGCTCCATCGCGAAGCTCGAACTGACGTCGAACAGCGGCACGGCGCGGATGAGCTGCTTGTAGACGCGGTCGAAGTCGTCGATATCGGAGACCACGATACGCAGCAGATAGTCGGTCTCGCCGCTCATGCGATACGCCTCGACGATCTCGGGAATCTCCTGCACGGCGCGCGTGAAGGTCTGCGCCCACGCCTCGGTGTGCTGGTTCGTGCGCACGGCGACGAACACCGTCGTCCCCACGCCGAGCTTGCGCGGGTCGCACAGCGCGACCTGCGCGCGGATCACGCCCGTTTCCTTCAGGCGCTGCACGCGCTTCCAGCACGGCGTTTGCGAAAGATTGACGCGCTGCGCCAACTCCGCGACCGGCATGGTCGCGTCCTGCTGCAGCAACTCAACCAGCTTTCTGTCGATGAGATCCATTTCCGCACTCCCCGAAGCGTAGAAATTTATTCTACACGATGGGCAAACGGGAAAAGAATAGGAAAACGCTTTCCAGGCGCGAACGGCTATAAATCTTCTTGTAGAAACCGGAAGAAGAACACGCCATGAACGCCCCTGCCGAACTCGCCCTGCTGAGCGCCTTCCACACCGCGGAGCAGCACGCTGCCGCCGTCGCCCGCTTCACCGCCGCGCTCGACGCCGCTTTCGATGCCTGCGCGACGCCCGGCGACCCGTCGCGCTGCGCCCGCTTCGCGCGCGGCCTGCGCGCGGCGCTCACGCGCGCGCTCGCCGATCCGGCGCTCGTCACGCACGCGCAGCGCGAAGGCAGCGCGCAGACGTATCGGCGTCATGTCATCGCGGCCGACAGCCGCGGCCGCTACACGGTCGCGGCGCTCGTCTGGCAGCCGGGCCACGCGAGCCCGATCCATGCGCATCACACCTGGTGCGGTTACGCCGTGCTCGACGGCACGTTGACGGAAACGCTCTACGCGTGGGACGACGCACGCCAGGGCGCCGACGTGATGCGCTCGCATCCGCGCGCGAGCGGCGCGGTGTCGTTCGGCGGACGCGGGCGCACCAGCATTCACCGGCTGTCGAACGGCAGCGACGCGCAGGCCGTCTCGCTGCATGTCTACGGCGTCGCCGCCGAGCACATCTCAACGCAGGTCAACGACGTGCTGCCGCTCGTGCGCAAGACGGCGCTCGTGTCTTAACGCGACTGGCCCCTATCCATCGAAAGCGTCACAGGTGATTTGAGTTTGACCTGAGCGGCGCAGACCTTCAGCCGCGGCTGCCCGCCGTGGGAATCTGGGGCGGTGCGCCCTCGGGGCCCGCCGTCGGCGGCGGCGCGGGCCGCGGCTCGTGCGAGGCATCGCGTGCCACGCCGCCGCCCACGTGCACGCCATGCGGATGCGGATGACCATGCGGCTCCTCGACATCGCCGCCGCGCGAAGACATGTGCACCTGCATCTGCGGCACCGGCATCTCGATGCCGGCTTCGTCCATGTGGCGCTTCAGGCGCGCATTGAACGCGCGCGCCACACTCCACTGCTGCAGCGGCCGCGTCTTGATCTGCCCTTTCACGACCATCCAGTTCGGGTCGAACCGGTCGAGCCCCCACACTTCCACGGGCCCGAGTATCTCGCGGCGATAGCGGAAGTCGGCCACGAGTTCCGCGCCGGTCTCGCGAATCATGCGCGTGACCGTATCGAGATCGACCGAGAACGGCACGCGCACTTCGAACACGGCGAACGCGAAATCGCGCGAAAGGTTCTTCACGATCTTGATCTGCGAGAACGGAATCGCGTGGATCGCGCCCTGCCCGTCGCGCAGCCGCACGGTGCGGATCGACAGATGCTCGACCGTGCCCGCATGCCCGTTGTCGATGTCGATCCAGTCGCCCACCGAAATCGTCTCTTCGATGATGATGAACAGACCGGTGATGAGATCGGCCACGAGCGACTGCGCGCCAAAGCCGATGGCGAGACCGATCACGCCCGCGCCGGCGAGCAGCGGCGTGACGTTGATGCCGAGATTCGCCGCGGTGGCGATGCCGGTGATGGTGAGGATCGTCACGAGCACCGCGTTGCGCACGAGCGGCAGCATGGTGCGTGCGCGCGTGCTGGGCGCGCGGCCCTTGGTGCGCGGACCGCTCGGATTGAGCGCTTCGAGAATCGCAGTATCGACCGTGATCCACACGAGCCACGCGAGGAACACCGTCGACACGATCGCGAAAATGGCGTGCGCGATGCCGCGCGCGGCCACGCTCGCCTCGATGATCGCGGCGAGCGAAATGTCCCACAGGCGTGCGCACGATTCGAAGTACGCGAACCAGATGAACACCACGAGCAGCGTGCCGGCAAAGCGCAGCAGGCGCCGCAGATACGGCGAGCGCCGCCGCACGCGCGCGGGGTTCGGGCGCGTGATGCGCAGCACGACCGCCGAGAGGAAGAACGCGAGCACGAGCAGGAGCGCGGAGACCACGGAAATCTGCAGCACGTCGTCGCGGCTGCCGATCCCGCCGAACGTGGCGACGATCGAAGCGCCGGCGAGCAGCAGCATCGGCAGTTGCCAGAGCGAGGCGAGCACGTCGAGGACTTCGGTGAGCGCCTTGTGGCCGTGGCGCAGCGAATAGCTGCGGTTGCGGATGAGATGCGCGACCGGGCGCCGGAAACCAAAGGCGAACACCACTGTCAGCACTGCGGCCGCCATGTTCGCGGCGGTGCTCACCAGTGCCGCCGTGTTCGCGCCCAGCTGGCGCGCGACTTCGAAATTGGTCGCGGCGTCGCCGAGCGCGGCCAGCACGCCGATCGCAAAGAGCAGCCGGCGCGAGCGCGCGATCAGCAGGCGCACGGCCGCGCGCCGGTGCCCCGAACCGAACAGCGAAAACATGATCAGGCAGATGGACGAGAACACCGCGCCCGCGACGATCGCGTAGGCGATCACGAGGGCGAGCGTGCGCCCGAGCGCGTCGGGCAGCGAACGCTCGACCACGAGCGCGCCGAGGAACGCCACGATCCACGGCGCCGCGCGATGCACGACGAAAATCAGCAGATCGATGGTGCGGGGATCGGGCCGCAGGCCGGTCTCGACATCGAAACGCCTGAGCAGCCGCCGCTCGATCCAGCGCAGCACCGCGGCGCATGCGCCCCAGCCGGCCAGCATGGCGAACAGATCGAACACGATGCGGCCGAGGCTTTCGCCTTCTCCGCCCGAGGCGATGTCGTAAAGCTCGACGCCGGCTGCCCTGAAGCGCCCCGCCCAGTAGTGAAACGGACTGCGGCCGCGGCGGGCGTCCGCCTCGACCGAGGCGAGCCCGGATGCGATTGCGCCCAGCAGCCCCGCCGAGTTCGCCGCCGCGCCCGAAGCGGGCGCGGGCGCCACGTTTTGCGACGCGCTGCGCAGCTTCTTGAGCTGATTCAGGAGCGCGGTGCGCTGGCGCTCGTTGTCGAGCGTATTGATGACGCTGTCGAGCGAGCGCGTGAACTCGGCCTGGCTCGCCGGTGACGGCGCAGAGGCCGCCTCGGCCGCCGAAGCCCCCGAGGCAGCCGCCGGCGCCCCGGTGATGATGCTCTTGAGCACCGGCAGCACGGGCGCCGGCGCGGCTTGGGCGGCGGCCCGCAGCGGCGCGGCAAGGCACGCCGCGAGGCATGCGAGGAGCATGAGTGCGCGCAGGAACGGGCGTAGACCCGGGCGCGCCGACGCGGCGCGTGAAAGAAGTGCACGATCCGCCGGGTCGATGCGCACGCGCGACGGCCCGGCGCCCGCGCCATCGCGTCCGATGCTGGTATTCATGGCGGAGGGGCAAAAACAGGACGTTCCAGTTTAGCCGCACTCCACCTCGCCGCGCCGCGCGCGTGCGTAACAGTTTGTCAGCGCGCAGGACGCGCCGCGTCGCGCCTCAGTAGGCCGCCGTTGTGATCTGACGAATGAAGCGGCCCTGCTCGAGTTCGTCGACGAAGGCGATTGCGTAGTCCTCGGCAGAAATGCGGCTCTCGCCCTTCGCATCGGCGATCAGCGTATTGGCGCCCGTGCGGAATGTGCCCGTGCGCTCGCCGGGCGCGATGATCGCGGCCGGCGCGAAGAAGGTCCAGTCGATGTCGGTGACGGTACGGTAGTAGTCGAACGCCTCGCGATGGGCGAGCGCGATCGCCCTGTAGGCGTCGGGGAAGCCTTCGGTATCGACGAGCTGCTTGCCGGGCGCCACTTCCAGCGAGCCGGCGCCGCCCACCACCACGAGACGCTCGAGCCCCGCGGCGCGCACGCCTTCCACGAGCGCGCGGCTCGCGACCAGCAGGTCGCCAAGCTGATCCTTGGGCGGCGCATAGGCGCTCGCCACCACATCGTGACCGCGCACCGCGGCTGCGACGCTCGCCGCGTCGAGCAGATCGGCCTTCGCCGCGTGGACGTTCGGTGCGGCCGCCACGCGCTCGGGCTGGCGCACCAGCGCGCTCACCTGGTGGCCGCGGCGCGCCGCTTCGGCGGCGATGCGAGAACCGACCATGCCGGTTGCGCCAAAGAGGGCGATTTTCAGCGTCTTGCTCATGAACTGACTCCTGTTTTCCGTAATTATGTAACTAACGAAGTTACATTTCGGGGGTGAAAAAACGGGGCAATGCCCCGCTGATGATTCTGCTTGCGCGCAGCCCGCTCAGGCCCGCCGCGCCCGCGCGCGTTCGAGCTTGCGCTCGCTGCGCGTCATGTCGTCGACGACGTCCGCGAGCGTGCGCGTGGCGAGCGACGCCTCCATGGCGCGCTGTGCGTCGTCGATCACGCCGCGCAGCGTCTGCTGGATGTGACGCCCGACGAGGCAGGCCGGATTCGGCTCCTCGCGGTGCATGGCGAACAACTGCGCGTCGTCGACTGCATGGTAGACGTCGAGCAGCGTGATTGCCTGCGGCTCGCGTGCGAGCAGCGCGCCACCGCCCGCGCCCAGTTGCGACGACGTGAGGCCCGCGCTGGCAAGCATCGACAGGAGCCGGCGGATCAGCGCGGGATTCGTGTTCACGCTGCCCGCGATGATCTCCGACGACAGCGGCACGCCCTCCTGCTGCGCCAGCAGCGCGAGCACGTGAACGGCAAAAGCGAAACGGCTACTCGTATTCACGGCAAACCTGCCACTGCTGTGCGGCGCACGAATGGTTCGAACCACGCGCGCCAAAAAGTGTAACCATCATAATTACATTAATTCGTAGCGTCAACCCGTCAGCCGCGGCCCGCACGGCTGCGGCCTTACTTCGAAGCATCCGATGCCGGCGCCGACGCGGCCGCGTTGCTCGCCCAGCGCTGCAACGAATGCCCCGCACTCGTCAAGCCGGTCCCGGTGGCCGCGGCGGCCTGCCCGAGCAAGCCCTGCGCCGTGCTTGCCGCGCCGCGCAACTGGCCCTGCGCCGCCGAAGCCAGCTCGGCCGTGGACGCGCTCGCCTGTTGACCTTGCGAGGCCGCCGAATCGAGCTTCTGCTGCGCTGCACCGAGTTGCTGGTTCACGAAGCTCGCGGCCTTGTCGAGCGTTTGCGCAGCCTGCTGCGCGGCCTGGTTGGCGGCGTCCTGCGTGGCCTGCTTCACGGCGTCGGCGGACTGCTTGCTCAGATCGGGTGCGGAAGCATCGTGCTTGTTACAGCCGGCGAGCGCCGCACACACAAGCAGGGAGGCCAGCGTCAGCCTTTGCGTCGAAACCTTCGAATACATGGTCATCCTGAAAAATTCGCCGCATGAAGCGGCTTGCATAGATGAAAACGCGGCAATGATACGCCGTCGCGCAACACCGACTCCGACGAAATGAGCGAAAAGCCCGCGCGCTCGAAAATCGGCCGCGACACCGCGCTCGCGTCGGCACTCAATACCGTCGAGCGGGCCTCGCGCGCGAGCGCTTCGAGCCGCGCCAGCGACAGCGTCGCGAGGCCGCGGCGCGACCACACCGGCGCGACGTAAAGCATCTCGACGTGATCGAGCGGAAAGAGCTGCCCGAACGCCGCTGCCGCGCCGTCACAGTACGCCACGAGCGTGACCCCGCGAGAAAGACGCGCGTCGAAGTCCGCGAGATCGTCGGCGGCCGCAGCCCACGCGCTGCGCTGCGCCGCGTCGTAGAACGAGGCAGCGAGCGTGGTCACGGACGCGCGGAACAACGCGGCCAGCGCGCTCGCATCGCGGCCCGGCACGTAGCGCCGCCAGTCGATGGTGTGCAGTGCGGCGCCCGCGACGCCGTGCTTTGCGAAATCGTCAAACATGATGGAGTAGACTGCCCACGCGCACGATCTGTTCCACCGTCCACCTCCGGAGACAAACGATGGCCGTCAAGAAGATCCTGTTCCTCACCGGCGATTTTGCCGAAGACTATGAAACGATGGTGCCGTTCCAGGCGCTGCAGGCAATCGGCCACCGCGTCGATGCGGTATGCCCCGGCAAGAAGGCTGGCGAGCGCGTGAAGACCGCCATCCACGATTTCGAGGGCGACCAGACCTACACCGAAAAGCCGGGGCACCAGTTCGCGCTCAACGCGACTTTCGACGAAATCGACGCCGCCAGCTACGATGCGCTCGCCATCGCAGGGGGACGCGCGCCCGAATATCTGCGCCTCGACCCGAAGGTCATCGAGATGGTGCGTCACTTCGCCCAGGCGAACAAGCCCATCGCGGCGATCTGCCATGCGGCCCAGCTGCTCGCCGCGGCCGAGGTGATCCGCGGCAAGCGCATTTCGGCCTATCCGGCCTGCGCGCCCGAGGTGCGGCTCGCCGGCGGCGAATATGCCGACATCGCCATCGACAGCGCCGTGACCGACGCGCCCTTCGTCACCGCGCCCGCGTGGCCCGCCCATCCCGAATGGCTGCGCCAGTTCCTCGTGCTCCTCGGCACGCGCATCGAGCCGTGAGCGAGCGCTGATCCCACGCGCGCGTCGCCCCTGTTTCGCACGGGGCGACGCGCGCGCCAGCCGCCAATTCGGACAACTCCGATAGAGCGCGCTTGTCTGGACGTCTAAGCGCCTGCCGGTGGTCGCAACGCCGTTGCAGGTGCCGCCCGCGATTCGCTTCGCTCGCTTGCCTTCGCATTCGCGCCACCCGCGCCATCGCCCGCACCTTATTCCGCAAGGCTACTGGGCGAAGCCTCCGAGCGCTCCGCGCGTTCGAGCGCGCTGATGATCTGCTCCGCGTCGCCGGGCAACGGCGGCGCGACCGCAAGCGCATCGGGCAGCGACAGATAGAACGTCGTCCCCTCGCCTTCCGTCGACTCCACCCACACGCGCCCGCCGTGCCGCTCGACCACGCGGCGCACGAGCGCGAGCCCGATGCCCTCGCCTGGCGCCACGTTGCCGTGCATGCGCTGAAACGCCTGAAAGAGCCGCGGCAGGCCGACCTCGGGAATACCGAGCCCGTTGTCGCGCACATAGAAAATCTGCAGCGACTCCACGCCCGGCGGTGCATGAGCCGTGCCGATCTCGACGCGCCCGTCGCGCGCCGGATCGAGATAGCTGAGCGCGTTGCCGATCAGGTTTGCAAACACCTGTTCGAGCGCAGTAGGGTCGCCCCATACGTCGGGCAGCGTTTGCACGCTCACCTGCGCGCCGCGTGCGCGGATCGACGCGTGCATCGCGTCGACCACGCGCTGCACCAGTTCCTGCACACTGATACGCTGTCGCCGGTACTCCACGCGCCCCGCGCGCGCGAGCCGCAGCAGCGCGTCGATGATGTGCGATGCGCGCAGCACCGCCGTTTGCAGATAGCGCAGCGCCTCGCCGATATCCTCGTTGATGGTGCGCTCGATGCGCGCGCGCACCTGCGGCGAGAGCGAAGAATGCGCGATACGCTCGCGCAGGTCGTTGCACGCGTGATTGAGCTCGCGCGAAAAGCCCTGCAGGTTCACGAGCGGCGCGCGCAGATCGTGCGACACGCCGTGGATGAACATCTCGTTTTCCTGAGTCTGCTGGCGAAGGTTTTCGTTGATGCGTGCGAGCTGGTCTGCGCGCCGTGCAAGGTCGGCCTGAAAACCGAGCCGCAGCCGCTCGGCTTCGATCAGCCGCTGGCTGATCTGGTGCAGCGTGAGGTCGAGTTCGGCGATTTCGTCGTTGCCCGCCGTGAGCGGCGCAAGCGGTTCGTTCGCGGCCAGCCGGTTCGCGTTGTCGGAAAGCGCATCGAGCCGCCCGCGCACCCCGCGCGTAAAGACCCAGACGGCAAGCGCAACCAGCACGATCGAGCCAAGCACGGCCGTCATCACGAGCGTCTGCTGCTGGGCGCGCGCCGCTTCGGCGGCGGACACCCGTAATACGTCGAGGCGGCGCTCCTCGGTCTGGAACGAGACGATCTGCGTGCGCACGCGGTCGAGCACGTCGGCGGCCATGAGCGCGCGAAAGCGCTCGGCCAGGTCGACGCGCCGGCCAGAACGCAAGAGGTCCTGCACGCGGTCCGACCATTGGCGATAGTTCTGCACGGCGTGGCGAATCTGCACGGCGCGCTCGACCTGTGTGGGATTATCGGCCACGAGTTCGACGAGCCGGTCGATGCGGCGGTCCACGTCCATCCACATCGAGACCGGCGTGGCATAGCTCGTGTCGTTGGCCGCCACCGCACCGCGCAGCTTGACCGACTCGACCAGCACCGGTTCGAGCACGCGCGAAGCCTGCGCCAGCACCGCCTGGCTGTGCTGGCCCCAGCGCTCCGCGGCGGCGGCGTCGGTCTCGGCCTTCACGATGGCCGACAGCAAGCTCAGTTCGAACACGGCGGGAATCGCGATCAGCAGAAGCCCTTTGGTCGTGAGGCGCATTGCGTGGCGGGTACCGGGCGACCGGACGTGCGTGAAGTGGCAATCCGGCCATTATGTCGGCGTTTGCGCCCTATGTGCGCCCGAAATTTATCCTCGCGAAAACGCGAGAGGATTTCGATTCGCCGACAATCCATTGATGCGGAAAGGAAAATCGAATTAAGCGCCCTAACTTGGCGCGTGAGTTCCCCAACTTTGCGCGGGAGCCCGGAGGTTGTGCCGAAACGTGGTGCATACGCCCCGGAAATCAGCACCAGCACCGGCGATACGGCGCCTGCCATTTTTCCGCATCGGTGCACGGCCGCACCGGCTTGACGCCTGCTTTGGCTGCGAATTCACCAGTTTGGCGCTGAAGCTGGCCCATATCTTGCTCACTATGCGCCATTTTGGGCAAACTGGGTACGCCAGATGGACAATCTAAAAACCGGCACCGACACGCTATTCCTGCTGATGGGGGCCGCCATGGTGCTCGCCATGCACGCGGGGTTCGCATTTCTCGAACTCGGCACCGTGCGCAAGAAGAACCAGGTCAATGCGCTCGTGAAGATCCTCGTCGATTTTTCGATTTCGACGATCGCCTACTTCTTCATCGGCTATACGCTCGCCTACGGCGTGCAGTTCTTCTCGCACGCGGACGTGCTCGCCGAGCACAACGGCTACGCGCTCGTGCGCTTCTTCTTCCTGCTCACCTTCGCGGCGGCCATTCCGGCCATCGTGTCGGGCGGCATCGCCGAGCGCTCGAAGTTCAATCCGCAGCTGTTCGCGACCTTCGTGATCGTCGGCTTCATCTACCCGTTCTTCGAGGGGATGGTGTGGAACAACCGCCTCGGTTTCGAGGATGCGATGACGCACGTGTTCGGCGTGCCGTTCCATGACTTCGCGGGCTCGGTAGTCGTCCACGCGTTCGGCGGCTGGATCGCCCTGCCGGCCGTGCTGCTGCTCGGGCCGCGCCACGGCCGCTATACGCGCGACGGCCGCATCGCCGCGCACCCGCCTTCGAACATCCCGTTCCTCGCGCTGGGCGCATGGGTGCTCGCGGTGGGCTGGTTCGGCTTCAACGTCATGAGCGCGCAGACCATCGACAAGATCAGCGGTCTTGTTGCCGTCAACTCGCTCATGGCGATGGTGGGCGGCACGCTCGCCGCGTGGTTCGCGGGCCGCAACGATCCGGGCTTCACGTACAACGGGCCGCTCGCGGGGCTCGTGGCCGTGTGCGCGGGCTCGGACATCATGCATCCGCTCGGCGCGCTCGTGACGGGGGCGGTTGCCGGCGCGCTGTTCGTCTATATGTTCACCTGCGTGCAGAACCGCTGGCGCATCGACGACGTGCTCGGCGTGTGGCCGCTGCACGGCCTGTGCGGCGCATGGGGCGGCATCGCCGCGGGCATTTTCGGCCAGCGCTGGCTCGGCGGCCTGGGCGGCGTCTCGCTCGGCGCGCAGATCGTCGGCACGATTGCGGGCATCGCGATCGCCTTCCTTGGCGGGCTCGTGGTGTACGGCCTGCTGCGCAAATTCGTTGGGCTGCGCATCGATCGCGAACAGGAATTCAACGGCACCGACCTGTCGATCCACAAGATCACGGCCACGCCGGAACGCGAAACGGTTTCCTGACCGACGCGCAGTACGCTCACGCGGGCGGCGCCCTGCCGCCCGCATTCCGTACGCATCACTAACGGATCATCAAAGCTGGCCCATGCCGCCGGCGACGATCACTTCGGTGCCGATCATGAAGGCCGACTCGGCGGCGCTCAGATGCAGCACGGTCGAGGCGATCTCCTCCGCCGTCGCAAAGCGCTTGAGCGGCACCAGCCCACGAATCGATTCCTCGGCCGCCGCGAGCGCGGCGGCGTCCATGCCGAACTTGTTGTAGAGCGGCGTCTTCACGGGACCTGGGCTCACCACGTTCACGCGAATGCCGCGCGGCAGCAGTTCGGCCGAGAGCGTCTTCGCGAGCGAGATCAGCGCGGCCTTGCTCGCCGCATACACCGACGAAGTGGGCATGCCGATATGCGCGTTGATCGAACCGTTGAGCACGATGGCCGCACCGTCGTTCAGCACCGGCAGGAGCGACTGAATCTGGAAGTACGCGCCCTTCACGTTGGTGTCGAAGGTGACGTCCCAGAGCGCTTCGTCCACTTGCTCGAACGGCGCGAGCTTCGCCACGCCCGCGTTGATGAACACCGCGTCGAGGCGCAGGCCGGCGTCGCGCACGGCGGCGGCCAGCTCGCGCGCGCCGGTGATCGAGGCCGCGTCGTTGCGCCACGCGTGCGCGTTCGGGCCGAGCGCGCGCCGCGCGGCTTCGAGGCCGGCTTCGTCGCGGCCCGTGACGATGACGTGCGCGCCTTCGGCGGCATAGGCCTGTGCGGCAGCGAGGCCGATGCCGCTGGTTCCGCCGGTGACGAGGACAGTTTTGTTTGCAAAGCGGTTCATGACGTTCTCCTTGAAGGGGATAGTCTCGATCTGAGACTGTGATGCCATATTGCCGGGCGGCGCGCTTTCTGCCGTACGACGGTTTTGGCGCAGACGTTCGAATCTGTCGAACGTTTTGCACGGGCAGCCGGCTTCAGCCCGTGACCTCGATTCCGTCCACGAGGCGCCTGGCAAGACGCGGCTCGCGCAGCCGGTCGATCCACCATTGCAGTGCGCGTCCCACGTGTTCACCGCGCCACGCCACGTAAAGCATGTTCGGCTCGCGCGGGTTCGCCGTGACCTTCGCGACCAGTTCACCGCGCTCGATGAGCTTCGCCGCGCGCCGCCGCGGCACCCAGCCGACACCCAGGCCCTCGCGCTGCGCGAGGATCTTCGCGCGCATCGACGGCACCGCCAGCACCTCCTGCCCCCCGAGCAGCCCGTAGCCGCGGCCCGGCGTGAGCCGTGCCGAATCGCCGACCGCTACGCCGCGCTCGGCCAGCATGCGCTCGCGCGTGAGCGGCGCCTTCTCGCCCGCGAGCCGATGGCGAGGCGCCACCGCGAACACCCACTCCATCACGCCGAGTTCGAACCAGTGCAGGCCGTCGATGGCGGGCGGTTCGTTGGTCGCACCGACGATGAGATCGGCGCGGCCGTCGCGCAGCGCCTCCCAGGTGCCGGAAAGCACCTCGTGCGTGAAACGCAGCTTGACGCCCGACTGCAGCGCGTCGAAGTCGCGGATCACCGGCATGAGCAGTTCGAATTCGAGAATCTCGTCGGTGACGATCCACAAGCGGTCTTCCCAGCCGTTCGCGACCTGGCGCACGCGCTGCGTCATGCGCGCGACGTCCTGCATCAGGCGGCTCGCATCCTCGGCGAGCAGATGCCCGGCTGGAGTGAGCTGCAGCCGGTAGCGCCGGCGGTCGAAGAGCAGCGCGTCGAAGCGCGCCTCGAGTTGGCGCGCCGCATGGGAGATCGTGGAAGGCGCCTTGTTCAGCCGTGCCGCCGCGCGCGACAGGCTGCCGGTTTCGCGGATGGCGTCGAGCAACGCCAGTTCCTCTTCGGAGAGCATGTGCGACTCCATCGAACGGGTGATGAGCGATGGTATGGCAGAAAGGGAACGTAGGTCGGTTCACATGACGCCGCGTCCTTGGGGGCGAACTGTCAAAGTCGCCTTGACGGTCTGTCCAACAAAATTGTCGTTGCCTGGCGCAATGACCAGCCCGAGAATCGAACGCACGTTCACAAACTGTGAAGCGTGCCCGCGCGCCCATCAAAAGGGAGACCATTGCGCAAGAGAACTGCATCACGCCCGCGAAGACATCTTTCCAGTGAGGTATGAGGCCATGTCCGTGCAGTCCCCCGACTCCCCGTTCGTCGACTTGACCGCCATGATTCGCCAACGCACGGCGGAACACGGCGCGCGCGCGGCCATTGTCTGCGAAGACGAGACCGTCACGTTCGCCGCGCTCGATGCGCTGATCGACCGCTGTGCGGCCGCGCTGCAGCGTGACGGGCTGGCACCCGAAGACGTCGTGGCCATTTGTGCGTCGAGTTCCATCCCCTATGCCGCCGTTTTCTTCGGCGCGCTCCGGGCAGGACTCGCGGTCGCCCCGCTGTCGCCCTCCACGCATGCGGACAGCCTCGTCGCCATGCTGGAGAACTCGCGGGCGCAAATCCTCTTCGCCGATGCGGCGGTTTGCCAGTTGCTTGCGGGCGTCACGCTGCCGCCTACCCTGCGCGTCGTCGACATCGGTGCAGCCGGGCAATTCGATGCGTGGCTCGCGCCCGTGGGCGCCGCGCCCTCGCACGTGGAAATTCGGCCGGAGTGGGCGTTCAACATCATTTACTCGTCCGGCACGACGGGCGCGCCCAAAGGGATCGTCCAGTCGCACGCGATGCGTTATGCCTATACGCTGCGAAGTCTCGAGCGCGGATACGGGCCGCACGCCGTCACCTTGATTGCGACGCCCCTCTATTCGAACACCACGCTGGTGAGCTTCTTCCCGACGCTCGCGCTCGGCGGAACGGTCGTCCTCATGCCGAAGTTCGATGCGAAGCAATATCTCGAGCTTGCCGAGCGCAAGCACGTCACGCACACCATGCTGGTTCCGGTGCAATACCAACGCATCCTCGGCCATCCGGACTTCGATCGCTACGACCTGTCCAGCTTCCATTCGAAGTTCTGCACGAGCGCGCCGTTCGCGGCGGCCCTCAAGGCGGACGCCCTGCGCAGGTGGCCGGGCAAACTCACCGAGTTCTATGGCATGACCGAAGGCGGCGCGTCATGCGAGCTTTGCGCGGACGAGTTTCCCGACAAGCTGCACACCGTTGGCCGCCCGCTGAACGGCCATGAAATGCGCCTGATCGATGCCGACGGACGCGAGGTCGCCGCCGGGGAAGCCGGTGAAATCGTCGGGCGCTCGCCTGCCATGATGACCGGCTACTACCGGCAACCGGACAAGACGGCGCAAGCCGAGTGGTACGACGGCGATGGGCGGCGCTTCATTCGAACCGGGGATGTCGGCCGCTTCGACGAAGACGGCTTCCTCGTGCTGATGGACCGCAAGAAGGACATGATCATCTCGGGCGGCTTCAACATCTATCCAAGTGATCTGGAACAGGTGCTCGCCCGACACCCCGAAGTCGCCGAATCCGCGGTGGTTGGCGTTCCATCGGCGCGCTGGGGCGAAACGCCGGTGGCGTTCGTCACGCTCCGGCGCGGTTCGGCATTGACCGCCGTCACGCTCGCCGCTTGGGCCAACGGGCAATTGGGGAAGATGCAGCGGCTTGCCGACGTGGTGATCGTCGACGCCCTACCGCGCAGCCCGATCGGCAAGGTGCTCAAGCGTGAGTTGCGGGAGCGCTTCAGCGGCGAGGTCGCGTGATCGGCGGCCTGGCGCACGTTCGTGGATTTGGAGCCGGCGGAAAAAAAAGCGCCACGTTTGCACGTGGCGCCTTGAAAAGTTCTAGCCATTCCGAGGGCCGTGCTAGAACCTGAGAGCCGGTATTCGGATGCGCCGTGCCGTCGGAAAAAGATGCGCAATTATGCGAATTGCATACCGCATGGCACATTAAAACCCCGCAATTTTGCGGGGTCGAGGCGGATTGCCGAAATCGCATTCCATTTTTTACCTACATGCTGACTAAGTCAAGCAAAATCTCGCCAAAATGCGCCAATCGTCGAGCTTCTGGCATCCATTACAATCGTCTGAGAATTAGCGCCCTAATTTAGGGAGCGCCGCATTGATCGAACGCAAACGGCTGTATCGCGCGACACGCCCGCGCTGACTTTGTAACGCCTCGCGCGAAATCTCAAAACTGAAATCCTGTTTCGGAAAATTGTCCCGCCAATGACTTCCGCACCCGATTCGCGCCTTCCTGAAGACGCTCCGCGAGATAAAGACGGCGGCGCCGACGAAGTGACGGCGCTCGCGCGCGGCCTTGCCGTCCTGCGCTGCGTCGCGGCCGCCGACGCGCCGCTCAGCAACCGCGAACTGACCGAACTGACGGGCATTCCCAAGCCCACGCTTTCGCGCCTCACGGGCACGCTCGTGAGCACGGGCTTTCTCGCCCGGCTGCCCGACAGCGAACGCTTCGTGCTCACTTCGTCGGTGCTCGAGCTGTCCAACGGCTTCCTGCGCAACGCCGACATCCGCAGCCGGGCGCGGCCGTTTCTCACGCGGCTGGCCGAGCGCACCGCGCTCTCGGTGCACCTGACCGTGCGCGACCGTCTGGACATGGTCGTGATCGACGCGATCCGCCCGCGCACCGCCGTGCTCGTCACGCGCCTCGAGGTCGGCTCGCGCATCGACATGGGCCGCACCGCCGTCGGACGCGCCTACCTCGCCGCGCTCGACCCGCACGCGCGCGCGGAACTCACCGCCGCGTTGCAGACTTCGACCGGCAACGACTGGGGCGTCTTCGGCAGTCGTCTCGACGCCGCGCTCGCCGAGACCGCCGCCCACGGCTACGGGCTCGCGATCGGCGAATGGTACGAAGGGCTCAACGCCATCGCCACGGCGTTCGCGGGTCCCAACGGCGAGATCTACGCCATCAACTGCGGCGGCGCCGCGCAGCAGTGCCCGCGCGAGTGGCTCGTCAGCCACGTCGTGCCGCTGATGCGCGAATGCGTTGCGCACGTCGTCGACGAAATCGGCGGCGCCCTGCGCCTGCCCCACGCGACCTGACAACACGAGCGGCTGCGCCTTACAAAAAGCACTCGAAGGGTGTAACGCTCGTAACGTCTCGAAAGAAACGGCACTGGACTGTAACGAAGGGGGCAACGTAGCATCATGCTTTTTGGCGGCAAGGGCCAGCCGCGCCGCCGCCCTTCGCCCGTTACGCCAGCCAGCCGCCAGCGACGCCGTCCATGCCCGTGAGCGCATGGCGCGGCACCCGGGCCGCAGCGCGGCGCGTCCTGACATCTTGCTAGCGCACGGCCTGGGTGGCATCGGCGCGCGCCGCTGCGCCGGCGCCATGCGCTGCGGCGCGCTTGTGCAAGCGCTTCGCGGCCGGCCCCCTGTAGTGCGCTCCGCCAAGAGCCTTCGAGAACCCCGCTTCGAGAACCTGTTACCGACCTGACCGATGGATCAACAAGAAAAGCGCCCGGATTCCCCCCGTAAAGACACGACGCCGCAGTCCCCCGCTCCGGTCGCCGCGAGGCGCGGCAAGGGCAAGTTCATCGCACTGGGTGTGGTCATCGTGATCGCCGGCATCGTGCTCGCGCGCTGGCAGCCGTGGAACAAGGCGCTCTCGGGCGGCAACGCCGCACCGGCGGCCGGCGCGCACGCGCGGCGCGGCGGTCCGGGCGCCATGGCCAACATGCCGCAGCCCGTGAGCGTGGCGACGGCGAAGGCCGGCGACATGCCCATCGTCATCACCGCGCTCGGCACGGTCACGCCGCTTGCCGACATCACGGTGCGCACGCAACTATCCGGCACGCTTCAGGACGTGTACTTCCAGGAAGGCCAGATGGTGAAAAAGGGCGACGTGCTCGCCCAGATCGACCCGCGCCCCTACCAGATCTCGCTCGCCAACGCCGAAGGCCAGCTCGCGCGCGACCAGGCGCTGCTCGCCACGGCGCGCCTCGACCTCAAGCGCTACCAGACGCTGCTCTCGCAAGACTCGATCGCGAGCCAGCAGGTCGACACCCAGGCCTCGCTCGTCAAGCAATATGAGGGCACCGTCAAGTCCGATCAGGCCAGCGTCGATACCTACAAGCTCGACCTGACCTACGCGCGCATCACGGCGCCCGTCTCGGGCCGCGTGGGCCTGCGCCAGGTCGATCCGGGCAACTACGTGACGCCCAGCGACACCAACGGCATCGTCGTGCTCACGCAGCTCGAGCCGATCAGCGTGATCTTCACGACTTCGGAGGACAACCTGCCCCCCATCATGAAGCAGCTGCGCGCGGGCACGAAAATGTCGGTCACGGCCTACGACCGCAGCAACACGACGCTGCTCGAAGCCGGCTCGCTCCAGACCATCGACAACCAGATCGACACCACCACGGGCACCGTCAAGCTGCGCGCGAGCTTTACGAACCATGAGCAGGGGCTCTTTCCGAACCAGTTCGTGAACGCGCGCCTGCTCGTCGATACGATCCACGACGCCGTGATCGTGCCCACTTCGGCCGTGCTCAACGGCTCGCAGGGGCAGTACGTCTATGTCGCGAAACCCGATAACACGGTGACGGTGCGGCTCGTGAAGGTCGGCCCCGTCGATGCCGAACGCACCAGCATCGCCTCGGGCCTCACCGTGGGCGAGCGCGTCGTGACCGACGGCTCCGACCGTCTGCGCGAAGGCGCGAAGATCACGATTCCCGCCGAGCATCCGCAACACGCCAAGGGAGCGTCGGGAGCGTCGGGAGCCGCGGGCGCGCAAGGCGCATCAGGGGCCGGCGCGGCCTCCGGCGCGCGTCATGGCCATCGCCACGCCTCGCAGACGCAAGCCCAGTAAGCCAGCATGAATCCATCCCGCGCCTTTATCCTGCGGCCGGTCGGCACGGCGCTGCTCATGGCGGCGATCATGCTGGTCGGTCTCGTCGCGCTGCGCTTTCTGCCGCTTTCCGCGCTGCCCGAAGTCGATTACCCGACCATCCAGGTGCAGACCTTCTACCCGGGGGCGAGTCCGGACGTGATGACGTCCTCGGTCACGGCGCCGCTCGAACGTCAGTTCGGGCAGATGCCGTCGCTCAACCAGATGTCGTCGCAGAGTTCGGCGGGCTCCTCGGTCATCACGCTCCAGTTCAGCCTCGACCTGCCGCTCGACGTGGCCGAACAGGAAGTGCAGGCCGCCATCAACGCGGCCGGCAACCTGCTGCCCTCGGACCTGCCCGCGCCGCCGATCTACGCCAAGGTCAACCCCGCCGACGCGCCGATCCTCACGCTCGCGATCACCTCGAAGACGCTGCCGCTCACGCAGATCCAGGATCTCGCCGACACCCGCCTCGCGCAGAAAATCTCGCAGGTGGCGGGCGTGGGCCTCGTGAGCCTCTCGGGCGGCCAGCGCCCGGCCGTGCGCATCCAGGCGAATCCGCGCGCGCTCGCGGCCTACGGCCTGAACCTCGACGACCTGCGCACGAGCATTTCGAACCTGAACGTCAACACGCCCAAGGGCAACTTCGACGGCCCCACGCGCGCCTACACGATCAACGCGAACGACCAGCTGACCGACGCCGACGCCTACAAGGACGCGGTAATCGCCTACCGCAACGGCCGCCCCGTCATGCTCACCGATGTCGCGAACATCGTGCAGGGCGCGGAGAACACCAAGCTCGGCGCGTGGGCCGACGGCACCCCCGCGATCATCCTGAACGTGCAGCGCCAGCCGGGCGCGAACGTGATCCAGGTGGTGGACAGCATCAAGGCGCTCCTGCCGCAACTGCAGGAATCGCTGCCCTCTTCGCTCGACGTGCAGATCGTCACCGACCGCACCACCACGATCCGCGCCTCGGTGCGCGACGTGCAGTTCGAGCTGCTGATGTCGGTGGTGCTCGTGGTGCTCGTGATGTACCTGTTCCTCGCGAACATCTACGCCACGATCATTCCGAGCCTTTCGGTGCCGCTATCGCTGATCGGCACGCTCGCGGTCATGTACCTGTGCGGCTTCTCGCTCGACAACCTGTCGTTGATGGCGCTCACCATCGCGACCGGTTTCGTGGTGGACGACGCCATCGTCATGATCGAGAACATCGCGCGCTACGTGGAGGCGGGCGACACGCCGCTCGAAGCGGCGCTAAAGGGTTCGAAGCAGATCGGCTTCACCATCATCTCGCTGACGGTGTCGCTGATCGCCGTGCTGATTCCGCTGCTGTTCATGGGCGACGTGGTGGGCCGCCTGTTCCACGAATTCGCCATCACGCTCGCGGTGACGATCGTGATCTCGGCCGTGGTCTCGCTCACGCTCGTGCCGATGATGTGCGCGAAAATGCTGCGCCACACGCCGCCGCCCGAAAGCCACCGCTTCGAGGCGCGCGTGCATGCGTTCTTCGACTATGTGATCGGCCGCTACGGCGTGGCGCTCGAATGGGTGCTCGCACGCCAGCGCCTCACAATGATCGTGTTCCTCATCACACTCGTGCTCACCGGCATTCTCTACGTGATCGTGCCCAAGGGTTTCTTCCCCGTGCAGGACACGGGCGTGATCCAGGCCATCACCCAGATGCCGCAATCGGTGTCGTATGCGTCGATGGCCGAGCGCCAGCAGGCGCTCGCCGCGGAAATTCTCAAGAACGAGAACGTCGAGAGCCTCACCTCGTTCATCGGCGTGGACGGCACCAATATCACGCTCAACAGCGGCCGCATGCTCATCAACCTGAAGCCGCGCGACGACCGCAGCGAAACGGCGAGCGAGATTATCCGCGACCTGCAAACGAGCGTGGCCCACGTGCCGGGCGCGACGCTCTATATGCAGCCGGTGCAGGACCTCACGATCGACTCGACGGTGAGCCCCACGCAGTATCAGTTCATGCTCACCACGCCGAACATCCAGGACTTCACGACCTGGGTGCCGAAGCTCGTGCAGCGCCTGAAGCAACTGCCCGAACTCGCGGACGTGGCGACCGACCTGCAGGACCAGGGCAGCTCGGTGTTCATCGAGATCGACCGCGCGAGCGCCGCGCGCTACGGCATCACGCCCGCGACGGTGGACAACGCGCTCTACGACGCCTACGGCCAGCGCATCATCTCGACGATCTTCACGCAGTCGAACCAGTACCGCGTGATTCTGGAAGCCGATCCGGTTCTGCAGCACTACACCGACGCGCTGAATTCGATCTACCTGCCCTCCTCGACCTCGAGCACGGGCCAGGTGCCGCTCTCGGCCATCGCGAAGTTCCACGAGCGGCCCGCGCCGCTGCTGGTCACGCATCTCTCGCAGTTCCCGGCCACGACGATCTCGTTCAACCTGGCTCAGGGCGCCTCGCTCGGCGCGGCGGTGAAGGCGATCGAGCAGGCGGAAAAAGACATCGGCCTGCCGGGCTCGTTCCAGACCCGCTTCCAGGGCGCCGCGCTCGCGTTCCAGGCGTCGCTGTCCAACGAGCTGTTCCTGATCCTCGCGGCCATCGTCACGATGTATATCGTGCTCGGCGTGTTGTACGAGAGCTTCGTGCATCCCATCACGATTCTCTCGACGCTGCCGTCGGCCGGGATCGGCGCTTTGCTCGCGCTGATCCTGACCGGGCACGACCTCGACATCATCGGCATCATCGGCATCGTGCTCTTGATCGGCATCGTGAAGAAGAACGCCATCATGATGATCGACTTCGCGCTCGAGGCCGAGCGCCACGAAGGCAAGCCGCCGCGCGAGGCGATCTACCAGGCGTGTCTGCTGCGCTTCCGGCCGATCATGATGACGACGATGGCGGCGCTGCTCGGCGCCGTGCCGCTGATCCTCGGCTACGGCGCGGGCAGCGAGCTGCGCCGGCCGCTCGGCATCGCGATTGCGGGCGGCCTGATCGTGAGCCAGGCGCTCACGCTCTTCACGACGCCGGTGATCTACCTCGCGTTCGACCGGATCGCGCAGCGTCTGCGCCAGCGCTTTGGCGGCGGTTCGCACGGCGCGGCGTCGTCTTCGTCGGAGAGCTGACGCGATGAATCTCTCGCGCCCGTTCATCTCGCGCCCCGTCGCGACCACGCTGCTCGCCGTCGGCATCGCGCTGGCCGGCCTCTTCGCGTTCACGAAGCTGCCGGTCGCGCCCTTGCCGCAGGTGGACTTTCCGACCATCTCCGTGCAGGCCACCTTGCCGGGCGCAAGCCCCGAAACGGTGGCAACCAGCGTGGCGAGCCCGCTGGAGCGGCATCTGGGCTCGATCGCCGACGTCTCTGAGATGACCTCGCAAAGCTCGGTGGGCAGCACGCGCATCACGCTGCAATTCGGCCTGAACCGCGACATCGACGGTGCGGCGCGCGACGTGCAGGCGGCGATCAACGCCGCGCGCGCGGACCTGCCCACGAGCCTGCGGCAGAACCCGACCTACCACAAGGTCAACCCCGCCGACGCGCCGATTCTGATTCTCGCGCTCACCTCGCCCACGTTGAGCGCGGGCCAGCTCTACGACTCGGCGGCGACGGTGCTGCAGCAGTCGCTCTCGCAGGTGGACGGCGTGGGCGAAGTCGACGTGAGCGGCTCGGCCAATCCGGCCGTGCGCGTGGAGCTGGAGCCGCATGCGCTCTTTCACTACGGCATCGGCCTCGAGGACGTGCGCGCCGCGCTCGCCTCGGCCAACGCGAACAGCCCCAAGGGCGATATCGAATTCGGTCCGCAGCGCTTTCAGCTCTACACCAATGACCAGGCGAGCAAGGCGAGCCAGTACAAGGACCTCGTGATCGCCTACCGCAACGGCGCGGGCGTGAAGCTCTCCGACGTGGGCGAAGTGGTCGATTCGGTGGAAGACCTGCGCAACATCGGACTCGCCAACGGCAAGCGTTCCGTGCTCGTGATCCTCTACCGCCAGCCGGGCGCGAACATCATCGAGACCGTGGACCGCGTGGTCGCCATGCTGCCGCAGCTCAAGGCGTCGCTGCCCGCCGACGTCGAGGTGATCCCGACGTCCGACCGCTCGGTCACGATCCGCTCCTCGCTCAAGGACACCGAGCGCACGCTCATCATCGCCGTGGCGCTCGTCGTGATGGTGGTGTTCCTGTTCCTGCGCAACTGGCGCGCGACGCTCATTCCGAGCGTGGCCGTGCCCATCTCGATCATCGGCACCTTCGCGGCGATGTACCTGATGGGCTTTTCGCTCGACAACCTCTCGCTGATGGCGCTCACCATCGCGACCGGCTTCGTCGTCGACGACGCCATCGTCGTGCTCGAGAACATCTCGCGGCATATCGAAAACGGCGTGCCGCGCATGAAGGCGGCGCTGCTCGGCGCGCGCGAAGTGGGCTTCACGGTGCTCTCGATCAGCGTCTCGCTCGTCGCCGTGTTCCTGCCCATTTTGCTGATGGGCGGCATCGTCGGGCGCCTGTTCCGCGAGTTCGCGCTCACGCTCTCGCTCGCCATTGCGGTGTCGCTCGCTGTATCGCTCACGCTCACGCCGATGATGTGCTCGCGCCTGCTCGAAGAAGCGCACGAGAAGAAGGAAGAAGGCCGCTTCGCGCAGTGGCTCGAGCGCGGCTTCCAGCGCATGCAGGGCGGCTACGAGCGCACGCTCGGCTGGGCGCTGGCGCATCCGTTCGTCATCCTGCTCACGCTCGTCGCGACCATCGCGCTGAACGTCGCGCTCTACGTGATCGTGCCCAAGGGCTTCTTCCCGCAGCAGGACACGGGGCGCCTCGTCGGCGGCATCCAGGCCGACCAGGCCACCTCGTTCCAGGCGATGAAGGTGAAGTTCGCCGAGATGATGCGCGTCGTGCAGGCGAACCCGGCGGTGGAATCGGTCGCGGGATTCTCCGGCGGGCGCGCGACCAACTCGGGCTTCATGTTCGTCTCGCTCAAGCCCAAGAGCGAGCGCAAGGCTTCCGCCGACGAAGTGATCGCGCAACTGCGCGGGCCGCTCTCGAATGTGGCGGGCGCGCGCACCTTCCTGCAAGCGGTGCAGGATATTCGCGTGGGCGGCCGGCAGTCGAACGCGCAGTACCAGTTCACGCTGCTCGCGGACAACACCGCCGACCTCTACAAGTGGGGGCCGAAGCTCACCGAAGCGCTGCAGGCGCGCCCCGAACTCGCCGACGTGAATTCGGACCAGCAGCAAGGCGGCCTCGAATCGATGATCAACATCGACCGGCAGAGCGCCGCGCGGCTGAACATCACGCCCTCGCAGATCGACAACACGCTTTACGACGCGTTCGGCCAGCGCCAGGTCTCGACGATCTACAACCCGCTCAACCAGTACCACGTGGTGATGGAAGTCGCGCCGAAATACTGGCAGAGCCCGACCATGCTCAACGAGATCTGGGTGAGCACCTCGGGCGGCACGGCCAGCGGCGCGCAGAGCACCAACGCGACGGCGGGCACGGTGACGGGCCCCACCACCGCCAAGACGGGCGGCACGGCCGCCACCACGGCGACGAGCGCCGCGGCCATCGCAGCCGACTCCGCGCGCAACCTCGCGACCAACTCGCTCGCCGCGAGCGGCAAGTCGAGCGCGTCGTCGGGCGCGGCTGTGTCCACGTCGAAGGAAACGATGGTGCCGCTCTCGTCGCTCGCCTCGTTCGGCCCCGGCACGACGCCGCTTTCGGTGAATCACCAGAGCCAGTTCGTGGCCTCGACGATCTCGTTCAACCTGCCGCCCGGCAAATCGCTCTCCGACGCCACCCAGGCGATCTACGACACGATGGGCGAGATCGGCATGCCCGCGACGATCCACGGCAGCTTCCAGGGCACGGCGCAGGCGTTCCAGCAGTCGCTCGACAACCAGCCGCTGCTGATTCTCGCGGCGCTCGCGGCCGTGTATATCGTGTTGGGCATTCTGTACGAGAGCTATATCCACCCGCTCACGATTCTCTCCACCCTGCCCTCGGCGGGCGTGGGCGCGCTGCTCGCGCTGCTGCTCTTCAAGACGGAGTTCAGCATCATCGCGCTGATCGGCGTGATTCTGCTGATCGGCATCGTGAAGAAGAACGCGATCATGATGGTGGACTTCGCGATCCAGGCCTCGCGTGAGGGGCTGAGTTCGCGCGACGCGATTCACCAGGCCTGCCTGCTGCGCTTCCGGCCGATCATGATGACGACCTGCGCGGCGCTGCTCGGCGCGCTGCCGCTCGCGTTCGGGCGCGGCGAAGGTGCGGAGTTGCGCGCGCCGCTCGGTATCTCGATCGTGGGCGGGCTGATCGTGAGCCAGATGCTCACGCTCTATACGACGCCGGTGGTGTACCTGTACATGGACCGGCTGCGCGTGTGGTGGGATGCGAAGCGCGGGCGCGCGGCGCCCGCGGCGCAAGTGGAGTGAGCGAGCGCTCCCTCAGTAGAAGACGGCTGAAGCGTGGCTTCAGCCGTTTTTTTATGCGCGTGCCTGGCGAGGCTGCGGCTGGCGCAAATGCGCAGGCAGGCAACGCACGATCAGGTGCAGCACGAGCGGCACGATGATGCCGTCGTCCACGACACCGGCGACCGGCATCGCGATGTTGAACGGGTCGAGCGCATAGAGCGCGAGCAGCGCCGTGGCGGGCACGAGCCACACGGGACGCCCCGGCTGGCGCAGCGCGTGCCACAGCACGCGCGCATCGCCCTTCACCACATGCCATAGCAACGCGATACGTTTCATCTGCTTTCTCCTTGCGGCTGGCGCGATCGATGCGCTCGCCGACTCAATGCTGCTCGTGACCCGGTGCGTCCGAGCGCGAGGTCCTGATCACGAGCCCATCCGGCGCGAAATGGGCGTTGAACATGCCGTCCCCCGCCACACCGCCTTCGGCCCAGTGCCAGCTCCACACTTCCTCGTGGCTCAGCGCATATTTTGCTACCGTGGCCGGCTTGCCGAGCAGGCGCCGCACTTCGTCCTGCGTCATGCCAGGCACGACCTGAGCGATATTCTGCGCCGTGAGCGCCTGGGTCATCGCCACGAGCTTGCCGTTCGCGTCGAAGTCGAGCATCCACGTGGTGAGGCCGTTGGGCCCGCGCGGGTATTCGAGGCGCTGCGCGCCGTCGTCGTCCTCCCACACCATTTCGGGCTTGCCCGCCTGCCGGCGCACGTCCTCGACCGTCGACACGCCAATGCGCAGGCCGCCGAACGCCATCGAATCGGGCTTGATCGCGTTGACGGCGTCGGCGACCTTTTGCTGGTCGCACGCCGCGAGCAGCGTGGCGCAGACGGCGATCAAGGCCGCCGCGATCCAGGGTTTTCGTGACATATCCAGTCTGCGTTGCCGGGAAGTAGTTGGGACAGCGCTGCGCCCGGATCGTTCAGCGCCGCCGCCGCGCTCAGAGTTTTTGCGCAATCGCCAGCGTGAAAATACGCGCCCAGCGCTTCGCTTCGCGCTCGCTTGGCATCGGCAATTGCCAGAGCGGGCGCTTCGGGTCGGCCACTCGCAGCGCCACGTGCCAGCCGTTGGCATCGCGCGCCGCCTGGGCGCCTTGCAGGTCGGCGAAGATATACGCGCCATGCGCGCCGCCCTGCGTCAGCTCGCAGAAGCGCTTGCCCGCCGCGAGACGGGCCTCGCCCCAGGCGCCGGCCACGCGGTGTGTCCAGTCGCCTTCGCCGCGCACATTGGGCGCCACGTCGCGCATCCGGCGCCACACCCAGGCGATGAGCGCGACGAACAACGCTGCGGCAACCACCGCTGCGCCCACGGCAACGCCCGTGCCGAAGTGCGCCGCGATGGCGTTGAAGGACCAGTACGCGCCGTAGACGAGCGCGGCAAAGGCAAGTAGAACGACGACGATCGGCATGCGAGGGATCCGTGCGGCGGGAGAGAAAAACCAGGGGCGAAACGCGGAGGGACGACTGGGACAGATCGCGACGAGGCCCGCGCGCGTGGCGGGCCCCATGGCTTACTACGTTTGCGATAACTTGCGATCCCTACTGCTGCGGATGCTGCGCGGCCCACTCCTTCAAGGCGCGCAACGTGTTACTCACGTGCTGGTCCGGCGACAGGCTCGTGTATTCGTAGATGATCTTGCCGTCCGGCGCGATCACATACGACACGCGATTGGCCATCGACTCGTGCAGCGGCATCGACGCGTCGTACGACTTTATGATCTTCGAGTCTTCGTCGGCGGCAACCGGGAACTTGCTGCGGCACTCGCTCACCGAAAACTTCGTGAGCGTGTCGATGTTGTCGTGCGAAACGCCGATCACGGTCGCACCGTACTGCTTGTACTGATCGACCGCTTCAGCGAATTCGTGCGCCTCGATCGTGCAGCCCTTCGTGAACGCAGCCGGATAGAAGTACACCACCACTGGCCCCTTCTTGAGCTCCGAAGCGAGCGAATAGGTGTAGGTCTTGCCGCCCAGCGATGCCTGGGTCGTGAAGTCGGGGGCGGAATCGCCTGGCTTGAGCGTTGCCTGCGCAGACAGCGTAAAGAGCGCAAGCCCGGCGCAGACGAGCGCCGCGGCTCCCGCCGCAAAGAACCTCGGTTTCATGTCAAATGCCCTCGAGTTGAATCGCCACGCCGGCGCGCGTTCTGCCCGCGGGTCTTGCCCATCATGCAAATGAGACGCATGACGCCGCGACGATACCGATATTGGATCACACAATTGCGGCACTCGCAGCGCGTCCCCCGGGCGCAAACCTGACAAGCTGTATTCAACCCTCGGCATAAGCCGTGAACCACGCGCCGGCCCACAGGTTCAACTCGCCGAGCAGCGGCGGCGTGAGCGCATTGAACATGCCCCCCGCCTCGCGCGCGAGGCGCTGCGCGCCGTCGTGATCGCCGCGCTCGGCCGCGGTCGCGATGCGCAGCAGCGTACCGAGCTCGCCGCGATGACCGTCGACGGCCTCGACGATCTCGCGTGCAAGGCCGAGACGATCGAGCGTGTGCTCGGGCGTCGAGCCGACCAGCACGTGCACGAGCGAGAAGATGCCGGTCATGAAGGCGGCATCGGCAAAATCGGGGTCCTGCGGGCTCAGGCTGCGCGCGGCAAGTTCCATGAAATGCGAGCGCGTGCCCGCGAGCTGCACGAGCGGGTCCGAGCCCCACGGCAGGTCGCGTCCGCTCGCGTAGAGCAGCAGTTGCGCCCAGCGCGCGATCTGGCGCGTGCCCGCCGCGAGCACCGCTTCGCGCAGCGACGAAATCGGCCGCCCCGGCGAGTACGCGCTCGAATTGACGAGACGCAACAGTTGCACCACTACGCCGGGGTGGCTGCGCAGTTCGCGCTCGAGTTCAGCCGTGCCGACGTCGTTGGCGACCAGCGCGAGCAGGCGCACGAGCGCGAGGCGCGACGCGCGCACGCGCGGCGCGCGCAGCACCTGCGGGCGCGCGAAGAAGTAGCCCTGAAACAGCTCGAAGCCGAGCGACGAGGCCAGCTCGAAATCCTCGCCCGTCTCGACCTTCTCGGCGATCAGCGTCTTGCCGTGCGCGGCGAGGCTCGCGACGAGCCCAGGCAATGCCGCGCGCTCGGTCTGCAGCAGGTCGACCTTGATGATGTCCGCGTAGGGCAACGCGCGCAGCAGGTTCTCCGTGATCTCGCACACGTCGTCGAAGGCAATGCGGTAGCCGGCGCGGCGCAGTTGCGCGAGACGCTCCAGCACCGCGGCGTCGAAGCGCACGTGTTCGAGCACCTCCAGCACGAAGCGACCCGGCGGCAGCAGATGCACGATGTCGTCGAACAGCAACTCGCGGCTGATATTGACATAGCCGTAGTGACGGCCAAGCACCGCGGGCACGCCGAGCTGGCCGATCGTGCGGGTCATCACCTGGGCCGTGGCGAGCGCGTCGTCGTCGACGTCCGCGCGGTTCTGCGCGCCGCCGCGGAACAGCAGCTCATAGGCGTTGAGCGCGCCATTGCGATCGAGAATAGGCTGCCGCCCGAGATAGACGAACGGCTGCGGACCCGTTGATGACCCGGTAGCAAGGTCCGGTTGTGAAGCTGACGGCATAGAAGGCGCGGAACCAGGGGTGCCCCTGCCCGCATCGTCTCGCGCAGCCTCGCTTGCCGGCGCGGCAAACGCTGACGATGAATCGGACATGGCGGATGACTCGTACGGATGGAATGGCCGGTAATGGCCGCCGACGCGCCGGGCCGCCCCTGCGGCCCGCAAGACGGGCGCTTCACGCGCGCCGACCCATCGCGCATGGCGAACGGCGTCTCGACCGGCGCCACTTTAACCGAATCTGGACGCCACCGCACCGATCTCCCGTCACGTTTATGCGTTAGGTGTTTTTTCGGTCGCCGCGGCTAAAGATTTCCCGTCCCGGGTCGATAACTTGCTCTGATGGGCGGCTTCAGCCGGACGTGGAAACCGGCCGGGATGCCACAGACAAACAAAGGGTTGCCAGCGACAGACATGGAAGCGAACAGGATCTCCGCGCCCCGCGAGGGCTGGTTGCGCACGGTCGTCGACCGGTTTTACGCGCTTGCCGGCCTCAAGGGCGTTGCCGGCGACCCGCCCATGCCTGGCGACGCGAACGCGCCGCATGCCGCGCAGGCGCACAGCGCAGCAGTTGAAGCGCGGCCAGCCGACGCAGCCGACGACAAAGCCGCCGCGCCGCTCGTGCCCCCCTCGCCTCCCGCCGCCGAACCCGACTACGCCGACGCCGTTTCGCTCTCGTTCGAGAATACGGCCGCCGCGGTGGACTTCCTCGTTCACGTGGACGCGAGGCTGCACTTTCTGTACGTCTCCGACGCGAGCCTGCGCTTCGCGGGTTATCACCGCGAGTTCCTGCTCGGCGCGACGCTCGCCGACATCGTCACCCCCGAGCATCACGAGCGCCTCGAGGCGCTGATCGCGCGCGCCGCGCACAGCGGCGCCGTGGAAAAGGACACCATCGACCTCGTCAAGGCGCTCACCTACCCGCTTCCCGTGGAGCTGCGCGTGCAGCGCGCCCAGTATGGCGAGACGACCGGCTTCGCCGTGGCGGGCTTCGACGTCTCCGGCTGGCAGGGCACCGAGGCCGCGCTCACGCACGCGCTCCATCACGATCCGCTCACCGGTCTGCCCAACCAGACCGCGCTCGCGCCCGAGCTGCAGCGCGCCCAGGCCGACGCGGACCATTTCGGCGTGCCGGTGGCGCTGCTGCTGCTCGACCTCGACGACTATCAGCGTGTGAACCGCGCGCTCGGCTACGACGCCGGCGACGAGCTGCTGCGCGAGACCGCGCGGCGCCTCACCCACCTCGCGCTGCAGGGCGAGATGATCGCGCGCATCGGCAGCGACGAGTTCGCCATCCTGATCACGCCGCAACGCCACGCCGCGCCCGACGAAGTGCGCGCCGCCGCCGAAGCGCTCGGCCGCCGCCTGCTCACCTCCATCCTGCAGCCGTACTCGTTTCGCAACCAGCCCGTGCACCTTTCGGCGAGCATCGGCATTGCCTTCCATCCCGACCAGCGCCCGGACGCCTCCGGGGCGGGCGAGGGCGAGGCCGATGCCAGCGCCGACACCACGCCGCTCATCCGCCGCGCGGACCAGGCGCTCCAGCAGGCCAAGGCGATCGGCGGCAACACGCTGACGTTGCACGTGCCCGTCGACGATCCCACCGACGCCATACGCCTGAAGCTGGAGTCGGACCTCTACGACGGTGTGCGCAACGGCGAATTCTCGCTACACTTCCAGCCCATCACGAGCAGCGCGTCGCGCGGCGTGGTCGGCGTGGAGGCATTGATCCGCTGGCAACATCCATTGCACGGTCTCGTGCCGCCATCAACGTTTATTCCGCTTGCGGAATCCGTCGGCCTGATTAATTATCTCGGCAACTGGGTTTTGAAGGCTGCCTGTATGCAACTGACCCAATGGGACGAGCAAGGCATCGAGCTGCAGTACGTGGCGGTCAATGTCTCGCCCCAGCAGTTCCGCAATCCGCGGTTCAGGGAAAGTGTCGAGGAGGCGATCGAGCTCACCGGGGTCGACCCGGCCCGGCTGGTGTTCGAGATCACCGAAAGCCTGCTCATGCACGATCCGCAGCATGCGAAAACGCTGCTCGAAGAGCTCACCTCGCTTGGCATTCGCTTCGCGGTGGACGACTTCGGCACCGGGTATTCGAGTCTGGCGTATCTGCAGCGCTTCCCGCTTTCGAAGCTGAAGATCGATCGAAGCTTCGTCGAGAACCTCATCACTTCGCGCAACGATCAGGCGATCGTCAACGCGGTGGTGGGGCTCGCGCGTACGCTCGATCTCGAGCTCGTGGCAGAGGGCGTGGAGACGGAGGCGCAGCGCGAGCTGCTGACGAACATGGGTTGCGAGCATATCCAGGGATGGCTCGTCTGCAAGGCGCTGCCTTCAGAAGAATTGCAGCAGCGCTTCGTTTCGGGTGCGTTGCACGTGCACGAGGTGCAATGATGCGGGCATCGCAAACAGCAGGGCTTTCGCGAAATTGACATGGTTCAGATGGTAAAGGCCGTCCTGCTAGACCGCTTGTGGGCCCGCATGAATGAACGCGGGGACTTCCCCTTGCTGTCGCAATCGCTGCGTACCACAGTCGCGGCGATGACCAACGACGATTACGATTTCAGCGCGCTCGTGAAGGTCGTGCTCTCGGATTTCGCGCTCACGCAGAAGGTGCTGCGTCTCGCGAATTCGGCCATGTACATGGCGTTCGGCGGCAACATCACGACCGTCACGCGCGCGCTGATGGTCCTCGGCATGGACGCGGTCGGCCATCTCGTCGTCGGCCTGAAGATCGTCGATCACTTTCACCACAGCGCGCCGCGCCGCATCGACGCCAAGCTCGAACTGAACCGCACCATGCTCTCGGGCTGCGTCGCGCGCAAGCTCACCGAGCACGGCGACCTGCGCGCGGGCGAAGAGGCCGTGGTCTGCACGCTCATGCGCCAGGTGGGCAAGCTGCTCGTGGTGTTCTATCTCGAGCCCGAGTGGGACCAGATCCGCCGCGAGATCGACGAAGGCGCGAGCGACGACGAGGCCTGCCTCGAAGTGCTCGGCGTGACCTTCGAAGAGCTCGGCCTCGAAGCCGCCACGCGCTGGCGCCTGCCCGACACGATCCGTGCGGGCATGCGCCAGTACGACCCGGCCGACAAGGAACCGCGCGACGTGCAGTGGCTGCGCGCCATCACCAACTATTCGACGGAAGTCGCGCGCGTGCTGACCACGCAGGGCCTCTCCGAAGAGATGCGCGAGACGCATATCGCCGAGCTGGCGCAGCACTACGGCCGCGCGCTCTCGACCGATGCCGACGTGCTCGTGCAGATGAGCCTCGCGCTTGCGCGCGAAGAAGCCGAAGACGGCGTCATGCGCGAGATCGTCGAATTGCGCGCCAATGCCGACGCCATCGCTCGCGAAGCGCTCGATCCCGAGGCGCGCATTGCGGCCGGCGTCGAGGACCTGCGCGCATTGCCGGCGGACAGCGCGCTGAGCACCGCCCTCACGCTCGCGACCGAAACCGTGCTCGCGGGCCTGGGTTTCGCCCGCAGCGTGGTATTCGTGCGACGCGGGGCGAACATGTTCGAGGCGCAGCACGGCTTCGGCCCGCACATGGGCGACGTGCTGCCCAAGCTCGCGTTTTCCGCCGCGTTCCAGCCCGACGTGTTTCACCTCGCCATCGCGAACAAGGTCGGCATTTTCATCGAGAATGCGCGCGATGCGAAGATACTCGCGCGCCTGCCCGGGTGGTATCGCTCGAGCTTCGACGACGCGCGCGCGTTCGTCCTGCTGCCCGTGGGCGCGCCTGGCGTCGAGCCCGTGGCGCTGATGTACGGCGACTGGCTCGTGACCCAGGAGCCACGCCGCATTTCACAGAAAGAGATGAGCGCGCTGAACGATCTCGCGCAGCAGCTCGCGCGCTTCTTCACGCACGTACCGCAAACCGCCTGACTCCGACTGAGTCACGACTGCGCGCGGCGCCGCATCGCTTTGCGGCACCGCCCCGCCCGCTCAATCCTCGATCCGCTCCAGCCCCTCGTCTTCCGCGTCGCGCCCGGACGTACCCGCCCATTCCGCCGCCGTGAGCGAGATCGCCGCGACCGTCGCGGCGTCGAGCGGCTCGAGCGCCGCGCACAGCGCATCCACGCGGGCCCAGTCCGCACGCTCCAGCGCCTCGGAAAGTTCGAGCAGCCGCCCAAGCGCGCCCTCGCGCTTCACGATCGCCGTGCGGATCGGCTTGGCGAGCGTGAGCACTTCGAGCGTGCTTTCGAGGGGTCCGCCGAACACCGCCTCGACGAACGAGAACACGCCCACGAGGAACGCCGCGTCTTCCTCTTCGAGGTGCGCGTGGGCAAGCTGAGTCACCGCGATTTCCATGAAGCGCGCGCGCGTGGCCACGAGTTGCAGCAGCGGGTCGTCTTCGGCGGCGATCTTGCGGCCGTCCGCGTAGAGCAGCAACTGCGTCCAGCGCGCGATCGCGTTGGTGCCGGTCGCATTGATCGCCTCGCGCAGCGTCGTCACCTTGCGGCCGATGTTCATGCTGCCCGAGTTGGCAAGCCGCATCAGATGCATCACGAGCACGGGGTTGAGCTTCAGCTCCGCTTCGAGCTGCGCGACCGTGGGCTCGGCCGCGAGCAGATGCAGCAGGTTCAGCAACGCCTGGCGCGGCGCGCTCGAGCGGCGCGCGCCGCCGTGCGGTTTCGCGAAGAAGTAGCCCTGGAAGCGGTCGAAACCGAGCTCGTGCGCGCGCTGATAGTCGGCCTGGGTCTCGACGCCCATGGCCACGAGAAGCTTGCCCGCCGCCTTCATCACGCTCGCGAACTTCGGCAGCACCGCGGGCGCGATCTCGCGGATATCGATCTTGATGGCGTCCACATACGGCAGCAGTTTCGCGAGCGACTCGTCCGCCTTCGACACGTGGTCGAGCGCGAAGCGATAACGACGGCGGTGCAGTTCGACGAGCCGCGCGATCAGATCCGCATCCGCGCCGATGTCCACGGGCAACTCGAGCATGACGCGCTCGGGGCTCACGCGCTGCAGACTGTCGTGAAAAAGCGCGTCGCGAGTCATGTCGAGCCAGGCGGGATGGCCCGCGAGCGAGGCGCGCAAGGCGGGTGCGGCGAAGCTTTTGAGGAGCGCGGTGCTAGTGGCGGAAGGCTTGGGCGGCAGGCCCGAGGCCTGGTCTTTGGCGGCCGCTTCGGCCTCTTGTGCGATTTCGGCGCTTTCGCGCCGGTCCACGAGGCGCGGCGACGTCTCGAACGCACAGAGGAGCCCCTCCCGGTCGAGCATCGGCTGGCGCGCGAAATACACGTCGATGGGCGGGCCGGCTTGTTCCGGCGACTGCGTGCTGCCCGCGACTCCCGACATCTGCGGCCGGTCTGCGGCGTTCAAGCTCATGGGGTCCCCCGCGCGGCGCCGCGCGCATGGCGGCGCCCTGGTCTTGTTTCTTGGCATGCCGCAACCGTTTGCGCTTGGCACAGATCGCGCACCCGACGCGGCACTTTCTTGGCTCGATTTTATCCTGGCAAGTAAGGCGCGGAAATGAAGTTCTGCGCAATCCGCGGGATTTTTTTGCAGTTTTTGCAGTGCCACACGCGTCGCTTGCACCGCGTTGCCGCTCGACGCACGAACGATTTGATACGCAATCCGAAGCAAAGACGCGAAAAAAACCGACCGGCTGGATTTCGTCCAGCCAGTCGGTCTATCGGCGGTACTGGTCGATTACTTGAGCACGACCTTCACGTCGAAATACTTCGCCGCGATGCGGTCGATCGTGCCGTCCGCTTTCAGGTCCTTGAGCGCACCGTTCAGCGCTGCCTTGAGCGCTGCGTCGTTCTTGCGCACACCGTAGCCCACGCCCTCGCCGAGCAGCTTCGCATCAACGACCTGCGGGCCCGCGAACGCGAAAGCCGCGCCCTGCGGCTTGTTCAGGAAGCCCTTGGAAGCGGCTTCGGCGTCCAGAAACGAGGCGTCGAGGCGGCCCGAAACGAGATCCGCGTAGATCTGGTCCTGCGTCGGGTACGGCACGACGTCGACGCCCGCGGGCGCCCACTTCGCTTTCGCGTAGGTCTCCTGGATCGTGCCCTGGAGCACGCCCACGTGCTTGCCCTTGAGCGACTCGGGCGTGGGCTGCAGCGTGCTGCCCTTCTTCGCGATCATCTGGTTCGGGATTGCGTAGATCGGGTCGGTGAAGTCGACGGCCTGGCGGCGCTGGTCCGTGATCGACATGTCGGAATTGATCGCGGCGAACTTGCGCGCCTGCAGCGCCGGAATCAGGCCGTCGAACGAGTTTTCCACCCACACGCACTTTGCCTTGAGCTTCGCGCAGACGGCATTGCCCACGTCGACATCGAAGCCCTGCAGTTCGCCCGCGGGCGACTTCGATTCGAACGGCGCGTACGACGCCTCCACGCCAAAGCGGACTTCCTTGATATCGGCGGCGTGTGCGGCCCCTGCCGCGCCTGCCGTCATGGCGCCCGCGCAGAATGCGAGCGTTGCCAGCTTGTTCCAGTTCGTCTTCATCAGTGTCTCTTTCCAGTCAGATTGGGTGCGTCGGCGAAACCCGTTCTTGCAGCTTCATGGTTCGATTCGCGGCTAAAAAACGGCTTGCCGGCGCCGGCACAGGATCGCTGCACCAAAAACACGGCTCAATCGCGCGCACCGTGTGTGGTGCGCCGCAACAACCGCGAGGGCGCGATTGTACCGCGACGGCGCCGGCGCCCCGCCGCGCGGGCGGCAAGCGGCGCAAGGCGCGCCCGCGCGCGGCTGAGCGACCACGCAGTGCGTTCGAACATGCAAGTGGGTGTCGTGGATGCGCAAGCGCGTGACAGCGCGTGCGCTCGCGGCTAGCGCTCAGGCGAGCGCGGCGAGCGTCTCGCGGGTCGTATCGACGACGAGCAGGCCCGCGCGCAAGCCCGGCTTCACGCCCGGATTCGGAAACACGATGCGCTCCTCGTCGTGCTGCACCACGTAGCGGTAGGCACCGTCTTCCGCCAGCACCTCGCCGCGCGCGAACGGCGTGAAGTTCGGCACGTCGGCGGCCACGTTGAGCTTGAGCGCCGCGCTCTGCTTCGTGATCTGACCGATCACCGTGAAGATGCGCGGCATCTGCGCGCCCTTCGGCAACGACAATTCTCCCGCCACGAGACGGCGCACCGCGGCATCGGCGCCGGCGAAGCGAGCCAGGTCGTTCTGGCCGAACGGACGCACCTTGCCCAGTTCGAGCGTGCAGGCGAGCGCGCCACACGTCTCGGCCGTAAACGACGACAAGGTCGCGCCCTTCTCGGTGTGGATCAGCACGGCTGCGATGCGCGCGTCGGCGAGCCATTCGAGCATCGCGCGCGCGGGCGGCTCGCCCGTGTGCGGCAGCAGCGCGAACTGCTCGAACGCCGAAGCGCGGATCGCCGTGTGCATGTCGAGGTGCCAGCGCGCGAAGGGCGCAGCGGCAGAACTCGCGGCCTTCGCGAAGAAACGCTGCGCCGCCGCTTCGAGCGCCGCGGCGCGCGGCGCCTCGCGGCTCGCCGGCACACGCGCATGGCGGCCGCCGAACAGGCGGTTGAGATCGTCGTCGAGATAGCGCTCGCCCACGCGCATCGCGCCGGCATTGCCGAGCACCGCGAGCACGCGGCAGGCGAGCGGCGAGCGGCCCGCCGCGATGTCGGCCACGAGCTGCGAGAGCAGTTCGATCGGCGCCGTTTCGTCGCCGTGTACGCCTGCCGAAAGCAGCACGCTGCGCGTCGTCTCGTCGATGTGTGCCGGCTCCAGCTCCACCACGCCCTCGTCGAGCCATTGCCAGCGCACGCCGCCCGCGCATTCGCCGCGCGCGGCTTGCGGCGTGGCCGGGCGCGAGCCCGCAAGCGTGTAGGCGAGAAAATCCGCAAGCGGGGTATCAGCGCTGGAAGTCATAGAGCGATCCGAGGCCGAGAATCTGCGTGAGTTCGTCGAGCGCCGTGCGCGACTCGACGAGCAGCGCCGGATCGGTCAGGTCCTGCGGCGCGAGCCGGTCGCGATAATGCCGCTCGATCCAGCCGTCGAGGCGCGTGAAGAGCGCGTCGTTCATCCACACGCCGGGCGCCGTCGCCGCGCGCTCTTGCGCGCTGAGCACCACGCGCAGACGCAGGCACGCCGGGCCGCCGCCGTTCTTCATGCTCTCGCGCAGGTCGAACACGAGCACTTCATCCACCGGTCCGCTGCTCGCGACCAGTTCGTCGAGATAGATCGCCACGTGCGGATTCTCGCGGCATTCCTGCGGCACGACGAGAATCTGCGTGCCGTCCGCGCGGCTCAGCAACTGGCTGTTGAAGAGATAGGACGACACGGCGTCGCCTACACTCACGCGCGCCTCGGGCACTTCGATCACGTGGAACGGCGCGTCGTGCGCCGCGAGCTTCGTGCGCAGTTCGTCGTAGACCGCCTGCTGGTCGACGAACGCGCGCTCATGGCAAAACAGCGTGCTGCGGTTGCCCACAGCGATCACGTCGTTATGGAACACGCCTGCGTCGATCACGTCCGGATTCTGCTGCGCGAACACCGTGCCGGCATCGGTCAGGCCGTGGCGCTGCGCGATGGCGCGGCTCGCCTCGAACGTCTGCCGCGCCGGGAAGCGCTTGGGCTCCGGTCCGCGGCGGTATTCGCTGCGCCCGTACACGAAGAACTCCACGCCGCGCTCGCCGTACTGTGCGCTAAAACGCGTATGGTTGGCCGCGCCTTCGTCGCCGAGCGCGGGCGTGCCGGGCAGCGCCTCGTGCACGACGAAGTGCGACGGGTCCGCGAACACCGTGGAAAGCGTGCGGCGCGTGGACTCGTGCTCGATCGCCCGATGCAGCTTGCTGCACAGGTTAGCGGGCGTGAAGTGCACGCGCCGGTTGGGCGTATCCGCCGAAGGGCTCACCGTGGCTGCATTCGCGGTCCACATCGCCGACGCGGAGCTTGCCGCCGCGAGCAGTTCGGGCGCGTCCTTCGCGGCGCGCGCGATCGCTTCGGCATCCTTACCGCCGAAGCCCAGCTCGCGCAGCAGCCGCATGGACGGCCGCTCCTGCGGCGGCAGCACGCCTTGTGCGAAGCCGAGGTCGGCGAGCCGCTTCATCTTGCGCAAGCCCTGCTGCGCCGCGGCGCGCGGGTTCGCGACGGACTTCTCGTTACTCTGCGAGGCGACGTTGCCGAACGACAGCCCGGCGTAGTTGTGCGTGGGGCCGACGAGTCCGTCGAAGTTGGCTTCAAGGGTTTGCATCGTCGTTCCTTAGAAGTGAAGACCCGGCGAAACGCTCGCGGGCATCTGCAGTTGCGCGCTTTCCACCGAGGCCATCGGGTAGGCGCAGTAGTCGGCGGCGTAGTACGCGCTCGGGCGGTGGTTGCCCGAGCGGCCCGCGCCGCCGAACGGCGCGCCGCTCGACGCACCGTTGGTCGGCCGGTTCCAGTTCACCACCCCCGCGCGGATCTCGCGCGTGAAGCGCTGCCACAGCGCTTCGTCGTCGGCGAGCAGACCCGCCGAGAGGCCGTACGCCGTATTGTTGGCCTGCGCGATGGCGTCGTCGAAACCCGCGTAGCGGGTCACCTGCGCGAGCGGCCCGAAGTGCTCCTCGTCGGGCAGATCGGCCACGCCTGTCACGTCGAGAATCGCGGGCGTCACGAAGCCGAGCGCCGGGTCGCGCTGTGTCATCGGCAGCAAGGCACGTGCGCCGCGCTCGAGCAGCTGCACCTGTGCACCCATCAGCCTGGCCGCCGCGCGCGCCGAAATCACGGCGCCCATGAAGGGCTGCGGCTCGGCGTCGTACTCGCCCACCGTAATGCGCGAACTGACTTCGACGAAGCGCGCGAGGAAGCGCTCGCCGAATGCGTCAGCGGGTACGAGAATGCGGCGCGCGCACGTGCAGCGCTGGCCCGCCGAAAGAAAAGCCGACTGGATCGTGTGATGCACGGCGGCGTCGATATCCTCGACCGGCGCGACGACGAGCGGATTGTTGCCGCCCATCTCCAGCGCGAGCACGATCTCGGGCCGTCCGCCGAACTGGCGATGCAGCAGCGTGCCCGTATCCGAGCTGCCCGTGAAGAAGAGCCCGTCGATCTGTTTGTGATTCGCAAGCGCAATGCCGGTGTCGCGCTCGCCCTGCACGAGGTTGAGCACGCCTGCGGGCAAGCCGGCTTCGCGCCAGAGTTCGACCGTCACGCGTGCCACTTCCGGAGCGAGTTCCGATGGCTTGAACACGACCGCGTTGCCCGCGATCAGCGCCGGCACGATATGCCCGTTAGGCAAATGGCCCGGGAAGTTGTACGGCCCGAACACGGCGACGACGCCATGCGGGCGATGGCGCAGCACCGCCACGCCGTCGGCCATCGGCGCGCGTTTCTCGCCGGTGCGCTCGCCGTAAGCGGTGATCGAAATCGCGACCTTCGCGGCCATCGACGCCGCTTCGGTGCGCGCTTCCCAGAGCGGCTTGCCGGTCTCGCGGCCAATGGCCTGGGCGAGCGTTTCCTTTTTCTCGGTGACGAGCGCGGCGAAGCGCTGCACGATCTCGCAGCGCGCTTCGAGCGGCGTTTGCGACCACGCGGCGAACGCGCGGCGCGCGGCGTTCACGGCGCGATCGACATCGTCGGCGCTCGCGGCATTGCCGCTCCACACGGTCTCGCCCGTGCCGGGGTTGCGCGAAGCGAACACGGGGCCCGAGGCCGCGCACCATTGTCCATCGATGTAAAGCTCGTTCATGGTCATCCCTGTTTCTGCTTTGTTGCGGGGCCGAGCACGCGCACCGGATCGCCCGCCGCGACGTTCAGCGCCGCCGCTTCCGTGGCGCCCAGCGTGAACACACCGTCGTGCACGACGCCCGGCGCGAAACCCACGCGAAAATCGCCGAGCGACGTATTGGATACCAGTGAGCGCACGCCCACTTCGGCATGCGCCTCACCGATCTCGACCGGCACGACCACGCTGTCGCGCACCGTGCGCAAGTCGACGATATGGCATTCGAGCACCGGGCCCGCGTCGAAGATATCGACGTGGTTTTCATAACGCAGCCCCTCGGCTTCGAGCATGCGGCGCGCAGGAATCGTGTCGGCATGCGTGAGACCGACGCAAGCCTGTGCTTCTTCGGGCAGCAGCTCGACGTACACCGGGTAACGCGGCATCAGCTCCGCGAGGAACGACTTGCGCCCGTGCGAGCTGAGGTAATCGGCAGCGTTGAAGTCGATTTGATAGAAGTGCGAACCGACCGCGCGCCAGAACGGCGATGTGCCTTGCGCGTCGAAATGGCCGCGCAGTTCCGCGCACAGGCGCTCGGGAAAGCGCTCGCGAAACTGTGCGATGAACATGAAGCGCGAACGCGACAGCAGGCTGCCCACCCCGCCCGTGCGATAGCGCGGCGAAAGAAAGAGCGAGCACACCTCGGCGTAGCCCGTGAGATCGTGCGAGATATTGAGCGCGCGCATGCGCGTCCAGATGCCGAGCTCCTGGCTTGCGTGCACCACCGTGCTTACGCGGTAGTTGTAGAACGGCTGCTCCAGGCCCACGGCCGTTTCGATGCCGCAAACGCCGGCCACGTCGCCCGTGGCCGTGTCTTCCATCACGAAGAAGTAGCCGGCTTCGCGCGGCGCGGCTTCGCCTGCGAGCGTGCGCCGCGCGCGCTCGATGCGCGCCTTGAGCGCCTCGCGGTCGGGCTTGAAGGTGGTGAGGCCGGGCCCCGTTTCCTGGGCGAGCGCGACGAGCGCCTCCACGTCGCCCGTTTGCACGACGCGTACCACGATCATTGTGCATCTCCCATATAAGCGTCCTCTGTTTGCGGGGTGGCGCGATACAGCGGCGCGCAGCGCACCGGCTCGCCGTCCTGCACGCCGAGCACGGCGCGCGCGCTCGCGTCGAGCGGCGCGATGATGCCCGCGCCCTTCTCGCTTTCGGGCAGCGTCGCGAGCACGCAGCGGAACTCGCCCCCGCGCTGGCTCGCGACCAGATACGCCGCGCCTTCCAGGTTCGTAGCGCCCGCCGCTTCACGCACCGTGCGCGTCTCGTTGCCGGCGACCGAGGCCGTGCGGTCCACCTGCGCGGTCAGCACCGGGCCCGCATCGAAAATATCGACGTAACGATCCGGCTCGAAGCCCTCTTCCAGATGGATCTCGTAAGCGAGCAAGGCGCTCGGATCGGGCTCGCCGAGCACACGCTGCGCCGGCTCCGGCAGCAGCGGCACATAGAGCGGATAAGCCGGCATGACCTCGGCGATGAAGGTGCGGCTGCGTCCGCCCGAGGCGAGTTCGATGTCCTTGAAGTCGCGCCCGAAGAACTTGCGCCCCACGGCTTCCCAGAAGGGCGAGGCGCCCGTCTCGTCGGTCACGCCGAGCAGCAGCGAGAACACTTCGGGCGTGAAGCGCCGGCGGTTCATCGCGACGTACATCATGCGTGCGCGCGACATGAGATGCGCGGCCGCGTCGCCGCGCAGCGTCGGCTCGATGTAGAAGCCCGCGAGGCGGCTCTTGCCCGTGAGTTCGTGCGACATCGTGAGCGCGTGAATCTTGCGGTTCACGTGCAGCTCGCGCGATGCGTGAATGAGCGCGTCGTTGCGAAACGCGTAGAACGGCTCGGCGTAGCCGGCCGCCGCCACGATGCTCGAGGTGCCAACGAGCCGCCCGGTGGCGGTGTCTTCGAGCACGAACAGATAGAACTCCTCACCGGGGAAGTCCACGTCCGCGCGAAATGAATCCTCGGAAAGCGCGATGCGCGCTTCGAGCGCCGCGCGGTCGTGCGGCAGCGAATGCAGCACCGGCTGCGCGGTACGCGCCATGTGGGCGATCGCGTCGAGATCGGAAAGCCTGGCGGGGCGAACGAATAGCATCGTCGGTCCTGTGTGTGCGCTGGGTTGCGGCTGGGTTGCGGCTGGGTTGCGATTTAGCGTGCGCCGATCACATCTGCGCAGGCCTGCTCGAAGCGCGCAAAGCCTTCGTCGAGGTCCGCTTCGGGAATAATGAGCGAGGGCGCGAAGCGCAGCACGTCCGGCCCGGCAATCAGCATCATCACGCCGCGATTCGCGGCCGCCCCGTTGAAGTCCTTGGCGCGGCCCGCAAAGCGCGCATTCAGTTCGGCGCCGATCAAGAGCCCCTTGCCGCGCACTTCCTTGAACATGTCGAAACGCTCGTTGAGTTTCGCGAGCTTGCCGCGAATCGCTTCGCCGCGTGCACGCACGCCCGCCAGCAGCGCCGGATCGCTCACGAGCTCGACCACCTTGCCCGCGAGCGCGGCGCCCAGCGGATTGCCGCCATAGGTCGTGCCGTGCACCCCCACCTTGAAGTGGGCGGCAATCGCTTCGGTCGTGAGCATCGCGCCGATCGGGAAGCCGTTGCCGAGCGCCTTGGCCGTCGTGAGGATGTCGGGCGTGACGCCCGTCTCTTCGTAGGCATAGAAGTGGCCCGTGCGGCCCACGCCCGTTTGCACTTCGTCGAAAATCAACAGCGCGCCGTGCGCATCGCACGCCTCGCGCAGCGCGCGCAGGAACGCGGGATCGGCGGGAATCACACCGCCCTCGCCCTGCACCGGCTCGACGATCACGGCGCAGGTCTGCGCGCCGATGGCGCGCGTGGCCGCTTCGATGTCGTTGTACGGCAGATGCGTGATGCCGCCCGGCACGGGGCCAAAGCCTTCCGAATACTTGGGCTGGCCGCCCACGCTCACGGTGAAGAACGTGCGGCCGTGGAACGACTGCGTGAACGAGACGATCTCGAACTTGTCGGCGCCGTGCCGATCGAAGGCCACGCGGCGTGCGAGCTTGAGCGCCGCCTCATTGGCCTCCGCGCCCGAGTTCGCGAAAAACGCGCGGTCGGCGAACGTGAGCGCTTCGAGCTGGCGCGCGAGACGCAGCACCGGCTCGTTGGTGTAGCCGTTGCCGATGTGCCAGAGCTTGCTGCCCTGCTCCTGCAGCACGCGCAGCAGCTCCGGATGCGCGTGGCCGAGCGAGGTCACGGCGATGCCGCAGGCGAAGTCGATGTAATCGCGGCCCTCGGTGTCCCACACGCGCGAGCCGACACCGCGATCCGGCACGAACGGCGCGGGCGAGAAACACGGCACCATCACTTCGTCGAAGGTCTTGCGGCTCACAGTCTGGTCGTTCATGGCGATTCCTCTATTACTCAGTGCGTGTCGAATTCGGGGTCGGTGTGCGTTCGGGCCGCGCCCTTTCGCTTAGTTGGCTTTGCATGAGACGGGACCAAGCGCTCAAGCGCCAGGTCCCGTCGACACCTGTGCAGTGTAGGCAAGCTCGCGGCAAACGTCTTGCGCAGGCGCGACGCGTTTTTTCGTACGGAACCTGCAAGTCCGCGCGTTTGCTGCGCCGCGGCCAGTTTCACTGGACTTCCGGGGGCTCCACGAGCGCGCCCGCGCGCGGCTCGGCGGCGGCTCCGCCGTGCTGGCGCTCGATCCAGTTGCGGCGATCCTCGCGCGGCGTCACGCCGAAACGCTCGCGATACGCATTCGAAAAATGCGCAGCCGACGAAAACCCGCACGCGAGACTGATCTGCACCACCGACTTGCTGGTGCGCTGCAACTGCGAGCGCGCCTTGGCAAGACGCAGGCCCAGGTAGTACTTCGACGGCATCGCGCCGAGGTACTGGCGAAAGAGCCGTTCGAGCTGACGACGCGACACACCCACGAGATTCGCGATCTCGTCGGTCGTGAGCGGGTCCTCGATATTCGCCTCCATCAGCTTGAGCGCGTCGTTCAGGCGCGGGTGCCGCTCGCCGGGCGCGGTCACGAACGGAATGCGCTGGCGCTCGTCGCCGCTGCGCAGCGTGCTCGCGCCCAGCGCGTCGGCGATGCGCTCGGCGAGTTCCGGGCCGTGGTCGCGGCCGATCATCGCGAGCATGAAGTCGAGCGTGGCCTGGCCGCCCGAGCAGGTCGCGCGGTCGCGGTCGATTTCGTAGATGTGCTGCGTGACGATGGTGCGCTCGAACTGCTCGGCGAACTGCTGGAAGGTCTCCCAGTTCGCGGCCACGCGGTAGCCCTGCAACTGCCCCGCCATCGCGAGCCACCAGATGCCATGGTGAATGCCCGTGACGAGCGGCGTGCGCTGCCCCACGCGCGCGAGACTCGCGAGGAAGAGCCGGTAGTCGGCGAACTGCTGGTAGCGCTCGGTCACGACGATGAGCCAGTCGGCCGAAACGGCGTCGCCGAACGCGCAGTCGGCGGGCCACTGCGCGCCGCCCGCGAGCGGCACAGGGCGGCCGTTCCATGAGCACATCTGCCAGCGGTACAGCGCGCGGCCGTCGATCTCGTTCGCGAGATTGAGCGCGTCGACGATCGGGCCCACGCCCGACATCGAAACCGGCGGGAGCGCGACGATCGCCACCTGGGTCGTGCGGCCGGCGCGCGCGAGCGGCGCCTGGCCCCCGGGCGCGGCGGCCGGAACTGAAGCGGGAGGAAGAGCGGCGGAACGGACCATCGGCAAGACGCGGCGCGAGACTGAACGCGCCGCTTACTTGAGACTGCCGGAGAGGAACTGGCGCAGACGATCGCTCTTCGGCGCGCCGAGCACATCGGCGGGCGCGCCCTCCTCCTCCGTGCGCCCCTGGTGCAGGAACATCACATGATTCGAGACGTTGCGCGCAAAGCCCATTTCGTGGGTGACGACGATCATCGTGCGGCCCTCGTCGGCGAGCTTTTGCATCACCTTGAGCACTTCGCCCACGAGTTCGGGGTCGAGCGCCGAAGTCGGTTCGTCGAACAGCATCACGTCGGGATGCATCGCGAGCGCGCGCGCAATCGCCACGCGCTGCTGCTGGCCGCCCGAAAGATGCGACGGATATTGCTTCTCCACGCGGGGCGCGAGGCCCACTTTCTCCAGATACTGCCGCGCGCGGTCCTCGGCTTCCTTGCGCGGCACGCCCAGCACGTGGATAGGCGCTTCCATCACGTTCTCGAGCACGTTCATGTGCGACCAGAGGTTGAAGTGCTGGAACACCATCGCGAGCTTGGTGCGGATGCGCTGCAACTGCTTGTGATCGGCCACGTCGAGGTCGCCGTTGCGGCCCGCCTTCGTGCGCACGGCCTCGCCGTCCACGACGATCTCGCCCGCGTTCGGCTTCTCGAGGAAATTGATGCAGCGCAGGAAGGTGCTCTTGCCCGAGCCGCTCGCGCCGATGATGCTGATCACGTCGCCCTTCTTCGCGTCGAGCGAGACGCCCTTGAGCACCTCGTTGTCGCCGTAGCGCTTGTGGATGTCGCGCGCGACGAGCTTGCTATCTGAGGATTGCGTCTGAGCCAAGATGGTCTCCAGTTTCCGGTGAATCAGCGGGTGCGCACGGCGAGATGGCCGAGCCAGCGTTTTTCGGCGCGGCGGAACGCGGCCACCAGCACGAACGATACCGCACAGTAGATCAGCGCCGCGAGGCCGAACGACTCGAACGAGCGGTAGGTGGCCGAGTTGGCGTCGCGCGCGACCTTGAGGATGTCGGGCACCGTCGCGGTGAAGGCCACCGTGGTCGCGTGCAGCATCAGGATCACTTCGTTACTGTACAGCGGCAGTGCGCGGCGCAGCGCCGAAGGCAGGATCACGCGCCAGTACATCGTGAACGGGCTCATGCCGTAGGCGCGCGCCGCTTCCACTTCGCCGTGGGTGGTCGCGCGAATCGCACCCGCGAAAATCTCCGTCGTATACGCGCAAGTGTTGAGCGCGAAGGCGAGCACCGCGCAATTCAGGCCGCTGCGAAAGAACGCGTCGAGCAGCGGCTCCGAACGGATGAATGCGAGACTGTACACGCCCGTGTAGATGAGCAGCAACTGCACGTAGAGCGGCGTGCCGCGAAACACGTAGGTGTAGAAGCGCACCGGCAGCGAGAGCCAGCGGCGGCTCGAGACGCGCGCCACGGCGAGCGGCACCGCGCACACGAACCCGAAGGAGACGGAGATCACGAGCAGCCACAGCGTCATCGCGAGGCCCGAGACATGCTCGCCGTCCCAGTAGAGGAACGCGCGGCCGAATTGCTGGATGATTTCGTTCATGACGGCCTTGTCCTCACAGTTGCGCGTGACGCACGCCCACCGAATAGCGGCGTTCGAGCCAGACGAGCGCGAAGTTCGAGAGCGTGGTGATCGCGAGATAGATGAGCGCCGCGATCACGAGGAAGAAGAACAGGTTGAAGGTGCTGCGGCCCGCGTCCTGGGCGGCCTTCACGACATCGGCGAGACCGATGATCGACACGAGCGCCGTTGCCTTCACGAGCACCTGCCAGTTGTTGCCGATGCCGGGCAGCGCGAAACGCATCATCTGCGGGAAGAGGATGCGGGCGAATACGCGCGCGCCGCTCATGCCGTAGGCGTGCCCCGCTTCGAGCTGGCCGCGCGGCACCGCGAGAAACGCGCCGCGGAACGTTTCGGTGAAGTACGCGCCGTAAATGAAGCCGAGCGTGACGACGCCGGCCACGAACGGATCGATATCGATCTGCGCCATGCCGAGCGCGTCGGTGGCCTCGTTCACGCCGATCTGGATGCTGTAGAAGAGCAGCAGCATCAGCACGAGGTCGGGCACCGAGCGGATCAGCGTCGTGTAGGCGGTCGCCACGGCGGCGAGCGGCCGGTTGAACGAGAGCTTGGCCGCCGCGCCAGCCAGACCGAGCAGCACGGCCACGCCGAGCGAGAGGAGCGAAAGTTCGATGGTCTGGATCGTGCCGGCGAGCAGCACCGGGCCAAAGCCGTAAAGGATCACGCGCGTCTCCGGAACAAAGTTGTTTTGTCGTTTCGGGCGGCCTCGCGCGGCACCTGAGCGCCGCTGAAACCGATGAACTGGCGCGGATCGTCTCAGTGCAAAATGGATTGCTCAAACTCGTGCGGCGCGGATATTGCGGTGCAGCATTGCCGCGCGACGCGTCGGCGCGTGCGGATCAGGCCCGCACAGCCGCGGGCGCGGAGCTTTTGAAAGGCGAAACAAAATGCCCCGGCACGCGAGGCGCGCGGGGCATTTACGCAAGTTTGGGGTCGCTTTTTCGATAGGCGCGCGGCGTGCGCCCCGGCGACCCCAGCGGAGCTTAAGCGGCGCGCGTTTGCGTGCCGTGTGCGCTGCCCGCACGGGCGTTCGCGCCAGGCAGCTTTTCGGCGAGCGCGCCAAACAGCAGGCCGATCGTGGTCCAGAGGATGACCTGCATGCCGATCGACACCGTGCGGAACTTCCACAGCAGCACGGCCGGGAACGCGGCGGGCACCTCGTTGATCGTCGGCAACGCGAGCTGGATCGCGCCGATCACGACGACGAACAGCACGAGCGCCACGATCGAAGCGTTCCAGAGGCCAAGGCGCGGCACGAACGCGGCGCGCACCTTGAGCGAGAACACCGACACGGCGATCGAGATCGCGATCATCAGGAAGAAGAGCCCGGTGCGATAGCCGATCGTCTCCGGGTCGCCGACCGACGGTGGATTCGCCGGATATTTGATGTTCGGCACCAGGTAGATCGCGACGAATGCGGCGAGCGCGAGCCAGGCCGAGAGCGCGCGCGGCGAAAGACGCCCCACGCGACCATTGGCATACGCGAAGACGAGCGCAAAGAGTCCGCCGATCGACGCGCCATAGACCATCACGCCAGTGAAGAGACCGACGCTCGCCTGGGTCTTGCGGCTGACGATTTCGGGCTCGGGCGCTTCGCCCTTCGCGGCGTCGGCTTTCTCCTCGAAGGAGATCGCCTGATCGACCTGGGGCTCGCCCGCGATCTTCGCGAAGCCGAACGTGAGAAGTCCCGCGGCGATGCCTGCGAGCATGCCGCGCACCAGCAACTTGCCAACCATGGTCAGCTCCCGGTCAGTGGCAGGGGAAGCCGAGCAGATGGCGGCCGTCGTGAACGAACTCGTGGACGTACATGCCCGGGAAGATCGCCGTGGCGCCCTGCTCGGCGCCCACGAAGTACAGAGCCAGCAGCAGCATCAGGCCGCCGAAGATCGCCCAGGGCAGGATGTCTCGCAGCGCAATGGGCGCCGGCGCGGCCGGGGCGTGCTGCAAGGGGAATGAGGTTTCGGACATGCTGACTTCTCCTGGGGTTACGCGCCCCGCTGGTCGTTGAAAGAGTGGTTCACGACGCGCAGGTCTGACTTCCGTTGCTTCGATGTTTTCGACGGCAAGCAGTTACAGTGGCGCGACCGCGCCGGACTTGCACCGGCTTCCGCGTGTCGTGGAGCCTGTATTCTACGCGCTGCGGCGGCCGGCCGCGGCCCGGATGTCAGCCAAAGAGTAGTGAAGCATAAGGAAAAGCATGTCGACGACAGTCTGGCTGGTGAGCCATGCGGCGAACGCTGCGCTGCGCTCGGGCAGGTTCCCGCACGTGCCTGAAGTGCCTGTTGCGGGTGAAGACGCCGAAGCAGCGCTCGACGCGCGCGCACTCGAGGC
>NZ_JBMIQH010000029.1:0-104323 GCF_056155635.1 Paraburkholderia sp. BR10141 | reverse complement strand
AGATCTTCTTGATGCGCGACAGCGGCTGCGTGTCGATCGGGCCGAACTTCGTGAAGTCGACCTTCGGCCACGGCAGCAGGTTCAGGCCCGCGCCGCCCGCAGCCGGTGCGGCTGCGGCGCCGGCCGGCGCTGCGAGCGCGCCCGTCATCACGCCCTTCACGAACGCGGTGACGTCGTCCTGGGTGATGCGGCCCTTCGGACCCGTACCCGTGACACGGGCAACGTCCACGCCGAGTTCGCGCGCGAACTTGCGCACGGACGGCGAGGCATGGCTCGGACGGCTCGAGCCGCCTTCGCCTGCCGGAATGATCGGCGCCTGCGCGAGTGCCGAAGGCGCTGCGGCGGCAGCCTTGGCCGGCGCTTGCTGGGGCGCGTCCGACGGCTCTTCGACGTGCTTCGCAGCCGGTGCGGCGGCGGGTGCCGCGGCGCCTTCTGCTTCGACGACGACGATCTCGGTGCCTTCCGACACGTTGTCACCGACCTTGACCTTGATTTCCTTGACGACGCCGGCCACGGGGCTCGGCACGTCCATCGTCGCCTTGTCCGATTCGAGCGTGACGAGCGACTGCTCCTTCTCGACGCGGTCGCCGACCTTCACGCCGATCTCGATGACCGGTACGTCCTTGTAGTCGCCGATGTCGGGGACCTTGACCGACTGCACGCCGCCGCTTGCGGCGGGCGCTGCAGCGGGGGCCGGCGCAGCCGCCTGCGCGGGCGCGGCGGCAGGAGCGGCCTTCTCTGCCTTCGCGGCGGGCGCGGGAGCGGCGGGCGCAGCGCCTGCACCGGCGCCGTCCAGCACCAGCACGAGCGAGCCTTCCGACACGTTATCGCCGACCTTGACCTTCACTTCCTTGACCGTGCCCGACGCCGGGCTCGGCACGTCCATGGTCGCCTTGTCCGACTCGAGCGTGATGAGGGACTGCTCTTTTTCGACGGTATCGCCCGCCTTCACCAGCACCTCGATCACAGGAATGTCCTTGTAATCGCCGATGTCCGGCACCTTGACTTCGATCGCTTGACTCATTGTTAGTGTCTCCGGGGCCGCATACGACACGCCTCCCCGTTTCGGGGAGGCGCACATGCCATGCACAGGGGTGATGGGTTAGACGGTCATCGGGTTGGGTTTGGACGGATCGAGGTTGTACTTGGCGATCGCCTCGCCAACCACCTTGCGCTCGATCTTGCCTTCGTCTGCGAGCGCATTGAGCGCTGCAACCGTGGTCCAGTAACGATCGACTTCGAAGAAGTGACGCAGCTTCTCACGCGTGTCCGAACGGCCGAAGCCGTCGGTGCCGAGCACCACGAACTTGCGCGGCACCAGACCGCGGATCTGGTCGACCAGCGCGCGCACGTAGTCGGTGGAAGCGATGATCGGACCTTGCGTGCCCTTGAGCAGCTTCTCGACGTGCGATTCGCGGCGCGGCTCGCTCGGGTGCAGCAGGTTCCAGCGCTCGACTTCATGACCTTCGCGAGCGAGTTCGGTGAAGCTCGGCACGCTCCAGAGATCGGCTTCGACGCCCCAGTCGTTCTTCAGCAGGTCAGCGGCCGCGATCACTTCGTTGAAGATCGTGCCCGCGCCCATCAGCTGAACGCGCGGCGCCTTGGCGTTCGCGTCGGCCTTGCGGAACGAGTACATGCCCTTGATGATGTCGGCCGCCACGCTCTCGCCCTGCGGAATCGCCGGGTGCTCGTAGTTCTCGTTCATCACCGTGACGTAATAGAACACGTCTTCCTGGTCCTGCACCATGCGGCGCAGACCGTCCTGCATGATGACCGCGAGTTCATAGCCGAACGTCGGGTCGTAGCTCACGCAGTTCGGCACCGAAGCCGCCCACAGGAGCGAGTGGCCGTCTTCGTGCTGCAGACCTTCGCCGTTGAGCGTGGTACGGCCCGCCGTGCCGCCCAGCAGGAAGCCGCGCGAGCGCATGTCGCCTGCGGCCCAGGCCAGGTCGCCGATACGCTGGAAGCCGAACATCGAGTAGAAGATGTAGAACGGGATCATGATCTCGCCGTGCGTCGAGTACGACGTCGCAGCTGCGATCCAGTCCGACATGCCGCCGGCTTCGTTGATGCCTTCCTGCAGGATCTGACCGGTTTCCGATTCCTTGTAGAACATCAGCTGGTCGGAATCTTCCGGCACGTACTTCTGGCCTTGCTGATTCCAGATGCCGATCTGGCGGAACAGGCCTTCCATACCGAAGGTACGCGACTCGTCCGGCACGATCGGCACGACGCGCTTGCCGAGCGCCTTGTCCTTCAGCAGGATGTTCAGGATCCGCACGAACGCCATCGTCGTGGAGATCTCGCGGCCTTCGCCCGTGCCCTTGAGCAGCGGCTCGAATGCGTCGAGCGCCGGCACCGGCAGCGACTCGGCCTTCTGGCGGCGAGCCGGGAGATAACCGCCGAGGTCCATGCGCTTCTGGCGCATGTACTCGAGTTCCTTCGAGCCTTCTTCGAACGTGAGGTACGGCACGTCGACGATCTGCTCGTCCGTGATCGGCAGGCGGAACTGGTCGCGGAACTTCTTGAGCTGATCCACCTGCATCTTCTTCTGCTGGTGGGTGATGTTCATGGCCTGGCCGGCTTCGCCCATGCCGTAGCCCTTGATCGTCTTCGCGAGGATGACGGTCGGCTGGCCCTTCGAGTTCGAAGCTTCGTGGAATGCCGCGTAGATCTTGTGCGGGTCATGGCCGCCGCGGTTCAGGTTCCAGATGTCGTCGTCGGACCAGTCGGCGACCAGCGCCTTCAGTTCCGGCGTATTGAAGAAGTGCTCGCGCACGAACGCGCCCGACTCCGACTTGTACGTCTGGTACTCGCCGTCGACCACTTCCATCATGCGGCGCATCAGCGCGCCCGACTTGTCGCGTGCGAAGAGCGCGTCCCAGCGGCTGCCCCAGATGACCTTGACGACGTTCCAGCCGGCGCCGCGGAACTCGCTTTCGAGTTCCTGGATGATCTTGCCGTTACCGCGCACCGGGCCGTCGAGGCGCTGCAGGTTGCAGTTGATGACGAACACGAGGTTGTCCAGACGCTCGCGGCCGGCCATGCCGATCGCGCCGAGCGATTCCGGCTCGTCCGTTTCGCCGTCGCCGAGGAAGGCCCAGACCTTGCGGCCGTCGGTCTTGGCAATGCCGCGCGCCTGCAGGTACTTCATGAAGCGCGCCTGGTAGATCGCCATGATCGGGCCGAGACCCATCGAGACGGTCGGGAACTGCCAGAAGTCCGGCATGAGCCACGGGTGCGGGTACGACGAGATGCCCTCGCCGCCCACTTCCTGGCGGAAGTTGTCGAGCTGCTTTTCGGTCAGGCGGCCGAGCAGGAACGCGCGCGAGTAGACGCCCGGCGACGAGTGGCCCTGCACGAACACGAGGTCGCCGCCATGCTCGGCGGAAGGCGCGCGCCAGAAGTGGTTGTAGCCGACGTCATAGAGCGTGGCCGCCGATGCGAACGAAGCGATGTGGCCGCCCACGTTCGTGTGCTTGCCCGCGCGCAGCACCATGGCCATGGCGTTCCAGCGCGTGTACGAGCGGATGCGGTGTTCGATGTCCTGGTCGCCCGGGTTCCTGGCCTGGTTGGCGACGGGGATCGTGTTGATGTACGGCGTGTTCGCCGAGAACGGCAGATGCTCGCCGTGCACACGGGCGAATTCGATCTGCTTTTCGATCAGGTAGTGGGCGCGATCAGGGCCGACAGTCGAAATGACGCCGTCCAGCGCTTCAAGCCATTCGGCGGTTTCCTGGGGATCCTCGTCCTTGTCGGCGGCAACGTACTTGAGGACTTCGTCGGGTACAGCGGACATGCTCGTCTCCTGAATATAGGGGAACGCTGTTGATCGGACCATGCGGGCGGCAACGCTTAAGACGTGACCGGGCCAACCGCAGCAGCTTCGGGGCGATTGTAATGACCCCCCTGACCATTGCGCAACAAAATTTTCGAATTGCGAGATGCGATTTTATAATGCGAAAAATTGCTGCAGCGCACGCTTAATCGTTCGCGCCCTTGAGCCGATAACGGCCAGTTTGCACCTGTTTATCGGCGATTTACGGCTTTTTTCGCGGCATTTCCGTGTCTTACGCTGAGCTACAATCCTTGCCATGTTGACCGAACGGCTTTTCGCACGCTCGGCGCGGCCGCCCGGAACGCCCGGCGAGTCGTCGCCGTCTCGCTGGCACCACGGACCCTGGTGGTCGAATTCCTATTTGCTGACGCCGCTCCTGTCGATCCTCGTGTTCCTGATCGTCATGAGCCTGATCTTGTGGAGCCTGAACCGCCGCGAGCAACAGCAGCAGGAAGACACGCTCTACCGCAACGTCGCATGGGCCCAGCAGCAGATCCGGCTATCCATGACAGGCGCGCAGGAGCAGTTGCAGGCGCTCGCTCGCGACCTCGCCGCGGGCCACAGCGATCCGCAGTATTTCCAGACGTCCACCACGGACATCATGCAGGGCCATCCGGAGATCCTCTATCTCAACTGGTACACGAGCCAGGAGGCGCCGCGCTGGCCCAACACGGCGATGCCGGTCTTCGGCCAGCGCCTCGCGAAGCCCAACGACGCGCAAATGGACGAGGCCGTGAAGGCCGCTTTCGCCGAGGCGCGCGCCACGCGCCGCCAGGTGTATTCGCCGCTTATTTACGACGACGTCGGTAACGGCTACATCACGCTGCAAACGCCGGTATACCGCGATCGTGAATTTCTTGGGTCGATCGCGGCCGTGTTTTCGGTCGAAGGCATCCTGAAGCACGACATCCCATCTGAGCTGTCGGCCAAGTACAAGATTTCGATCCTCGACGCGAACAACCGCGAGCTCGCCACGACCTCGACGCGCCCGCGCCTGCCGCGCGACGTCTATTACGACCTGCCGCTCGATCCGCCCGGCCAGGGCGTGTCGGTACGCGTGTACTCGTATCCGCAGATGACCAACTTCACGAACAACACGCTCGTGTGGCTGGTCGCGGGGCTGTCGTGTTTCGTGCTGTGGAGCCTCTGGAGCCTCTGGAAGCACACGCGCCAGCGCTTCGAGGCGCAGCAGGCACTCTATGCGGAGGCGTTCTTCCGCCGCGCGATGGAAAACTCGGTGCTGATCGGCATGCGCGTGCTCGACATGCACGGCCGCATCACGCACGTGAACCCGGCGTTCTGCCGCATGACCGGCTGGGACGAAAGCGACCTCGTGGGCAAGAACGCACCGTTCCCCTACTGGCCGCGCGACGCCTACCCCGAAATGCAGCGCCAGCTCGACATGACGCTGCGTGGCAAGGCGCCCTCCTCGGGGTTCGAACTGCGCGTGCGGCGCAAGGACGGCTCGCAGTTCCATGCGCGCCTCTATGTCTCGCCGCTCATCGACAGCTCGGGCCGCCAGACTGGCTGGATGTCGTCGATGACCGACATCACGGAGCCCAAGCGCGCACGCGAAGAACTCGCCGCCGCGCACGAGCGCTTCACCACCGTGCTGGAAAGCCTCGACGCCGCCGTCTCGGTGCTCGCCGCCGACGAAGCCGAACTGTTGTTTGCGAACCGCTACTACCGCCACCTCTTCGGCATCCGCCCGGACGGCCATCTGGAACTCGCGGGCGGCGGCGGCTTCGATTCGGCGAGCGCCTCTTCCGATTCGATCGACATGGTCGACGCCTTCGCCGGCCTGCCCGCCACCGCGCTCACCGAGAGCACGGCGGACGCGCAGGAGGTCTATGTCGAGAGCATCCAGAAGTGGTTCGAAGTGCGCCGCCAGTACATCCAGTGGGTGGACGGCCACCTCGCGCAGATGCAGATCGCGACCGACATCACCACGCGCAAGCAGGCGCAGGAACTGGCTCGCCAGCAGGACGAAAAGCTCCAGTTCACGAGCCGCCTGATGACGATGGGCGAAATGGCCTCGTCGCTCGCGCACGAGCTGAACCAGCCGCTCGCCGCGATCAACAATTATGCCTCGGGCACCGTCGCGCTCGTGAAGTCGGGCCGTGCCGCGCCCGACAACCTGCTGCCCGTGCTCGAGAAAACGGCGCAGCAAGCCGTGCGCGCGGGCATGATCATCAAGCGCATCCGCGAGTTTGTGAAACGCTCCGAGCCCAAGCGGCAGGCCACGCGCGTAGCCGACATCGTCGCCGACGCGGTGGGTCTCGCCGAAATCGAGGCGCGCAAGCGCCGCATCCGCATCGTGACCGACATGCGCTCGCGCATGCCCGTGATCTACGTCGATCCGGTGCTGATCGAACAGGTGCTCGTCAACCTCTTGAAGAACGCCGCGGAAGCCATGGCCGAAGCGCGCCCGAATGCGATCGACCCGGTGATCCGCGTGATCGTGAAGCGCGAAGGCGGCAACGTCTGCATCAGCGTGGTCGATCAAGGCCCCGGCGTCGACGAAGCCACGGCCGAGCGTCTCTTCGAACCCTTCTACAGCACCAAGTCGGACGGCATGGGCATGGGCCTGAACATCTGCCGTTCCATCATCGAATCGCACCGCGGGCGTCTCTGGGTGGTCAACAACGTCGAATCCGACGGCCACATCAGCGGCGCAACGTTCCATTGCAGTCTGCCTATCGGCGAATCGGACACCCCCTCGCGGAACACCGACGAACCGACTCCACAAACCGTTACGGGAGAGCCATGAACAGCCCAGTCACCACCCAGGAAACCGTCTTTGTTGTCGATGACGACGAGGCCGTACGAGATTCCCTGCGTTGGCTCCTCGAAGCGAACGGCTACCGCGTCCAGTGTTTCAACAGCGCGGAGGAGTTCCTCGAGGCGTACCAGCCGGCGCAACAAGCCGGGCAGATCGCCTGCATGATTCTGGACGTGCGCATGCAAGGCATGAGCGGCCTCGAACTGCAGGAACGTCTGATCGCCGAAAACGCCTCGCTGCCGATCATCTTCGTGACGGGCCACGGCGACGTGCCGATGGCCGTTTCGACCATGAAGAAGGGCGCGATGGACTTCATCGAGAAGCCCTTCGACGAAGCCGAGCTGCGCAAGCTGGTGGAGCGCATGCTCGACAAGGCGCGCAACGAAAGCACCAACGTGCAGCAACAGCGCGCGGCCGCCGAACGCCTCGGCAAGCTCACGGCGCGCGAGCACCAGGTGCTCGAGCGCATCATCGCGGGCCGCCTGAACAAGCAGATCGCCGACGACCTCGGGATCAGCATCAAGACGGTGGAGGCGCACCGCGCCAACATCATGGAGAAGCTCAACGTCAACACGGTCGCCGACCTGCTGCGACTGGCGCTCTCCAACAAGCCGCAACAAGCGCAGCAGTAAGCACGTCTTTCTCCGGCAGCATGCATGCGCACCCACGGCGCGCGCATGCTGCCGCCGGCGTCTCGCCGCGACCCTCTTTCCGCCCCCCATCGTCCGTTCAGGCAGGAGCACGGCCGCTGCGCGGGTATAATATCGGCCTTCGAATGGCGCCCGCCCACGCGCGCCAGCGCTCGCGCCCACACGAGCCCGCATAGCCCACTCTCGACCCCGACCGACCATGACTGCCACTATCATCGACGGCAACGCCCTCTCCAGGAAACTGCGCGCGCAAGTCGCTACGCGCGCCGCCGCCCTCACCGCCCGCGGCCATCAGCCGGGACTCGCCGTCGTGCTGGTCGGCGACAATCCGGCAAGCGAGGTCTACGTGCGCAACAAGGTCAAGGCCTGCGAGGACAACGGCCTCTACTCGTCGTACGACCGCTATCCCGACTCGCTTTCCGAAGCCGACCTGCTCAAGCGCATCGACGAGTTGAACCGCGACCCGAAAATCAACGGCATTCTCGTGCAGTTGCCGCTGCCGAAGCACATCGACAGCCACAAGGTGATCGAAGCCATCGCGCCCGAGAAGGACGTGGACGGCTTTCACGTCGCCAACGCGGGCGCGCTCATGACGGGCCAGCCGCTCTTTCGCCCCTGCACGCCCTATGGCGTGATGAAGATGTTCGAGGAATACGAGATCCCGCTCGAAGGCGCGAACGCCGTGGTGATCGGCCGCTCGAACATCGTCGGCAAGCCGATGGCGCTCCTGCTGCTCGAAAAGGGCGCGACGGTCACGATCTGCCACAGCAAGACGCGCGACCTCGCGAAGCACACGCGCGACGCCGACATCGTGGTCGCCGCGGTGGGCAAGCGCAACGTGCTGAGCGCCGACATGGTCAAGCCCGGCGCGACCGTGATCGACGTGGGCATGAATCGCGACGACAACGGCAAGCTCTGCGGCGACGTCGATTTTGCGGGCCTGAAGGACGTGGCCGGCTTCATCACGCCGGTGCCGGGCGGCGTCGGCCCGATGACCATCACGATGCTCCTCGTGAACACGATCGAAGCCGCGGAGCGCGCGGCAGGCGCGTAAGCAGCACGCGACGCCGCGTCGCGGCATGACGTTCCCGAAGCGGCCCACCACGGGCCGCTTTCTTTTTGCGGCGCCGCCCGCCTGAACGAGTACAGCCGCGATTGCGGCACCGCCCCCCGACATCTGTTAATTTGCTCGGATAACCCGGTTGGAAAGCGCGCCTGGCGCCCCAATACTCTGGCTATCGGGCGCGCGCATGCCGCGCCCCGGTCCACTAACCCGCGACAGACAGGAACAGGAAGCATCATGGCTACTACCCCCTCCGACAATCCGCTCCTCGACTTCACCGGACTGCCGCGCTTTGGCGAAATCCGCCCCGAACACGTGACGCCCGCGCTCGACGTCCTGCTCGCGAACGCGAAGGCCGCGGTCGAGCGCGCCGCGCAACCCATGACGCCCGCGCAATGGAGCGACGTGGTCGAGCCGGTCGAGCGCGCCAGCGAGCCGCTTTCGCGCGCCTGGGGCGTGGTCGGCCACCTGAACGCCGTCGCCGACACGCCGGAGCTGCGCGCCGCCCACGGCGAGAACCTGCCGCGCGTGACCGAATTCTGGTCGAGCGTCGGCCAGAATCTCGAGCTCTTCAAGAAGTACAAGGCCATTACGAATCACAACTCGTTCGAGCTGCTCTCGGGCGAGCGCAAGAAGATCCTCGACAACTCGCTGCGCGACTTCCGCCTCTCCGGGGCGGAACTGCCCGAAGACCAGAAACCGCGCTTCGCCGAGCTGCAGGAGCGCCAGGCCGCGCTCGCCAAAGCCTTCTCCGACCACGTGCTCGACGCGACCAATGGCTACGCGTTCTATGCCACGAATGAAGCCGACCTCGCGGGCCTGCCCGAGGACGTGATCGCCGCCGCGCGCGAAGCCGCCGAGCGCGAGAACAAGGAAGGCTGGAAGTTCACGCTGCACTTCCCCTCGTACTTCCCGGTGCTGCAGTACTCGGAAAACCGCGCGATGCGCGAGACGATGTACCGCGCCTACGTCACACGCGCGTCCGAGCTGGGCCCCGTCTACGGCGGCGGCAAGGCCGAATGGGACAACACGGCGATCATCGAGGAGCAACTGAAGCTGCGCGCCGAAGAAGCGAAGATGCTCGGCTACGACAACTTCGCCGAAGTCTCGCTCACGCCGAAGATGGCGGAAACGCCGGCTCAGGTGATGAGCTTCCTCGAAGACCTCGCCACGCGCGCGCGCCCGCACGCCGAAAAGGACTGGGAAGAGCTGCGCGAGTTCGCCACGAGTGAACTGGGCCTCACGCAGATCGAGCCGTGGGACATGGCATTCGCCGCCGAGCGTCTGCGCCAGAAGCGCTACTCGTTTTCGGAAAATGAAGTGAAGCAGTACTTCCCGGAAGACTTCGTGCTGCAGGGCCTCTTCAAGGTCACGGAAACGCTCTTTGGCGTGCGCATCCGCCCGGACAGCGCGCCGGTGTGGAATCCCGATGTGCGTTTCTTCCGCGTGGAAAACGCGGACGGCACGCTCGTCGCGCAGTTTTATCTCGACCTCTATGCACGCGAAGGCAAGCGCGGCGGCGCATGGATGGACGACGCCCGCTCGCGCCGCAAGCTCGAAGGCAACGACGTGCAAACGCCCGTCGCGTATCTCACGTGCAACTTCTCGGCGCCGGTCGGCGGCCGCCCCGCGTGCTTCACGCACGACGAAGTCATTACGCTCTTCCACGAGTTCGGTCACGGCCTGCACCACATGCTCACGCGTGTGGACGAACTGGGCGTGTCGGGCATCAACGGCGTGGAGTGGGATGCCGTCGAATTGCCCTCGCAGTTCATGGAAAACTTCTGCTGGGAATGGGACGTAGTGCGCGAAATGAGCTCGCACGTCGAAACCGCCAGGCCGCTGCCGCGCGAACTCTTCGACAAGATGCTCGCCGCGAAGAACTTCCAGAGCGGTCTCGGCACGCTGCGCCAGATCGTGTTCTCGATGTTCGACATGGCGCTGCACGTGGACTTCGACGCTTCGAAGGGCAAGAGCGCGAACGACCTCGCACGCGAGATCAACGAGCGCTACCACGTCATTCCGCAGGCATCGTTCTCGCGCTGGCCGAACACGTTCAGCCACATCTTCGCGGGCGGCTACGCGGCCGGCTATTACAGCTACAAGTGGGCCGAAGTGCTTTCCGCCGATGCCTATGCAGCCTTCGAGGAAGCCGCGCAGGCCGCGAAGTCGAGCGTGCTCGACGAAGCGACCGGCACGCGCTACCGCAAGGAAATTCTGGAAGTGGGCGGCAGCCGCCCGGCGATGGAATCGTTCAAGGCCTTCCGCGGCCGCGAGCCGAACATCGACGCGCTGCTGCGCCACAACGGCATGGAGCAGCCGCCGGCACAGCAGTGAACGCGTGACTCGCTCGTAAGCGATCCGAACTAAAACCGCGCATGGGTGTGGAACCCATACGCGGTTTTTTATTGCCCCGCGTTTTATCGATACAGCCTGAAGTCGACGCTTGGCGGCCGACCTTCGAGTGCAAGCGCCGCGCGCTGCGCGGGTTGCCGGCTCACCACCCTGCCCCGGCTCACGACCGCGAGCCGCGCCGCGCGCAGCCGGATCGCCTCGATGGGATCGCGCGCGTCGAGCACCACGAGATTCGCCGCGCAACCGGGCGCCACGCCGTAGCCTTCGAGGCCGAGGATCGTCGCGGCATTCACGGTCACCGCGTCGAACGAGGCGCGCGAGGCCTCGGTGCCCGTCATTTGCGCGACGTGCAGGCCCATGTGCGCGACTTCGAGCATGTCGCCCGAGCCGAAGCTGTACCACGGGTCCATCACGCAGTCATGGCCGAACGCGACGGTCACGCCTGCCGCCATCAACTCGGGCACGCGCGTCATGCCGCGGCGCTTCGGATAGGTATCGGCGCGCCCTTGCAGCGTGATATTGATGAGCGGATTCGCGATCGCCGCGACACCCGACTCGCGCATGAGCGGGATCAGCTTGCTCACGTAGTAGTTGTCCATCGAATGCATCGACGTGAGATGCGAGCCGGCTACGCGCCCATGCAGGCCCAACCGGTGCGTTTGCGCCGCGAGCGTTTCGATGTGGCGCGAGAGCGGGTCGTCGGATTCGTCGCAATGCATGTCCACGCGCAGGCCCTTGTCGGCGGCGAACTCGCAGAGCAGGCGCACCGATTCGGCGCCGTCGGCCATCGTGCGCTCGGAGTGGGGAATGCCGCCCACCACGTCCACCCCCATCGCGATCGCGCGCTTGAGATTGTCGAATGCACCGGGGCTGCGCAATACGCCATCCTGCGGAAACGCCACGAGTTGGAGATCGAGATACGACGCGACGCGGCGCTTCACTTCGAGCAGCGCTTCGACCGCGAGTAGCCGTGCGTCGCACACGTCGACGTGCGAGCGGATCGCGAGAAGCCCGCGCGCGACGGCCCAGTCGCAGTACTGCAGCGCGCGCTCGACGAGCGCCTCCTGCGTGAGATGCGGCTTGAGCTCGCCCCACAGCGCGATGCCCTCCAGCAGCGTGCCCGATGCATTCACGCGCGGCAGGCCGTACGAGAGCGTGGCGTCCATGTGGAAATGCGCATCGACGAACGGCGCACTCACGAGCGCGCCCGCGGCGTCGATCTCCTCGCGCGCCCCGGTCGCGAGGTGCGGCTCCACCGCGGTAATGCGCCCCGCCTCGATGCCGATATCCACCGTGGGATACCCGGCGGGATGCGCATGCGCGAGCACCGCGCGGCGAATGATCAGGTCCATCTGCGGCTCCTTGTTCTGGCGTGGTGGCGTGGCACTTTCGTTTCGGCTCGCGTCGATTCTATCGGCGCCAGAATGGCGCCGCCAGCGGCGTGGCCCCCTCCACGCGAAGGCATCACACGAGCGCGCTCGGGCCATCGTCTTCCGCTGGGTCGTCGTCGAAAAGCGCGAACTGCCCGCGCAACGCCGGGCTCTCCTCTTCGAGCCGCACGCCCACGCCGAGCAGCCGCACCGCCAGCTTGCGTCGCGCGAGCCCCTTTTCGAGCATCAGCAGCAGGGTGCGCACATCGGTGGAACTGGCCACACACTCGACCGTCGTGCGCTGGAAGTCGGCGAAGCGGATCTTCACGAAGAGCTTGCGCACGGCGTGCGCGCAACCCGCGCGTTCGATGCGCGCGTCGAGCTGCACTGCAAGACGCTGGAGCTCCTCGCTGCACGCTTCGAGCGTGAGCAGATCGTCCACGTAGGTCGTCTCGACGCTCACCGACTTGCGCTCCTGATCGGCGCGCACGGGCCGGTCGTCCAGGCCGCGCGCGAGTTCGTAGAGCCGCTTGCCGAACACGCCGAAATGCCGATGCAGGTCGAACAGCGACCATGTGCGCAGTTGCGCGCAGGTGGTGAGCCCGAGGTTTTCGAGCTTCGCTGCCGTGACCTTGCCGACGCCATGAATCTTGCGCACCGGCAGCGCAGCGATGAAGGCATCGACTTCAGGCGGACGCACGACGAAGAGGCCATCGGGCTTGTTCCAGTCCGAGGCGATCTTGGCGATGAACTTGTTCGGCGCGACGCCGGCCGATACCGTCACGCCCACGGTTTCGCGCACGCGCGCGCGTATTTCCTCGGCGATCAGCGTGGCGCTGCCTTTGCAGCGCGAGGCGCGCGTGACGTCGAGATAGGCTTCGTCGAGCGAGAGCGGTTCGACGTCGGGCGTGTAGTCCCGGTAGATCGCCATGATCGCGCGCGAGGCGGTGCGGTACTTCTCCATCGCCGTGGGCAGGATCAAGAGCTCGGGGCACTTGCGCATGGCGAGCGCCGAGGACATCGCCGAATGAATGCCGAAGCGCCGCGCCTCGTAGTTGCAGGTGGCGATCACGCCGCGCTGGTCGGGCCGGCCGCCCACCGCGAGCGGACGGCCGCGCAACGAGGGGTCGTCGCGCATTTCGACCGACGCATAGAAGCAGTCGCAGTCGCAATGGATGATCTTGCGAGCGGCGGCGGCAAGTGCGGCGGCGGTGCGCCCCGGGTCGGGTGCAGGCGGCGGCGCGAGGTCGGAAGAAGGCGAGGTCACGGTCCCGATACTGTACAAAAACACAGTATTATTTTCAAGACAAGTGTCCGCGCCCTTTGTCGGCTCCCGTACCGCTTCGGATCGGCCGGACCGTCTCTGGACTGCTGGCTGCGCGGGCCTATACTCGTGCGGACTGAACAGGCCACGAGCGTGAGGAACGAATCGATGAAGACAATCGGGGTGATTGGGGGGATGAGCTGGGAATCGTCGGCCGAGTATTACCGGCTGCTGAACCGCCACGCCAAGGCGCGTCTGGGCGGCCATCACAACGCGCGCAGCCTGATGGTGACCGTAGACTTCGCGCAGGTCGAAGCGCTCCAGCGCGCGGGCAACTGGGACGCGCTAGGCGTGCAGATGGCCGAGGCCGCGCAGCAGCTCGAACGCGGCGGCGCCGATATCGTGCTGCTCGCGACGAACACGATGCACCGCGTGCGCGCGGCAATCGAGGCGACGATTTCGATCCCCTTCCTGCATATCGCGGACCCGACCGGCCAGGCGTTGCGCGCCGCCGGCTTCGCGCGCGCGGGCCTGCTCGGCACGCGCTACACGATGGAACAGGACTTCTACGTGGGACGATTGCGCGAGGCGCACGGCATCGAAGCGATCGTGCCGAACGAACACGATCGCGCGGACGTGCATCGGATCATCTACGACGAGCTGTGTCACGGCAACGTCGATGCGCAGTCGCGGCGCGTGTATCAGCGCGTGATCGATGACCTCGCGGCACGCGGCGCGCAGGCGGTCATTCTCGGCTGCACGGAAATCACGCTGCTCATCGGGCAGAACGATTCTGCCCTGCCGGTGTTCGACACGACCGCGTTGCACGCGCAGGCTGCGGTGGATTGGGCGATTGCGAGCGAAGCAGGTGCTTAGCGCGATGGCGCTCGTGGCTGCTTCGAGATGCAGAAAACAAAAAACCCGCTTGAGCGGGTTCATTGATTGGCACGAGGCCTTGCTACTTAAGACGTTTGGTTGCGGGGGTAGGATTTGAACCTACGACCTTCGGGTTATGAGCCCGACGAGCTGCCAGACTGCTCCACCCCGCGTCCGTCAGAGAAAAGAATTATAGGGTGCAGAGACCGCTCCGTCAAGCGTCTTTTTCACATCACTGAAACATCACGCGTTCGGGCATCATCGAGCCGGCGATCACACAGCGGGAATTACTTCGGACAACCTGGCACATCACTGTGCCTGCAAAGGTTCCACCAGCGTGCGCACCTCTTCCGCCCAGGCAAGCCACATCTCCTGCGTATGAATGCCCGCCTTGAGGATCGCGTACTGCAACTGCTGCCCGCGCGTGAGCGACGCCGCGCCGAAATCGCGCCGCTCGATCTCCCGATACGTCGCGAGCCGTGCACGATTTTCTTCGATGAGCCGCGCGAGTTCCTCGGCGAGGCCAAGCGGCCCGATCACGGCATCGGCGCGCAGCTTGAGCAGAAACACGTTGCGCGAGTCGAGGTCGAGCGCGGTCTCGCGCACCCAGCGCGCCACTTCATCCCGCCCGACCGGCAATACGCAATACACCTTCTTGCGCGACGCGGCGGCGGTCTCGTCCTCGATGACCGACACCCATCCCGCGTCGACCATGCGGCCCAACTCGCGATAGATCTGCTGATGGGTGGCGTGCCAGAAGTAGCCGATTGCGCGATCGAAGCGGCGCGCGAGGTCGTAGCCTGACGAAGGCTTTTCCAGCAAGGCGATGAGGATGGCATGCGGCGTCGACATGCGGCGATTCTAAACCACGCCTCGCCCGATACCGGATCTGTTGCGGATCGAATTTTCCATCTATGCAACTGGTTGCATAGTTTCGACGGCTTTGCTATGTTTGAATCTGCCAGCCGGCGCGCACGCCGGCGCATCGAATCACGCGAGGGCAGCCGCACCCGGCGGCCCCCAGTCTAGGAGATATGGATGTCCCTGCCCGCCGTGCTGCGCCGCGGCCTGTCGATTCCGGTCGTCGGCTCGCCCCTCTTCATCATTTCGAATCCCGATCTCGTGATCGCCCAGTGCAAGGCGGGCGTCGTCGGCTCGTTCCCCGCGCTCAATGCGCGGCCCGAGCACGTGCTGGGCGAATGGCTCGACCGCATCACCACCGAACTCGCCGAGTACAACGCGAAGCACCCGGACGCCCCGGCGGCGCCCTTCGCCGTCAACCAGATCGTGCACAAGTCGAACGACCGCCTCGAGCACGACCTTGGCGTGTGCGCCCAATACAAGGTTCCGATCGTCATCACGTCGCTCGGCGCGCGCGAAGAGGTCAACCACGCGATCCACGCATGGGGCGGCATCGTGCTGCACGACGTCATCAACAACACGTTCGCGAAGAAGGCCATCGAGAAAGGCGCGGACGGCCTGATCGCCGTGGCCGCCGGTGCGGGCGGCCACGCGGGCACGCTCTCGCCGTTCGCCCTCATCCACGAGATTCGCGAATGGTTCGACGGCCCCCTGCTGCTGTCGGGCGCGATCGGCAACGGCAACGCGATTCTCGCGGCGCAGGCGGCGGGCGCCGATCTCGCCTATATCGGCTCGGCGTTCATCGCCACGCGTGAAGCGAATGCCGTCGACGCCTACAAGCAGATGATCGTCGAAGGCAGCGCGGGCGATATCGTGTACTCGAATCTCTTCACGGGCGTGCACGGCAACTATCTGCGCCAGAGCATCGTGGCGAGTGGTCTCGATCCGGAGGCGCTGCCGCAGTCGGATCCGTCGGCGATGAATTTCGGCTCGACGCGCGTGAAGCCGTGGAAGGACATCTGGGGCTCGGGCCAGGGCATCGGCGCGGTAAAGAGCATCGTCCCGGCGGCTGAACTCATCGCGCGTTTGAAGCGCGAATACGAGGCGGCGCGCGTGCGTCTCGGCGTGGTGAGCGCGCCGCTAGCCGAGCAACAATCCGTAGAACAAGCCGCGCTCTGATGCGCAGCGCGAGGCGGGAGCGATCATGCCGCATCCGCCTCGCCTCGTGATGCAACGCCTTTTACGCGTGCGACTTCACGCGCGCGATTTCCTCTTCGACGTCGCGCAGTTGATCCTTGCCGAAGTACATTTCCTCGCCGACGAAGAACGTCGGCGAACCGAACGCGCCGCGCTCGAACGCCGACTGCGTGTTCGCAAGCAGCGCGGCTTTCACATCGGCGTCCTGAATCGCCGTTTCGAATGCCGTGGCATCGAGGCCGTCCGCCTCCAGCGCCGCGCGGATCACGGCGGGGTCGTCCATCTCGAGGCCCTCTTCCCACATGTGCGCGAACATGCGGTCCACGTAGCGCTCGAACGTGCCGAAGCGCTGCGCCGCAATCGCGCCGCGCATGATCTGCAATGTATTCACCGGGAAGTGCGGATTGGGCCGATAAGCGCTCAGCCCATGCCGCTCAATGAAGCGCCGCATCTCGAGCATCATGAATTTGCGCTTGTTTTCGATGTCCGCGAACGCCTCGGCCGGCGAGCGATTGCCGCTCAGCTTGAAGAGGCCGCCAAGCAGGATCGGCACATACTCGAAACGCACCTGCCGGCGCGCTTCGATGCCGCCGATCACCTTGTGGCACAGGTAAGCGTTAGGACTGCCGAAGTCGAATAGAAACTGCACCTTGATGTCAGCCATCGTGTCTCCCCTATGTGAATTCGCGCACCTTTGCCCGAGCGCGCCGACGTCCTAAGATACCTGAAACCGGGCCGCTGCAATCGACAGTGAGACAAGCACCATGACGCAAAAGAAAGCCGTATTGGTAATCGGCGCAGGCGACGCCACCGGAGGCGCCATCGCGCGCCGCTTCGCACGCGAGGGCTACATTGCGTGCGTGACGCGCCGCAATGCCGACAAGCTCGCGCCGCTCGTCGCGCAGATCGAAGCCGAGGGCGGCGAAGCGCACGCCTTCGGCTCGGACGCGCGCAAGGAAGAGGACATGATCGCGCTGTTCGCGGACATCGAAACGCGCATCGCGCCCATCGAGGTGGCGATCTTCAATATCGGCGCGAACGTGCGCTTCGGCATTACCGAAACCACGGCGCGCGTCTATCACAAGGTCTGGGAAATGGCCTGCTTCGCCGGGTTTCTGATGGGTCGCGAAGCCGCAAAAGTGATGCTGCCGCGCGAGCGCGGTTCGATCTTCTTCACGGGCGCCACCGCGAGCCTGCGCGGGCGCGAGGGTTTTGCGGCGTTCGCAAGCGCGAAACACGCGCTGCGCGCCCTCGCCCAGTCGATGGCGCGCGAACTCGGACCGCAGGGCATTCACGTCGGCCAGATCATTGTCGATGGCGCGATCGATACCGAGTTCATCCGCGAGAATTTTCCCGAGCGCTACAAGCTCAAGGAACGCGACGGCATCCTGAACCCCGAGCACATCGCCGACGCCTACTGGACACTGCACCAGCAGCCGCGCGATGCGTGGACACACGAACTCGATCTGCGGCCGTGGCTCGAGCAATGGTGAGGCAACTGTTGCCCGCCTGGCGAAGCAGGCGATAATGGCGGCCAAGTGCACCGAATGCACACCGTCACCCTACCGAGCCTCACATGAAAATCGCAACGTGGAACGTCAACTCCCTCAAGGTCCGTCTGCAGCACGTCATCGACTGGCTCAACGAGAGCAAGACCGACGTGCTCTGCCTCCAGGAACTCAAGCTCACCGACGACAAGTTCCCGCGTGCCGAACTCGAGGCGCACGGCTATCGCAGCTGGTTCGCGGGCCAGAAGACCTATAACGGCGTGGGCATCCTCGTGCGCGAAGGCCTGTTCGTCGACGAGGCCACGGTCGTGCGCAACATTCCGGGCTTCGAAGATCCACAGCAGCGCGTGATCGCCACGACCATCGGCGACGTGCGCGTGGTGAGCGCGTATTTCCCCAACGGCCAGGCGCCCGGCACCGAAAAGTTCGCGTACAAGCTGCAATGGCTCGACGCCATGCACGACTGGCTCGCGCAGGAGATGCAGCGCTATCCGAAGCTCGCGCTGCTCGGCGACTACAACATCGCGCCCGAAGACCGCGACGTGCACGATCCAAAGGCCTGGGAAGGCCAGAACCTCGTCTCGCCCGAAGAGCGCGCGCAGTTTCGCCGCCTGATCGAACTGGGTTTCGTCGATGCGTTCCGCCAGTTCGAGCAGCCCGAAAAGCTCTTCACGTGGTGGGACTATCGCATGTTCGCGTTTCGCCGCAATGCGGGCTTGCGCATCGACCATATCCTGCTCTCGCCCGCGCTTGCCGGGCACCTCACCGCGTGCGAAGTGGACAAGGTGCCACGCAAGTGGGAACAACCGTCCGATCACACGCCGGTGATCGCCACGCTCGATATCGCGGGCTAAACGCGCGCCTTACCAGTTCCCTGCGAGCGTAGTCCACAGAAAGCGATAAACGAGCGCGTCATACTCCGCGCGCTCGAGCGAATCGCTGCCGGGGCCGTGGCCGCCTTCGGTGTTCTCCAGATACCAGACATTCGCATGCCCCTGCTGCTCCATGCGCGCGACCATCTTGCGCGCGTGTGAGGGGTGCACGCGGTCGTCGCTCGTCGAAGTCGTAAACAGCGACGGCGGATACACGACACCGGGCTTCACATGGTGGTAAGGCGAATAGGCGGCCAACGCACGCGACTCTTCGGCATCCTCAGGATCGCCATATTCGTCGATCCATGACGCACCCGCATGCAGCAGCGGGTAGCGCTGCATGTCGAGCAGCGGCACCTCGCACACCACGGCGCCGAACAGCTCGGGGCGCTGCACCATGCACGCGCCCACGAGGAGCCCGCCATTGCTGCCGCCCTTGATGCCCAGTTGCGCGGCGCTCGTGTAGCCATCGGCGATCAACTGCTCAGCCACCGCGATGAAGTCGTCGAACGAGCGCTGGCGATGCTCGCGCTGCGCCTCGACGTGCCAGGCGGTGCCGTACTCGCCGCCGCCGCGAATATGCGCGATCGCCACCACGCCACCCTGCTCCAGCCAGCCAATGCCCGAGCCGACGAGGTATTGCGGCGTGAGCGCGATGGCGAAGCCGCCGTAGCCCGTGAGCAGACACGGCGACGCCTTGCGCGACTCGCCTTCGAGTACGGCCTTCGGGCCGATCACGGTAAACGGGACGCTCGTGCCGTCCGCCGAGCGCGCGTGCGAGCGGATCACCGCGAGCGGGCCGGAATCGAACTGTGTGGGCCAGCGGTCGAGCAATTCCCACTGCTGGAGATCGGTTTGCGCGAGATCGGCGAGCCAGTATTCGGGCGGCAGCAAGTAGTCGTCGACATCGACGAATACCTCGTCGTTGAGCGTGTCTTCGATGGGCGAGACATCCACCTGCGAACTCGCACGCGCAGGAAACACGCGCGACTCCCAGCGCCATGCGCCATCGTCCTGCTGCGGCTGCCATAGCATCGTGCGGCTTTCCACATCATCGAGCCAGGAGACGATCAAGACGTTGAGCGTATTGGTCCAGTCGCACGCCGACGTAACCGGCGTGGGCGTGAAGAGCGTCGTGAACGCGCGATCGCCGGCGAGGAAAGGGTCTTCGCGGATCACGAGCAACGCACCGCCCTTGTACGTCACGCCCGCAACGCTCCAGTCGAGGCGCGGCTCGAGCAGCAGCCAGCCGTGCCACGCGCCGACCGAGACATGCGTAGGCACGTCGTACACCTGCCAGTCGCCGCGCTCATCGAGACGATAGGTGTATGAATCGAAGAAGTCGACACTGCGCACCACGTCGTGGCGCTTCTCGACCGGATCGTAGTCGCCCTCCACGCTGATGTCGTCGAACTCGCCGCTGAACACCACGGGTGCGTCGGCGAGCGCGGTGCCGCGCGTCCAGCGGCGCACCTCGCGCGGATAGCCCGAGCGCGTGAGCATCTTCTTGCCGCTCTTGCCGCCCGCGTCCCATCCCAGGTACACGGTATCGCGATCGATCCACGAAATGATGTGCTTGCCTTCCTTCGCGATGGCGAAACCATCGTCGAGGAATTCGCGCTTCACGATGTCGAACTCGCGCACGATGACCGCATCGGAGCCGCCATCGGAAAGCTGGATCAGCGCGCGGTCGCCGTCAGGGTAGAGGATGTCGATGCCGGCGCACACCCATGGCATGCCTTCTTTCGCGCCGAGCGCGTCGAAGTCGATGAGCGTTTGCCACTGCGGCTCGTGGGCGCGCCAGTCGGCCCAAAGCGCGCGGCGCCACAGGCCCTTGGGATTGTCTTCGTCCTCCCAGAGATCGTAGGCCCATTCCTGCCAGCGGCTCGGGATCACGGGCCGCTCGCGCGGCAGGTAGGCCTGCGCGAGGCGCTTCTCGAGCGCCTCGAAGCGCGCACCACCTTGCCACGCGGCGCGCGTGCGCGCATTCTGCGATTCGACCCAGGCCATGACGGCAGGGTCGTCGAGCGATTCGAGCGAAAGGAACGGATCGGCCTCGGTGGGCCAGGGAGAAGTCACGGGCATGATCGGTCGTCGACAGGAAAACAGCGTCGATTATGCCCTGTGTGCGCGCCGATGCACTGCGCGCCGGGCCGGCTCGCGTGACGCGAGACCGGCCCGGTGCCACAAGCTAGTACGCGCTCATTCCAGATTGAGTTCCTGGATCTTGCGCGTGATGGTGTTGCGGCCGATGCCAAGACGCTCGGCCGCCTCGACCTTGCGCCCGCGCGTGAAGTCGAGCGCCTCGCGGATCACGGCGGCCTCGAAGCGGCGCGAGAGTTCGTCCATGACGTCGGCGCTGTTTTCGCGCAACAGACGCGCGACTTCCGTGCGCAGACCGCTCTCCCACACGCTCAGCGCCGAGACTGCGGCAACGGCGCCGTTGGACGCACCGAACGCGGGCGTGCCGAACACCACGCCGCCGATCACGCCGGGCAAGCCCGCGCCGGCCACGGCGCCCGCAACCGGCGAGACGCCGCCCGCGCCATTGGCCGCCGCGCCCACTTCGGAGGCGGCCGAAGCATCGGCGAGATGCACCACCGCTCCCGCCGAGCTGTGCGCAGGCACGAGGTCAGGCGGCAGATCCTTGATCTCGATGGTCTGCGCGGGCGCCATCACGGTGAGCCAATTCGCGAGATTCTCGAGCTGACGCACATTGCCGGGAAACGGTAGCGACGACATCCACGCGAGCGCCTCGTCCGACACGCGCTTGGGCTCCACGCCCAGCTCGCGCGCGCTCTTCTGAAGGAAGTGGCGCGTGAGCAGCGGAATGTCCTCGCTGCGTTCGCGCAGCGCAGGCAAACGCAGCCGAATCACGTTGAGGCGGTGATACAAGTCCTCACGGAACAGCCCCTGGCGCACACGCGTTTCGAGGTTCTGATGCGTCGCGGCGATCACGCGCACGTTCGCACGCAGCGGGTTATGCCCGCCCACGCGGTAGAACTGCCCATCGGAGAGCACACGCAAGAGGCGCGTTTGCAGGTCGAACGGCATGTCGCCGATTTCGTCGAGGAACAGCGTGCCGTTCTCGGCCTGCTCGAAGCGGCCCTGGCGCATGGCCTGCGCGCCGGTGAACGCACCGCGCTCGTGGCCGAACAGTTCGGATTCCAGAAGATCCTTCGGGATCGCCGCAGTGTTCAGCGCGATGAACGGACCGTTCGCGCGTGGGCTATGTCGGTGCAAGGCGCGCGCGACAAGCTCCTTTCCGGTGCCAGACTCGCCGGTGATGAGCACGGTAGCCGCCGAATGCGAAAGCCGCCCGATGGCGCGAAACATGTCCTGCATGGCCGGCGCCTGGCCGAGCATCTCGGGCGCTTCGGCGGGACGCTCGTCCCACTGCTGCTCGCCCCGCATGCTTTCGTCCACGGCGCGGCGAATCAGCTCGACGGCCTTGTCGACGTCGAACGGCTTGGCGAGATACTCGAACGCGCCGCCCTGAAACGCGGCAACGGCGCTGTCGAGGTCGGAGAACGCCGTCATGATGATGACGGGCAAGCCCGGCACGCGCTCACGCACGGTTTGCAGCAGCTCGAGGCCCGAGCCGCCCGGCATGCGGATGTCGGAGACGAGCACCTGCGGGCTGTCGTGATCGAGCGCGCTCGCGGCTTCGCGCACGTTCGAAAAGCTTCGGGTAGCGAAGTTCTCGCGGGCAAGGGCCTTTTCTAGCACCCAGCGTATCGATTGGTCGTCGTCTACTATCCAGATCGGCTTCATAAGTTCGGTCAGAAGTCCTGGTGGCGTGCGGTATCGGTAAATCTCAATTCAGGTCTAGCTATCGATTCAACTTTCAAGCGGCAGCAGTATCTGAAACTCGGTGTGTCCCGGCCGGCTATCCACTTCGATCAATCCGTCGTGCTGCTGGACGAACGTCTGCGCGAGCGTGAGGCCGAGACCGCTGCCATCCTCGCGTCCGGAGACGAGCGGATAGAAGATGCGGTCGCGAATCTCCTCGGGAATGCCGGGTCCGTTGTCAGTGATATGCAAGTCCAGTGCCAGCTTGCACAAGCGTTTGGAAATCGTGACCTTGCGCGCAATGCGCGTGCGCAATTCAATGCGCGCGTCGCCCTGCGAAATGCGTTCGCGCAGCGCCTGCGCCGCGTTGCGCACGATGTTCAGCAGTGCCTGGATCAACTGCTCCTTGTCGCCGCGCAGGTCGGGCACGCTCACGTCGTAGTCGCGCTCGATGGTGAGGCCGCGCGGGAACTCCGCGAGGATCACGGCGCGCACGCGCTCGCATACTTCGTGAATGTTCACGTCGCCGACGATATGCGGATGCCGGTGCGGCTCCAGCAACCGGTCGACGAGCGTCTGCAGGCGGTCCGACTCCTTGATGATCACCTGCGTGTACTCGCGCAGCTCGTCGCGCTCCAGCGCACCGAGTTCGAATTCGAGCAACTGCGCCGCGCCGCGAATACCGCCGAGCGGATTCTTGATCTCGTGCGCGAGATTGCGGATCAGATGCTTGTTCACGGCCGTGAGGTCGTGAATACGCTCCTCGCGGTCGCTGCGCAGATGCCGCTCGTTCTCGAAGAGTTCGAGCAGCACGTAATCGGGCGTGCTTTCGAGAAAGCCCACGACCACATGCACGTTCAGCGGCTCGCGTCCGGGCCGTTCCAGCGAAGCGTCGAGCCGCGTCGCGTGAAAGCGATGCTCGGCGATCGACGCGATCGTCGAAAGCAGCTCGTCCGCATTCGAGAAGAGATCGGACCACCCCATCTGCGCGAGCTGACGGCGCGAGAGATCGAGCATCGCCTCCGCCGACGGATTCGCGAAGGCAACGCGCAATGTGCGCTTGTCGAGCACGAGCACGACCGTGGGCAGCGCCTCGAAGCCGGGCAGCAGGCCCGACTCGACGAGCGGCGCGTCGTCGGAGAGCGGTTCGGCGTGGCCCTTTCTTGCCCTGATCAGATTCTTGAGCACCATGTTTCAGGCCGGACGCCATGCGGCGCGCCAGCAACGGTCCTGGTCGTTAGTTCTGGTCAATACGCTGGTCAACTAGCGGGTCGATACGTCTCGTCGACGAGCGACAGGCGTCCCAACGAAAAAGGGACGGCACCGCCGTCCCTTGGAGACCCAACGCGCACGCATCCTGCGAGTCGAAGAAACTGAACCGGCGCTTCGCTGTGTAGCATGCAGCGAAGCGCCATCGCCAATTACAGCGAGTAGTACAGTTCGAACTCGACCGGGTGCGTGGTCATACGCACGCGTTGCAGTTCGCTTTCCTTCAGCGCGAGGTACGCGTCGATCATGCCGTCGGTGAACACACCACCGCGCGTCAGGAACTCGCGATCCTTGTCGAGCGCTTCGAGCGCCTGGTCGAGGCCGGCGCAGACGGTCGGGATCTTTGCATCCTCTTCCGGCGGCAGGTCGTACAGGTTCTTGTCGGCGGCTTCGCCCGGATGGATCTTGTTCTGCACGCCGTCCAGACCTGCCATCATCAGTGCCGAGAAGCACAGGTACGGGTTGGCGAGCGGATCCGGGAAGCGCGTTTCGATACGGCGGCCCTTCGGGTTCGACACGTGCGGAATACGGATCGATGCCGAACGATTGCGTGCCGAGTAAGCGAGCTTGACCGGCGCTTCGAAGTGCGGCACGAGACGCTTGTACGAGTTCGTACCCGGGTTCGTGATGGCGTTCAGCGCGCGAGCGTGCTTGATGATGCCGCCGATGTAGAACAGCGCGAATTCCGACAGACCAGCGTAGCCATTGCCCGCGAACAGGTTTTGGCCGTCCTTCCAGATCGACTGGTGAACGTGCATGCCCGAACCGTTGTCGCCGACGACCGGCTTCGGCATGAACGTCGCCGTCTTGCCGTACGTGTGCGCGACGTTGTGGACGATGTACTTCAGTTGCTGCGTCCAGTCCGCGCGCTGAACCAGCGTCGAGAACTTCGTGCCGATTTCGTTCTGGCCCTGGCCCGCCACTTCGTGGTGGTGCACTTCGACCGGAATGCCGATCTGCTCGAGCAGCAGACACATTTCCGAGCGGATGTCCTGGAACGTGTCGACCGGTGCGACCGGGAAGTAGCCGCCCTTCGTGCCCGGACGGTGACCCGTGTTGCCGCCCTCGATTTCGCGGCCCGACGACCACGGTGCTTCATCCGAGCCGATCTTCACGAAGCAGCCCGATTGATCCGTGTTCCACTGGACCGAATCGAAAATGAAGAATTCCGGCTCCGGACCGAAGAAGGCGGTGTCGCCGAGGCCGGTGCTCTTCAGGTAGGCTTCAGCGCGCTTGGCGAGCGAACGCGGGTCGCGCTCGTAGCCCTTGCCGTCGGCCGGCTCGACCACGTCGCAGGTCAGCACGAGCGTCGATTCTTCGTAGAACGGGTCGATGAAGGCCGTGTTCGGGTCCGGCACGAGCAACATGTCCGAGGCTTCGATGCCCTTCCAGCCGGCGATCGACGAACCGTCAAACGCATGACCCGACTCGAACTTGTCTTCGTCGAATGCCGACAGCGGAACCGAAACGTGCTGCTCCTTGCCGCGCGTGTCCGTGAAGCGGAAGTCGACAAACTTGACGTCTTCGTCCTTGACGAGTTGCATGACGTCGGCCACGGATTTACTCATAACCTATTCTCCTGATTAACGATTTCGGCGAACGCTGCCGCCGTCCCAATCTTGTTTGATCCCCGCCGGCCTGCCCTGCTGCCCTGGCTGGCCGGCTGCGAATCGATCGAGACGTATAAAGCAGCTTCCGTGCCATGCATGCGCCAACGTGGCGCAAATCCCTTTCGCGACACGCACTTGGAGTCAAAAATCGTGCGCCGCGCTTTTATGGAGCCGCCACCGTGGCGGCTCATCGGCACCAAATTCGTGCAATCCCGAATTTGGCGCGCGAATCTCTCTTCATTATGGTGCAAAACATCTCGCATGCACCATTTCAATGCATCCCGCCCTTTGTGCCGCCCAATCCATCGCGTACGTCCGGTTTCACCTCGTCCGGACCGTCCTGCCCGCTCCGTCCCTACGCGCTAGAATGGTTTTTTGGTCCAACGCGAAACAGGAGATCCGTTGTCATGAGTACGCTCGAACAGTTGTACGCCCAGGCCGAGAAACGCCGCGTCGAGAACCAGCTGCCCTACGCGGGCGCGGTGTCGCCCGCAGAGGCATTCGAGCTTCTGCAGCTCGACCCGCGTGCGCGCCTCGTCGACGTGCGCACACGCGCCGAACTCGACTGGGTCGGCCGTCCCGTCGTGGGCGACGGCCAGTATTCGCATGTCGAATGGACCCGCTATCCGGGCGGCGTGCCCAACGCCGAGTTCCTCACACAGCTCAAGAGCGCCGTGGAAGCCGACGCGCCAGTGCTGTTCCTGTGCCGCAGCGCCGCGCGCTCCAAGCTCGCCGCCATCGAGGCCGCCAAGGCCGGCTTCACGAAGGCCTATGACCTGCTCGAAGGCTTCGAAGGCGACAAGGACGGCCAGGGGCACCGCAAGACCGTTACGGGCTGGTGCTTCCGCGGCCTGCCGTGGATCGGCGCCTGACACCCTGAAACCGCCCCGCTCCAACCCAACGGGCCACTCTGAGCGCCCCGTGTGACATGCCGATGATGCGCCGCCTGCCCTCCCGCCGCACGCGGCCCATCTTCACACGCTGATTCAAAAACCGGCGCGCGGCGCGCTGCGGCGTTCGCGATCGGGCGTCCCCTCGCCCGGCGCCGCCGGCTCGACCACATCGCCGCCGAGCTCGTGCACGCCTTCGCGCAGCTTCACGAAGGCGGCCGCCACGGCCTCGGGCTCGCCCTTCACGCCCAGATCGATGTGCCGGCGCGCATAAATGCCGCCGCGCTCCGCATCGCCCACGCTCGGCAGGCTAAACACCCGCACGCCCGGAAAATCGCGCTCGATGCGCTCCATGAGCGGCGTGAGCGTCGACTCCGGCAGCTCGAACACGAGCAGCGACTTCTCGGCGTGCGGCGTCTGGTGATGCAGGTGCGCGTACTTCGTGTCGAGCACCCATTCGATCATCGGCCAGGCCATCACGGGAAAACCGGGCACGAAGTAATGATCGCGAATCGAAAAACCCGGAATCTTGTTGTAGCCGTTCGGGATGATCTCGCAGCCCTGCGGGAACGTGCCCATCTGGAAGCGGTGCAGATTCTCTGGCGACTGGTAATTCACGGGATCGGCGCCCGTGTGCATGTCGCGGATGCGCTCGCGGATCGCCACCTCGGCGTCAGGGTGCAACGCGAGCGGCACCCCCAGCGCCGCAGCGGCGCACTGGCGCGTGTGGTCGTCCGGCGTCGCGCCGATGCCGCCCGTCGAGAACACGATGTCGCCCGAAGCGAACGAGCGCCGCAGCGTCTCGGTGATGCGCTCGGGATCGTCGCCCACGTACTGGGCCCACTCGAGCGAGAGGCCGCGCGCGCCGAGCAGTTCGATGACCTTCGGCAGATGCTTGTCGGAGCGGCGCCCCGAGAGAATCTCGTCGCCGATGATGATGACGCCAAATGCCATGGGCCGCCTCGTTGGATTGTCTTGATGATTGAGCGTTAGTGCACGATCGTCACGTCGCCGGACGCCTGCTGCACATCGTGGGCACGCATGCGCTGCAGCGCCCGCAGGCAGTAGTGCCCGAACCAGAGCGCCGTGAACACCAGAATGAACGCATAGATCCAGATGGTCACCGCCGCCAGTACCGGGAAGAACAGCAGCAGCCACGCGGACACGGCCCAGATGGCCGTTGGCAGCGAGCCGAGCAGTCCGCTCACCACGCCGATCACGAGCAGCGGCAGCCGATGGCTGCGCACCAGCGTGCGGCGCTCTTCGACGGTTGCGTGCAGCGCGAGCGCATCGTAGGTCATCACCCGATACGTGAGCCAGCCCCACAACAGCGGCGGAATCAGCGCGAAGAACGGCGGAATGAGCCACAGCGGCAGCGTCACGATCATCACGATCAGGCAGACGAGCGTCGTGACGAGCGAATAGAACAGGCTGCCGTACCAACTGCCGCCGTGCCGCATCTCGAGCGTCCCGTACTGGCGCTTCGACAGATGGCGGATCACGCGCGGCATCGAAATCGCGACGATCAGCAGCAGCACCGTGATCACGATGAGCGGAATCGTCAGGATGATGACGAGAAACGGCGCGATCGTCGCGCGCAGCCAGCCGAAACCGAGCGCGTCGAACAGATGATAGAGGTAGGCCGTCGAGGACCAGTTCGCGAGCGCGCCGCGCATCAGGTCGAGCAGCGGCTGCCAGAACACGTAGAGCACGGCGCCCCACACCGCCGCCGCCACGAGAAATGGCACGAAGGTGAGCAGCAGCATGGCGGGATGGAACACGCTCGCGAGCGCGCGTCCGAACGAGCGCAACAGGTCATTCATGCGAGCGGAATACGGCGAAAAGGACGGGTGGAGAACACGGTGTCGGCGAAATCGGTGCGACCAAGCCGACAGCATAAACCACCGCGCGCATGGCGGGTAAGACGGGTGCGAGCAAGTGCAAGGACGCCGTGGCGGCGCTCAGGTCACGGTGGCGTCGTCGCGCGCCTCGGCCGGCGTGGCGGCGGCGGCGTGCGAACGCGAACGCAGGCGCCGCGCGATGCGGGTGAACGCATAACCCTGCTGCGCCCAGAAACCCTCGCCATAGCTCACGCCTTCGAGCTGATCGCGAATGCCCGTGGGCTCGATCTCGCGATTGAACGACGCGCTGCCGAACATCATGTCCCACCAGGGGAACAGCACGCCGAAGTTGCAACCATAGTGGGTGCCTTCGTGGCCATAGCCGACGGCGTGATGGCGGCGGTGAAAGCGCGGGCTCACCAGCAGCCGTTCGCCGAGCCAGCCGAAATGCACGCGAATGTTGGCGTGCTGCACGCTCTGCACGAAGTTCGTGAGCGCGACGAGCACCACGAATTGCGCGGGCGGCACGCCGATGACGAGTGCCACGGCGGCGAACATGCACGACTGCCCGATCACGTCGAGCAGGTGGTTGCGGTCGTCGCACCAGAGCGACATCTTGCGCTGGCTGTGGTGCACGGCGTGCAACTCCCACCAGACGCCGTAGCGATGCGAAAGCCGGTGGTACCAGTAGCTGAAGAAGTCGAGCACCACGAGATAGATCGCGAACGCCACGAGCGGCTGCGTGCTCACGCCCGGCCAGAGATTGTCGAGGTCCACCGTCTTCACGCCCATGAGCCGCAGCGCGCTCTGCGCACGATCGAAGAACGGCTGCATCGTGAAGAAAAACAGCAGGTTCAGGATGCCGAGGCGCGTGACCCACGTGTAGAGCGCGTCGACGCCCACGCCCTTGCGGTCGCGCCACTTCTCCGCGGGCACGAGCGCTTCGAGCGGGCGCAGCAGCGCGTACATCAGGCCCACTTCGAGCAGACCCACGATCACCCAGTACAGTGCGTCGTAGGTGTCTTCGTCCACGTCCATCATGCCGACGCGGAAGAGCAGCGGCTGAATGACGTCGATGTAGAGGAGCGTTTGCAGCCAGGAGACGAGGTCGTCTGCCGACGCGATCACGGACTGCCCCGCGTGCGCGACGAAGGCCAGCAACGACGCCACCGTATCCATGCGCGCGCCCCGTTGCCTTAAGCTCCGTTCGGCGCCGTGACGGGCGCGCGATCGTAGAAGTAGATGCCATGCGGCGAGCGGCCCACGGCGATGGTTTTGATGAGCTTCCTGGTTTGCATGTCGATGAGGCCGATGTGCTTCGCGAAACGGAACGTCACCCACAGATAGCGCTTGTCGGCGGTCAGCTCCATGTCGTCGGGGCCGGGCATCAGGCCGCTGATCTCGCCGGTCTTTTCGAGCGTGTCCTCGTCGATGATGCTAATGACGTTCGCCACGCGGCTCGACACCAGCACATGGCGGCCGTCCACGAGCGAGCGGAAGTTGTGCGCGGCCTTGCCCACCTGGATCGTCTTGACGATCTTCTGGTTGCGCCAGTCCACCACCGCCACGTAGTCGGCGCCCGTCATGCCGACGAGCAGGTACTTGTCGCCGGGCGTGAGCCACAGGCCAGCCGGCGCGGCGCCGACCTTCATCTTCCAGAGCACCTTCTGCGTCGGCAGATCGACCGCGGCGATTTCGCCGGAAACCTGCAGCGAAACGAACACGGTGCGGCTGTCGTTCGTGAACGCCAGGTGGCTCGGCATGGCCGAGAGCGGCAGGCGTTTGGCGAGCGTGACGTTGCTGCCGCCCGCGTAGTTGTAGATGTCGAGGCGGTCGAGGCGCAGGCCCGTGGTCACGAACCACTTGCGGTCGGGCGAGAAGCCGAGCTGGTACGGGTCTTCGACGTTTTCGACCCAGCGCTGCGGCTTGCCGGTCTTCGGATCGACGAACAGGAGGTTGTTCGACACCGAGTTCGCGACGATCAGCGAGGTGTTATCCGGCGTGGGAAAGAGGTGGTGCGGTTCCTTGCCCGTGGGCACGGTGCCGACGACTTCGTGCGTCTTGTCGTCGATGAGGCTCAACGTGGCTTCGCCCGAATTCAGGACGATGATGTTGTTCGCGTAAGCGGCCGTGGAGGCGAAAGTGGCAACCGTCGCTGCGCAAGCGAGCGCAAACGTTGCGGCCTTGGCGGCGACGCGGCTAAAGGTGTTGTTGTTCGGCATGAAGAATCGTTCCCGGGCAGATTCGTGATTGTAGAACGTCTACCCGCAAGCAAGGTTGACGTAAAGCCCTTGAAATATGCAAGGGGCGCAATTGAGCGCCCCTTTTTCGAACAATTTTGAAGAACTGTTATGGCCCGCAATGCGCTTTATCGCTGCATCGATTCCCATACCTTGTGGAGGCGCTTGACCGAGACCGGCATCGGCGTGCGCAATTCCTGCGCGAAGAGCGAGATGCGCAGTTCTTCGAGGAGCCAGCGGAACTCCGAAAGACGCGGATCGAACACGCCCCCGCGCTGCGAGAGCGCGCGCTGATACTGCTGCGCGAGTGGCTGGAATTCGGCGGCCTGGCGCGCGTCGCGAGCGGGGTCGGCGCGCAGCTTGTCGATGCGCAGCGCGACGCCCTTCAGGTAGCGCGGGAAATGCACGAGCTGTGCATAGGGCGTCTCCAGAATGAAGCGCTTGCTGATGAGCGCGTCGACCTGCGCCTGCATGTCCGCGGCCGGCGCGCCAAAGGCCTTGGCCTGCACGAGCTTCTTCGCCAACGATGCGTATTCCGCGAGGATCTGCCCGACCAGCCGCGCGATTTCCTGCGCGAGCAGCGAAAGGCGTCCGCGGCCTTCATCCTTGCGTGCGTGGAAGCTCGCGTCGTCGTCGGGCAGCGGGTCTTGCAGGCAGGCGCGATCGAGCGCGAGTTCGACCAGCTGGTCGCGCAGCTCCTCCTGCGTGGCGCGCGCCATGAACTGCATCGCCATCTCGCGCAGGCCCGGCAGGTTCCTCTCCAGGTAGCGGATCGGCTCGCGCAACTGCAGCGCGAAGAGCCGGCGCAGCCCCGCGCGATGGATGCGCGCGGCCTCCTCCGGCGAATCGAACACCTCGACGTCGCAATGCGTGCCGCGATCGACGAGCGCGGGATAGCCGAACAGCGTTTGTCCGCCGCGGCGGATTTCCAGCAGCTCGGGCAGCTTGCCGAAATTCCACGTCGTGAGGTTTTCGTAGAGCGCCGTGGCAGGCGCGGCGTCGCCCGACGCGGGTGTGTGCGGCACGTTGCTCTTCTGCGGCGCGTTGCCGGTCGCATCGCGCTCGACCTGAGCGTTCTGCGGTGCTTCACCGCCCTGCGCATGCGTTTCCAGTGCCGCGAGCGCCGTCGCGCTCGCGAGCTTCTGGAATTGCTGCTGCGCCTGCGCGCCGAGTTCCGCGCGCAGTTGCGCGAGGTTGCGGCCCATCGCGAGCTGGCGACCGTGCTCGTCGATCACCTTGAAGTTCATGAAGAGGTGCGCGGGCAGCGTCTCCAGCTTGAAGTCGGCCGACTTCAGGGCGATCTGCTTTTGCTCGCGCACGTCGGCGATCAGCGCTTCCAGCAGGCCGCCCGCGCCGAAACGCTCGCCGCCCACGCGCTCCGCGAAGCCGGCCGCGTACTCGGGCAGCGGCACGCAGTGGCGGCGCAGCTTCTGCGGCAGCGACTTCAGCAGCAGTTGCGCCTTCTCCTTGAGCATGCCCGGCACGAGCCATTCGCAGCGGCGCGCATCGACCTGGTTGAGCGCGTAGAGCGGCACCGCGAGCGTCACGCCGTCGCGCGGCGAGCCCGGCTCGAAGTGATACGTGAGCGCCATCGCCACGCCCGACATCGTCATGCGCTTCGGGAACAGCTCGGTCGTCACGCCCGCCGCCTCATGGCGCATCAGGTCGTCGCGAGAGAGGTACAACAGACGCAGCTTGTCCTCGGGCTCGCCGCCCTTCCTCACCTCGTCGCGATACCAGCGCTCGAACGACGCGCCCGAGTAAATGCCTTCCGGAATCGCCTGATCGTAGAAGCCGTAGATCAGCTCATCGTCGACCAGCACATCCTGGCGGCGCGACTTGTGCTCCAGTTGCTCGATATCGGCGAGCAGCTTGCGGTTGTGCGCGAAGAACGCGAGCTTCGTGTCGAACTCGCCCTCCACGAGCGCGCCGCGAATGAAGAGTTCGCGGGCGCGCGCCGGGTCCTGCTTGCCGAACGCCACGCGCCTGCGTTGATACACCGGCAGGCCATACAGCACCCCGCGCTCGAACGCGCTCACCTGCGCCGCGCGTTTTTCCCAATGCGGCTCGGAGAGCGACTTCTTTAACAAGTGCGCGCCGACCTTCTCCAGCCACTCGGGCTCGATCTTCGCGATGCAGCGCGCGTAGAGGCGGCTCGTTTCGACGAGTTCGGCGGCCACCACCCAGCGCCCCGCCTTCTTCACGAGCGCCGAGCCCGGCCACAGATGGAATTTGATGCCGCGCGCGCCGAGGTAATGCGGGTCGTCGTCGGCCTTCAGACCGATATTGCCGAGCAGGCCCGTGAGCAGCGCGTGATGGATCTGCTCGTAGGTCGCGTCGGCTTCGTTGATGCGCCAGCCATGCTCGCGCACCACGGTCAGCAATTGCGAATGCACGTCGCGCCATTCGCGCAGACGCAAGTGCGACAGAAAATTCGCGCGGCACGCATCGAGCAGTTGCCGGTTGGACTTCTTGTGCGCGACGGCCTCTTCGAACCAGGCCCAGATCTTGAGCCACTGCAGGAATTCGGAGCGCTCGTCGGCAAAACGGCGATGCGCCTGGTCCGCCTGCTCCTGCGCCTCGATCGGTCGGTCGCGCGGATCCTGCACCGACAGCGCGCTCGCGATGATGAGCACTTCGCGCAGCGCCTGCTCGTCGCGTGCGCCGAGAATCATGCGTCCCACACGCGGATCGAGCGGCAGGCGCGCGAGTTCGCGGCCGAGCGGCGTGAGCGCGTTGTCGTCGTCCACGGCGCCGAGTTCGTTGAGCAGCTGATAGCCGTCGGCGATCGCGCGGCCCGGCGGCGGCTCGATGAACGGGAACGTCTCGATCGCCGTGAGATGCAGCGACTTCATGCGCAGAATCACGGCGGCAAGCGACGAGCGCAGGATTTCCGGATCAGAGAAGCGCGGCCGTGCGATGAAATCCGCTTCTTCGTACAGCCGGATGCAGATGCCGTCCGCGACGCGCCCGCAACGGCCCGCGCGCTGGTTCGCCGCCGCCTGCGCAATCGACTCGATCTGCAGCTGCTCGACCTTGTTGCGATACGAATAACGCTTCACGCGCGCGAGGCCCGTATCGACCACGTAGCGGATGCCCGGCACCGTGAGCGACGTTTCGGCCACATTGGTCGCGAGCACAATGCGGCGCGCATTCGACGGCTTGAAGACGCGTTCCTGCTCCTGAGCGGACAGCCGCGCGAATAGCGGCAGGATTTCCGTGTGCGGCGGATGGTGCTTGCGTAGTGCTTCCGCGGCGTCGCGAATCTCGCGCTCGCCGGGCAGGAACACGAGCACGTCGCCCGAGCCCTCGCGGCAGAGTTCGTCGACGGCATCGACGATGGCTTCCATCAGGTCGCGATCGGTGTCGCGCTGAGACTTGCCGCTCTTTTCGCGGCCCGTCGTGCCCTGCGCGTTCTTCACCGCCGGGCTGTCTTCCTGCACCGGGCGATAGCGCACTTCGACCGGATACAGCCGGCCGCTCACCTCGATCACCGGCGCGGGCTTTTCCTCGCTGCCGAAGTGGCGCGCGAAGCGATCGGCGTCGATGGTCGCCGACGTCACGATCAGCTTGAGGTCGGGCCGGCGCGGCAGAATCTCTTTCAGATAGCCGAGCAGGAAGTCGATGTTCAGGCTACGCTCGTGCGCCTCGTCGATGATGATCGTGTCATAGGCCTTGAGCAGCGGATCGGTTTGCGTCTCCGCGAGCAAGATGCCGTCGGTCATGAGCTTGACCGAGGCGCCCGGCGAGAGATTGTCGGTGAAGCGCACCTTGTAGCCGACCACTTCGCCGAACGGCGTATTGAGTTCGTCGGCGATGCGCCGCGCCGTGGCCGAGGCCGCAATCCGGCGCGGCTGCGTATGGCCGATCAAACCCGTGCCGCCCGCGCCGAGGCCGCGACCCAGCGCGAGCGCGATCTTCGGCAACTGCGTGGTCTTGCCCGAGCCCGTTTCGCCGCTCACGATCACGACCTGATTCTGTGCGATCGCACGCGCGATCTCTTCGCGGCGGCCGGAGACCGGCAGCGCTTCGGGGAACGTGATGGGCGGAACCTTGTTCGGCTCGATGTGCGCGCGTGGTGCACGCGGCGGACGTTCCTGGCGTTCGGCGCGCGGCGCGCGATCACGTTCGCCTTCACTGCCGGGGCGCGGCGCGTGTTCGGATTTCGGCTTGGCGGATCGCTGCGGATTCGGCGGGTTCTGCGGCTTCGCCTGCTTCGGAGGTTGCTGCGCGCGCGACGGTTGATTGCGCGGCGCCTCGGCGCGTGCCTCGCGCGATTCGTTCGGGCGATCTCGTGGCTCGTTTCGCTGCGCCGGGCGTCGATCGTCGCGCGCCTCGCGTCGCCTGGCCGGCTGAGCGGCGCTGCGCTCCGCACGCGGTTCGCCTCGCGATGGCGATTGTGACGGCGACTGCGGCGCGGGTTTCGTTTCGTTTCCCTGCTCAGGCTGCTGATGCAGTTGCTGATCCGGCTGCTGATCCGGTCGCTGATCCGGGCGCTGTTCCGCGCGCGGCGGCGTCTGCTGTTGCGCCTGTGGCTGCTTCTGCTCCGCACGCTTGTCCTGCACGCGCGCGCCGCCCAACGCGCCACCGCCCATCAGCGCGGCAAGCTTGTCCGTCGACGCGAGCTTTTGCCCGTCGCCATACTTCTGCGCCGCGCCTTTCGCTTTCGCGCCGTCCTGCGCCGTTTCCTTCCCGGCCGGGGTGTTGCTGCCCTGCGCCGAGGCAGGTCTTTTGGGTACATTCGACATGGGGGCGCATTATAATCCCGGGCATGAATTCCCAAACCGACCTCGTCCCCGCTACTGCCAGCGCGCCGGCCTCCGCCGCCGCTGCGGATTCCGACTCGCAGATCATGGCGCAGCACGCGCAGTTCGTCGACTGGATGCGATCGGTCGCGCCCTACATCCACGCGTTCCAGGGCAAGACGTTCGTCGTCGGTTTCGGCGGCGAGGTCGTGCACCAGAACCTGCTCAACGCGCTCGTCGCCGACATCGCGCTCTTGCAGGCCATGGGCATCCAGATCGTGCTCGTGCACGGTTCGCGCCCGCAGGTCGAGGAGCAGATGAGCCTGCACGGCGTCGAGTCCGAGTTCTCGCACGGCATGCGCATCACCAATGCCCGCGCGCTCGAATCGGCGAAGGAAGCGGCCGGTGAAGTGCGTCTCGACATCGAGGCCGCGATCAGTCAGGGTCTGCCGAACACGCCGATGGCGCACGCGCACATCAGCGTGGTGTCGGGCAACTTCGTGACGGCGCGGCCGGTCGGCATTCTCGACGGCGTGGACTTCCAGCACACGGGCGTCGTGCGCAAGATCGACGCCGATTCGATCCGCCACTCGCTCGCGAGCCGCAAGCTCGTGCTGCTCTCGCCGCTCGGTTTTTCGCCCACGGGCGAGGCGTTCAATCTGTCGATGGAAGACGTCGCCTCGGCGGCAGCCATCGCGCTGCGCGCCGACAAGATCGTCTTCCTTACGGAAACGCAGGGCCTGATCGACGAGGAAGGCGAGCTGATCCGCGAAATGTCGCTCGACGACGCCTACAAGCTGCAAGAAGGCGGCACGGTGCTCGGCGACGAAGGCTTCTATCTGAAGCACTCCATTCGCGCGTGCCGCGGCGGCGTGGGGCGTGCGCACATCATTCCCTACGCGCTCGACGGCGGCTTGCTGCTCGAACTGTTCCTGCACGACGGCGTGGGCACCATGATCTCGTACGAGAATTTGGAAAGCCTGCGCGAAGCCACGCCTGACGACGTCGGCGGCATTCTCACGCTGATCGAGCCGCTCGAATCCGACGGCACACTCGTGCGGCGCGGGCGTCACCAGATCGAGCGCGACATCGACCACTTCTCGGTGATCGAGCACGATGGCGTGCTGTTCGGCTGCGCGGCGCTTTACGCGTACTCGCAGGAGCGTATCGGCGAAATGGCGTGCCTCACGGTCTCTCCCGAAGCACAAGGCTCCGGCGACGGCGAACGTCTCTTGCGCCGCATCGAGCAGCGTGCACGGGCGCGCGGCCTCACGCGCATCTTCGTGCTCACCACGCGCACCGAACACTGGTTCCTGAAGCGCGGCTTCGTCAAGGCAACGGTCGACGACCTGCCCGAAGACCGCCGCCGCCTCTATAACTGGCAGCGCAAATCGCTCGTGCTGATGAAACAGCTCTGAGCGCGCCGCCACCCACACATACGACTACAGGAGAAGCACAGCATGGCCCGTATGATCCAATGCGCGAAGCTCGGCAAGGAAGCCGAAGGTCTCGACTTTCCGCCGCTGCCGGGCGAACTCGGCAAGCGCATCTATGAAAGCGTCTCGAAAGAGGCATGGCAGCAGTGGCTCAAGCAGCAGACCATGCTCATCAATGAAAACCGCCTGAACATGGCCGATCCGCGCGCGCGCCAGTACCTGATGAAGCAGACCGAGAAGTTCTTCTTCGGCGAAGGCGCCGACCAGGCTTCGGGCTACGTGCCGCCGACCGAAGGCTAAGGCCTCGCGATGCGCACCGGGATCCGTCCCTGAGCCGCATCACGCAACCGGTTACCCTGCAAAAACCGCGCCCCCGGCGCGGTTTTTTTATGCGCTTCATGCGCATTCCAGGGCGCGGAAACGGTTCCATCGAAACGGCGCAATCCCCCGCCGCGTGGGGCTTCCAGTCCGCGCCCCGAATCCCCGCAGATACTTGGGTTTGCGCGATCTTCCGTTATCGTGCTAACATGTGGCCTCGTTCAACAGGCATTAGCCATCAATTGCATTCGGCACGGCGCCCAAAAACGCCATCATTCCGAATGCGCATATGACAAAAGGAACGCTCCGCCACGCGGGCTTCTTTTTCGTTTCAGTGGCGCTTTGACCAGGCAATCCGAGGCACCTCGTGCCGGTCCAGCGTCCTCATGCGCCCTGCTCCCCATCCACGGCCACGCAGGCGCAACGTTAAACACAATTTGTCCGAGTGTCGTTTCGCGACACTTCAGCATTGCTTTCGTGCGCCGCTCGCCTTGCGCGATGCACCATCGGCCCGCCTTCGTCGCTGACGCAACGTGGCGTGCCGTGCGCGAAATGTCGCCGCTATCGCGAAACGGTACTCTCCGGCAACCGTGGCGGGCCCTCATGGGTTCGTCGCAGTCATTGGAGATGCAGACCTTGACCGCTTCCACTTCCGGCGCGTCGGCCCAGACCGACCTTACCCTCGACGACATCACGATCGTCGACAAAAGCCTCCTCAAACGCGCCGTCGGCGCCATGGCGCTCGGCAACGCCATGGAATGGTTCGACTTCGGCGTGTACAGCTACATCGCCGTCACGCTCGGCCAGGTGTTCTTCCCGTCGAGCAGCCCCTCGGCGCAGCTCATCGCCACGTTCGGCACATTCGCGGCCGCGTTCGTCGTGCGCCCGATCGGCGGCATGGTGTTCGGGCCGCTCGGCGACCGCATCGGCCGCCAGCGCGTGCTCGCGATGACGATGATCATGATGGCCTGCGGCACCTTCGCCATCGGCTTGATTCCCTCGTACAAGTCGATCGGCATTGCCGCGCCGGCGCTTCTGCTCGTGGCACGCCTCGTTCAGGGTTTCTCGACCGGCGGCGAATACGGCGGCGCGGCGACCTTCATCGCCGAATTCGCCACCGACAAGCGCCGCGGCTTCATGGGCAGCTTCCTCGAGTTCGGCACGCTGATCGGCTACGTGTTCGGCGCGGGCACGGTTGCCGTGCTGACCGCCGTGCTCTCGCACCAGCAACTGCTCGACTGGGGCTGGCGCGTGCCGTTCATGATCGCGGGCCCGCTCGGCCTCGTCGGTCTCTATATCCGCATGAAACTCGAGGAAACGCCGGCGTTCAAGCGCGAAGCGGAACTGCGCGAGGCCGAAGAGCACACGCGCCCCAAGCTCACGCTGCATTCGCTCCTCACACAGCATCTGCGCCCCTTCCTGCTGTGCGTGGGTCTCGTGCTGATCTTCAACGTGACCGACTACATGGCGCTGTCGTACCTGCCGAGCTACCTCTCGGCGACGCTGCACTTCAACGAGACGCACGGCCTCTTCCTCGTGCTGATCGTGATGGTGCTGATGATGCCGATGACGCTCGCGTTCGGCCGCCTCTCCGACGCCGTGGGCCGCAAGCCCGTGATGCTCGCGGGCTGCGTGGGCCTGATCCTGCTGTCGATCCCGTCGCTCACGCTGATCCAGACGGGCGCGCTCGTGCCGGTGTTTTTCGGCCTCCTGATTCTCGGCGCGCTGCTCTCGTGCTTCACGGGCGTGATGCCCTCGGCGCTGCCGGCGCTGTTCCCGACCGCGATCCGCTACGGCGCGCTCGCCATCGGCTTCAACGTCTCGGTGTCGCTGTTCGGCGGTACCACGCCGCTCGTGGCGGCATGGCTCGTCGAGCACACGCAGAACCTCATGATGCCCGCGTACTACCTGATGGGCGCAGCCGTGATCGGCATCGTTTCGGTGCTGGCGCTGCATGAAACGGCGCGCCGCCCGCTGCCGGGCTCGGCGCCGAGCGTGAGCACCAGGGCGGAAGCGCACGCGGTGCTGCGCGGGGTGCGTCTCGCGCGCGAACTCGACGAGGAATACGCCGTCGCCAACGCCGTGCGCGCCTGATAGGGCACCACTGAAACGCAAAAAAGGCCAGCGTCGTGCTGGCCTTTTTTCTTGCGCGCTCGCTTGAGCCTATTCGACGAGGTTGACGTGCTCGACGTCCAATGCGCCGTCGTCGCCGATCGTCAGCATCGCTGCCGAGATCGGCAACTTGAAGCGGCGCGGCCCCGCGCTGCCGGGGTTCACGTACAGCACGCCCTCGCGCGTTTCGAGCGCGGGCTTGTGCGAATGGCCGCTCACGACCACAGCAATGCCTTCGCCAGCAGGATCGCCCTGCAGGTCAGGTAGTTCGTGGACCACCGCAAGCCGGACCCCAGCAAACGCGACGGTCGTTTGCACCGGCAACGCCTCGGCCCACGCGCCATGATCGTTGTTGCCGCGCACGGCGGTGAGCGGCGCGATGGCCGCGAGCGAGTCGAGCACGCGCTGATCGCAGATGTCGCCCGCATGCAAGATGGCGTCCGCGCCCTCGACGAAGGCGAGTAGCTCCGGACGCAGCAGATTGTGCGTGTCGGAAACCAGTGCAACACGTAGCGGATGTTTCGCGGACATGACGTTGCGTTTCGGTTGAATCCTGCCGATTATCGCCGCGCTCACGCCTCGCCGTCGCCTTCCTCAGGCGCTGCGCCGACGTACACCGCGAGCCAGACGCTCGGCACGGTCGGATCGGTCCATGACACGCGATGACGGCAGTGCGCCGGGATGTGCACATAGTCGCCGGGCAGCAGGCGTCGCGGCGGCACTGCCGGGTTCTCGAATTCCAGCGTCGCCGCGCCGGCGAGAAGCGCCACCCATTCCTCGCGCGCATCGTCGTACCAGAACCCCGGCGGGCTCGCCTGGCCCGTGGAGACGATGCGCTCGATCAGCACCCCGTCACGCGAAACGAGCGTGTCGAAGCGCTCATCCTCGGCATTTGCGTCGATGCCTGCGAAGAGATTGCCGAATGCAACCGTGTTCGGTTCGTTCATGCCAATGCGCTCATTCGAGAGGTTTCAGGCCGTCGAGCAAGGTCGGCACCAGCTCGCTCACGGTCGGGTGGATGTGCATCGCGTATTGCAGCGTCGTATAGGGCGCGTCGGCCGTCATCGTGTCGATGAACGTGTGGATCGCCTCGTCGCCCTCGATACCGAAGATCGCTGCGCCGAGAATACGTTGCGTTTGCGGGTCCACCAGCGCTTTCATGAAGCCGTCCGTCTCGCCGCGTTCGCGCGCGCGGCCCACGCGCGACATCGGCATGGTGGCGATGAGCGCGGGTTTGCCCCGCTCGCGCACTTCGCGCTCATTCATGCCGACGCGCGCGAGCGGCGGATCGACGAACACCGCGTAGGCGGGAATGCGTGTGTCGGCGCTGCGCGCTTTGCCGTCCAGCAAATTCGCCGCGACGATCTGAAAGTCGTCGTATGACGTGTGCGTGAACGCGCCGCGGCCATTCACGTCGCCGAGCGCCCAGATGCCCTCTACGCGCGTGCGCAACTGGCCGTCCACGGCGATGAGCCCGTGGGCGTCGCGCTCGATGCCCGCCGCGTCCAGCCCCAGATCGTCAGTGTTAGGCAGGCGCCCGGTCGCAAAGAGCAGGTGCGAAACGTCGAGCGGACCGCTGTCGAGCGCGATGCGCACGCCAGCCTGGCCATCTAGCGGCGCAACGCTGCGCGGCTCTGCGCCGAAGCGAAAATCCACGCCTTCACGCGCGAGCACGTCCTGGACCGCGCGCGAATAATCCTCGTCCTCGCGTGCGAGGACGCGCTGCCCGCGCACGAGCACCGTCACGCGGCTGCCGAAGCGGCGGAACATCTGCGCGAATTCGAGCGCCACGTAGCTGCCGCCGCAGATCGCCAGATGCTCGGGGAGTTGCGCGAGCGCGAGCAGCGTCGAGTTAGTCTCGTAGCGGATCGTCTCGACGCCGGGAATGGCAGGAATCAGCGCGCGTGTGCCCGTGTTGATGAAGATCTCGGGCGCTTCGAGATCGACCTGCGCACCGTCGTGCGCAGCCACGCGCACCGTGTGGGCGCCCGTGAAGCGCGCGTGACCCTTGAACACGGTGACGTTCGGCGCATGGCGCAGCCACTGCTCGACGCCGTCGCGCGACGCCCCGATGATGCGCTCCTTGCGCGCCTTCACGAAGGCGAGATCGACGCGCACGTCGGCGGGCTGCGCGCCCGTGCCGATTTGCACGCCGAAGTCCGCCGCATGGCGCGCAACATGGGCGGCACGCGCGCAGGCGACGTAGGCCTTGGTCGGCGTGCAGCCGACGTTCACGCAGGTCCCGCCGAATGACGCGCGCTCGATCACCGCGGTCTTGCGGCCGCTCTTGCCAAGCCGCACCGCGAGAGGCGGCCCGCTTTGCCCCGTGCCGATCACGATCGCATCGAAACGTTGTGCCATGCCGCTCTCCTTTGCCGTTGACGCGAGTTGAGCCGCGAGTCGCGAAAGGCGGCCGATCGCGCCATCTTACGCGCGACGACTAGCCACCGCCCGCAGCGTGATTGTGCGAATCGGGTACGCATTGGCACGTGTTGCGAAGGGGAGCGCAGGGGCAAAAAAAGAGCCGCCTCGCACGCCGAGGCGGCTCACAGGGTGACGTCGCAACAGCAAACGGGCGAAGCCGCTGCGCGTCAGGGGGATCGGCGAACTTCGGACACGCTTGCGTCAGGCGTTCGGTGAATCCGTGACTGGATATTCAATCGTTGAAGTTGAGGCTCCGCGTGCGTGCAATCAGCACACAATCAGTGCACACAATCGGTGGCCGCACATTCTCCGTGGCCCGCGTTCCAGAGTTCGCGCGAGCGCAGGAATGCGGCGCGCGCGCCGCGCGTCGCCATCATCAGGCCGATTTGCCCCATGTTGAAGTCGTGCGACACCATCAGCTGCATCAGGTCCACCATCGGCAGGACCAATGCTGGCTGATATAACTGTCGTTCGATAAAGGATTTCATGACCGCTCCCGCTGCATGCCCCGCGTCCTCCTGACGCAAGGTCATTCCATGGTTGTCATTCTAGGAATGCGGCGTGCGTGGATAAATGGGCCGCCAGCGAAGTCACTTGTCGAGAATCGCAAACAATCGACCCGAATGTGGAAACAAGGGTTGCGGCGGCGGGGTCCGCCGTGTTCGCCGGGCATCGCGCGCGGCCGCGCCACGCGGCTTTGGGCGAATCCCGGCCGTGCGGACGCGCTTCAGTCGAGGGGCGTGGCGACGAATTCCGGCAGTGTCTCGGCATGTGCGGAAAGCGCGGCAATCGCCGGATATCGGGCGGGATCAGCGCAGCCGGGCAGCATGTACTGGTTGAAACGCCACGCAACGGCCGCGGTGATGTCGGCCTGCGTGATGCGGCCCGCGCACAGCCAGCCGTCGCGACCCGCAACGAGTTGGTCGAGTACGGTCCAGGCCGCGTGCATCTGGGCGTTCACGCGCTCGAACCACGGCTCGTGCTGGCGCTCGGCGGGGCGCAACTGGCGTTCATAGACCTGCTGCACCGTCTTTTCCATGGCCGCGAGCGCGAAACCGTTCACGCGCAGCGCGAAGGTCCGCTCCTGCGCCTCCTCCGGCATGAGCCGCCGCGCGGCGGGCACTTTGCGGTCCAGATAGTCGAGGATCAGCGTCGAGTCGATCAACTGGGTGCCGTCGTCGTCGACGAAGGTCGGCGCCTTCACGACGGGATTGATCTGAGCAAATTCGTCGTACTGCCGAAATACCGAAATGCTGCGGTGCTCGAACTCGAGCCCCAGCACATGGAGCGAAATCGCGACGCGACGCACGTAGGGGGAGTCCATCATACCGATCAACTGCATGGGTTCACCTCGAACAGTAAAAAGGGATCGGACGTCGATCTTGCAGGAAGCCCCATCGCATTTCAAGCCATGTTGAGCATCCCAGATCGGCGCCACGGCAACGCGGTCGTTGTGCAAAAACACACCGTGTCGATGTGCCACGTCCGGCTCGCCGCACTACAGGACTACATTTGTTAGCAGACGTCGAATCTGACGCGTCGCGGCATTGTTGCGCCGCAGCGCTTCACCCAGCGTACCGGCGCCTTTTTACCGTGCCGCGCTGCTCAAGGCGCCGCGGCGTGCGGGGTGCAAGCAAAGGATGCCGAAGCATTAGGCAGACCGCATGAAAACGGTTCTTGTGCGCCGCATGTGCTGCAGTGCATCGCCGGGAAACTCCTGGATTCGGACGCCGAACGGCTGAGATAGTCTCAATGCACAAGGAGACGGAATCATGAGACAAGCATTCAACGTTGGTGTTGTCGTCGTCCTCGCACTCCTCCTCGCGAATCGTGCCATGACACGTGTGCAGGCTCACGAGGCTGGCTCGCTTACCTGTGCCCAGGGCTCCGCACTCGTCAAGGCCGAAGCCCTCGTGCGCGGATTCGGCGAACACGGTGCGAGCGCCCAGAGCGAAAACTTCCTCTCTTCCTGTCTCGTTTCAGGCCAGGGTCAAGTCGGCGACCTGATCGCCCACGACTGAGCGCCAATGACTGAGCGCCCACGCCGCGAGCGCCCAGCCGCGTTTCGCGGCGTGGGCGCGGTTTAACGGCGCGACACGTGGTACCGCGCTCGCTCGCGGCCCCACCGCCGGAGCGCGCTCATGACCACCCCGCCGAACGCCGTTCACCATTCGGCTGGACAGGGTCACACGCCCGCCACGGCGGACCTCGATGTCCGCGGCCGCCCCGATTACCGACCCGAAGCCAACGCCCGGCTGCCCGACACCTTCGCCCTTGACCTCAGGTGCGACAAGTCGTCGACTTGCGCTGACGCCCGTAAGTTCACGCGCATCCGCGCCACCCGAAGTCGATACCTCCGCAGGCACCGCTCAGTCGCTCCCGCTCGTTGACGCAGGCGCGGGCGGTTCCACAGCGTCAAGCAAACCCGGCGCGCCGGGACGCACCGCTGCGGGTTGCCAATTCCCCGGGTTGGCGGCGAGAATGCTCGCGGACCACGGAGAATCTATGAAAGGTTGCATCCTGTTGTTTGGAGTCAGCATGCTGGCGGCGTGCACATCGGTAACGGCCGTCAATTCGAGACAGGATGGGCATCTCACCGTCACGAGCCGCGCGCGCTGGGAGCTTGTCTCGTGGAACCACGTGCGCGCAGTCGGGCTCAGCGAAGCCGAGGACTACTGCGAAAAACGGAAGAAGCAGTTGCATACGGTCGAGATCCACAGCGAAGGCGTGCGCGGCATGACGTCCCAGACAGTAGAAGTCATCTTCGACTGCATCTGAGGGGGACCGCATAGTCTTCTCGCGCATCCGCGTCAAACGGGCGTTGCAGCCCGTTAGCGCGCTGTTGCAGACCAGATTGCTCGAGATGGCGCAATAGTTTGTTGTCGTTCACCCTGATACCCAAATCGCATGACCGCGCTAAACTGACGATACATTTTGTTACGTTTAGGGCCGCGTCATGTTGACCGCATTCTTTATCGCCTGCCCCTTCGGCATCGCGGCATTGTTCGGGTTCGCAAGGCTGATCAATCCTCTCACCGGGAAGATCGGTAGTCGCTGAGCGCGCAAGCGCCTGGTTGCGGCGCGGCGCCCGACTGATCCTCGCGCCGCCATTCTGCGCGGCTGCCCCGGGCTTTTCCCGCCCTATCCTGTTTTTCTCTTCGGTGTAGCCAGATCCCTTCGTGCGCCCGCACGGATTTAGCCATGCAAATGAAAAACCCGCGAAGCCTGAAGCTATCGCGGGTTTCGGGAATCCAGCGGCATTCGCTGGAACAACAACATCTGGTGCCGGGGACCGGACTCGAACCGGCAAGCCGTAAGGCGGCGGATTTTCGTCACACCACGTCTTTCGACGCCGCGCGCCATGCATGGGCGCGCGTTCGTGCGCTGGACTATGCCTTCACCGTCGCTGAGCGCCGCGTAATCTCACGCCGCGCCTGGCCTTAGGCGCCCCCCGTCTAGTCTCTACACCTTCCTGACCACCGCTTTGCGCGGCAGCCGGCTTGGCTCGGCGTTGCCTCGGCGCCTCGCGCGCGACGCGCTTCCAGGCCCAGGGGTTTCGCCGAATTTGAGGGGTTCTGCACCGGCCGTTTCCGGTCGGGCACTCAATCGTTTCTTAAGTCCGCTATGTTTACCAATTTCATCACCCCGGCAGGGCGGACGCGATTCTACCATTGCCCGGCGCACCTCCCAAAGGCGGGACGGGGGACCGCATCCGTCATCTGCCGGTCATACGCATTTTTCATAATCGGCCCCATCGAAAACGTTTACATACGACGCCGGGGCCGATCGCATGACGCCAACCATCAAGGATGTCGCCGCACACGCCGGATTCTCGATCGCCACCGTGTCGCGCGCGATCAATGCGCCTCATACGGTCAACCCCGTCACGCTCGCGCGGGTGCGCGAAGCAATCGACGCGCTGAAGTTCCGCCCGAACCCGCTCGGCCGCCAGTTGCGCGGCGAGCGCACGCGTCTGATCGGCGTGGTGCTGCCCACGCTCGCCAATCCGGTGTTCGCCGAGTGCCTGCAGGGCATCGACGAACTCGCCGCGGCGCAGGGCTTTCGCCTCATGCTGATGACCACGCAGTACGACGCCGAACGCGAGCGTCATGCGATCGAGACGTTGCGCGCGCAACGTGTCGAGGGGCTGATCCTGACCGTCGCCGACGCCGACACCCATCCCCTGCTCGACGAACTCGACGCGGACGGCCCGCTCTACGTGCTGATGCACAACGACACGAAACGGCGCCCTTCGGTGTCGGTGGACAACCACCAGGCCGCCTGCGACGGCGTGCGCATGCTCATCGCGCACGGGCATCGCCGCATCCTCATGCTGGCCGGCACGCTCGCCGCCTCCGACCGCGCGCGCCAGCGCCATGCGGGCTATGCCCTCGCAATGCAGCAGGCCGGCCTCACGCCCGCGCCGGCCCTCGAAGTCGATTTCAACGCGCAAGAGCTTGCGCCTTCGGTGCTCGCACATCTGACGAGCGGGCCCGCGCGGCCCACGGCCCTCTTCTGCAGCAACGACCTGCTGGCCATGGTCGTGATGCGCGGACTGCGCCGCGCCCGCCTGCGCGTGCCGCAGGACATGTCGATTCTCGGCTTCGACGGCCTCGCGATGAGCGAACTGCTCGCGCCGCCGCTTGCGAGCATCGGCACGCCGAACCGCGACATCGGCTGCGAAGCGTGGCAATGCCTGATGGCGCGCATCGGCGGCCAGTATGCGGGGCCGCTCGCCAATACGCTGCCGCACACCTTGCGCACCGGCGGCACCATCGCGGCGATCGCGCACGCGCCGCTCGGCGCGCATGGAAGCGCGATCGATCGCGGCCTCGAACTCGGCGGCGCGCTCTCGTGAGTCAGTGGCGCGTCTGAGGAACAAACCGAACCAGCCGAACAATCCGGGGCCGTGCACGCACGCGGCCCTCATCCACCAGAACGCTCTCGCAACCGACCTGGAGACCTGCCTTGACCAGCCGACTCGCCTTTGCCGGCCCGCTTTCGCTTGTGCCCGTGCGCGCCGTCCTGCGCACGCTAGCCGCACCCGTGCGGCGCCTGACCCGCTTCGCCCGCTCCTCCCGCGCGCTGCCGCTCGCCGCGAGCGCCGCCGCCCTCGTAGCCGGATTTGCCGCGCCACTGACGGCGCAGGCCGATCAGACCGCCATCTGCTACAACTGTCCGCCCGAATGGGCCGACTGGGCGAGCCAGATCCAGGCGATCCAGAAAGAGACCGGTATTCGCGTGCCGTTCGACAACAAGAACTCCGGCCAATCCATCGCACAACTGATGGCCGAGCAGAAGAGCCCGGTCGCCGATGTCGTTTATCTCGGCGTGTCATCGGCATTCCAGGCGAAGGACAAGGGCGTGATCACGCCGTACAAGCCCGCGCACTGGAACGACATTCCCGCCGACCTGAAGGACCCGCAAGGCTACTGGTTCGCCATCCACTCGGGCACGCTCGGCTTTTTCGTCAACAAGGACGCGCTCGAAGGCAAGCCGGTGCCGCGTTCGTGGGCCGATCTCCTCAAGCCCGAGTACAAGGGCATGGTCGGCTACCTCGATCCATCGAGCGCCTTCGTGGGTTATGCGGGCGCGGTAGCCGTGAATCTCGCGTTGGGCGGCACGCTCGACAACTTCCAGCCCGCTTTCGAATGGTTCGGCAAGCTCAAGGCCAACCAGCCGATCGTGCCGAAGCAGACCGCCTACGCGCGCGTGCTGTCGGGTGAGATTCCGATCCTGCTCGACTACGACTTCGACGCCTACCGCGCCATGTACAAGGACCACGCAAACGTCGAGTTCGTGATCCCCAAGGAAGGCACGATTTCGGTGCCCTACGTGATGAGCCTCGTGAAGAACGGCCCGCACGAAGCGAACGGCAAGAAGGTGCTCGACTTCGTGCTGTCCGACGAAGGCCAGAAGCTCTGGGCCAATGCCTACCTGCGCCCGGTGCGCGCAAGCGCGCTCTCGCCGGAAGCCGCGTCGAAGTTCCTGCCCGCGAGCGATTATGCACGCGCAAAACCCGTGGACTTCGCGAAGATGGCGGCGCAGCAGCAGGCGTTCGGCGAGCGCTATCTGCAGATCATGCACTGATACCCCAGCCGATCACTTCCATGCATGACCTCACTTTTCCGCTGCGCTGGCGTGTGGCGCTCATCGCGCCCGCGCTCGCGGTGTTCCTCGCCTTCTGGCTGCTGCCGATGATCGCACTCGTGCAGGTGAGCGCCGACGGGCACTTCATCGAAACTTATCGCGCACTGCTGACGAATGGCCGTTACATGAGGAGCCTTGGCGCGACTATCGCGCTTTCGGCCGCTGTGACCGCGGCAACGCTCGTGATCTCGACGATCTGCGGCCTTCTGCTCGCACGGCGCACATTCGCGGGGCGCCGCGCGCTCGTCGCGCTGCTCACGTTTCCGCTGGCGTTTCCGGGCGTGGTGGTCGGCTTCATGGTGATCATGCTCGCCGGCCGCCAGGGGCTCATCGGCGCGCTCTCGCTGCGGCTCACCGGCGAGCGCTGGGTGTTCGCGTACTCGATGGCGGGACTCTTCGCGGGCTATCTGTACTTTTCGATTCCGCGCGTGATCGTGACCGTGATGGCCTGCGCAAGCCAGCTCGACGGCTCGCTCGAAGAGGCCGCGCGATCGCTTGGCGCGTCGTCGTGGCGCCTGCTGTGCGATGTGATCCTGCCCGCGCTCGCGCCCGGCCTCGTCGCCGCAGGAGCGATCTGCTTCGCGACCGCGATGGGCGCGTTCGGCACGGCCTTCACGCTCGCCACCGACATCGACGTCCTGCCGATGACGATCTATACCGAGTTCACGCTCAACGCGAACATGGTCACGGCAGCCGGCCTTTCGATCGTGCTCGGTCTCGTGACGTGGGCGGTGCTCACGCTCGCGCGCAGCGTGACGGGCGCGGCCGTCGCGGCCACGGCATGAGCACGCTGTGGCTTTCGAGGACTCCAGAATGAATTCGGTCGTCAATCCCGCCGCAGCGGCTGCGCAAGACATGCACGAAGCGCCCGGCCAGCCGCCCGCCGCGCGGCGGCGCTTCGCCCGGCCCTCGGTGCGCGCATGGATTGCGTGCGCGCAATGGCTCGTCACGCTCGCCACCTGCGCATTTCTCATCGTGCCCGTGGTGATGTCGATCGTCGCGGGGCTTACCGTCAACTATTTTCGCGGCGTCGCGAGCGGCCTTACGCTGCGCTGGCTCGACCAGGTCTGGACGCAGTATCACGCGAGCGTCTTTCTCTCGCTCGAAGTGGCGGCCGCCACGCTCGTCATCACGCTCGCGACCGGCGTGCCCGCGGGCTATGCGCTCGCACGCAGCCGCACGCGCCTCTCGCGTCTGATCGAGGAATTGCTCGTGCTGCCCGTTGCCCTGCCCGGCCTCGCTTCGGCGCTCGCCCTGCTCGTGGTGTACGGCGGCTTCAGCACCTTTCGCATGAGCGCGGCATTCATCGTGGTCGGCCACGTGGTGTTCACGCTGCCGTTCATGGTGCGGCCCGTGGCAGCCGTGTGCGCGTCGGCGGACCTGCGCACGCTCGAAGAAGGCGCGGCGAGCCTCGGTGCGAGCTTCTGGCAGCGCTTCACGACCATCGTGCTGCCCAATGCACGGCCCGGCATCGTGGCGGGCGCGCTCGCGGTGCTCACGCTTTCGATCGGCGAATTCAATCTCACCTGGATGTTGCACACGCCCGACACCAAAACGCTGCCAGTCGGCCTCGCGGACACTTACGCGTCGCTGCGCATCGAAGTGGGCAGCGCCTACACGATCCTCTTCTTCGTCATGACGATGCCGCTGCTCGTGGCGATGCAATGGCTCGGCGTGGACGTGCCCGGCGCCTCGGGAAAGCCCTCTGGCAAGCAGCGCCTCGCAGGCCAGCAAAATAGCGACAAGGATTCCGAATGAAACTCGAACCGATCCCGATTACGCTCACGCGCTGCGCGAAGACGTTTCGCGGCACGCGCGTGCTCGAACCGCTCGACCTCGCGATCGGCGCCGGCGAAACGCTCGTGCTGCTCGGCCCTTCGGGCTGCGGCAAGACCACCACGCTGCGCATGATCGCGGGTCTGGAAACGCCCGACGCCGGCGGCCGCGTGGCCTTTGGCGACGAGGACGTGACCGCGCTGCCGATCGAGCAGCGCAAGGTCGGCATGGTGTTCCAGAACTACGCCCTCTTTCCGAACCTCGACGTGCGCGGCAACATCGGCTATGGCCTGAAAATCCAGCGCGTTCCCGCCGCCGACGCGCGCGCACGCGTGGACGAATTGCTCGCGATGATGCGTCTCGAAGCGCACGCGACCAAGCCCATCAACCAGCTTTCGGGCGGCCAGCGCCAGCGCGTGGCGCTCGCACGCGCGCTCGCACCACGCCCGCGTGTACTGCTGCTGGACGAGCCGCTCACCGCGCTCGATGCGCGCCTGCGCGACACCTTGCGCAGCGAGATGAACGCGCTGTTGCGCGAGCTGGGCGTGACGACGGTCTACGTCACGCACGATCAGGCCGAGGCGATGGAGCTGGGCGACCGCATCGTCGTGATGAGCGCAGGCCGCATCGAGCAGATCGGCACGCCGCGCGAGATCTATTTCCGGCCTGCGAGCCGTGCGGTCGCGCAGTTCGTCGGCACGCTCAACCGGATCGCCGGAGAATGGCAAGGTGGCATGCTGCGCACGAGCGGCGGCGCCGTGCCGGCCGGCCCGTACCAGACGAGCGGCGCCGCCGAGCTGTATTTCCGCCCCGAAGACGCCACGCTCGCCGACCCTGTCGGCGCGCAGCTACGCGGCGTGATCGAGCAGGCGACCTTTCTCGGCGAGCGCACGCGGCTCACGATCGGCGGCGCGGCGCCCGATGCCCTGCTCGTCGACGTGGCGGGCCGAGTCGAGCTGGCGCGCGGCACGCCGGTCGGCATTTCGATTGCCCCTGAAGCGCTCATCGCGCTCGCGTAATTCTTACTCAATGAGGACTACCATGCTGCTCGCCCAGATCAGCGACCTGCACATCAAGCCACCGGGCGCGCTCGCCTATCGCCGCGTCGATACGGCCGCGAGCCTCGCACGCACCATCGCGCGGTTGAACGCGCTCACGCCGCGCCCCGACGCGGTGCTCATGACCGGCGACCTCGTCGACCAGGGCTCGGTCGAGGAATACCGGCACCTCAAATCGCTGCTCGACACGCTCGAGATTCCGTACTGGCTCCTGATCGGCAACCACGACGCGCGCGAGCCGCTGCGCGAAGTATTCGCCGATCGGCCCGAACTGCGCGAAGGCGGCGAGTTCATCCAGTACGCCGTTGACCTCGGCGCGCTACGCGTGATCGCGCTCGACTCCATGCAGCCGGGGCAAAGCGCGGGCACACTCTGCGCGACGCGCCTCGCGTGGCTCGCGCAGCAGCTCGATGCGGCGCGCGGCAAGCCCGTGATCGTCGCACTCCATCACCCGCCGTTCGACTGCGGCATCGGCCACATGGATGCGATTCGGCTCGACGACAGTGCCGCGCAGGCGCTCGAAGCGCTCGTGGCGCACCATCCCAATGTCGAGCGCGTGCTGTGCGGCCACGTGCACCGGCCCATGTTCGTGCGCTTCGGCGGCACGATCGCTGCGGCCGTGCCGGCGCCGGCCCACCAGGTCACACTCGACCTCGCACCCGATGCGCCCTCCACCTTCACGCTGGAGCCGCCCGCCTTCGCGCTGCATCGCTACGATCCGCGGGGCGGGATCGTCACGCATCATGGCTACGTCGATCCATTCGACGGACCGTATCCGTTCTACGAGCCCTCGGGCAAGCTGATTGCCTGAAAGCGCGACAGGCGGCCCGCTCCCGGGCCGCCAGCGCGATTGTGCGCGCTCCGGTATGATCGGCACGCTCGAAGCCTGCCTTTCGCATCACCGGGCGCCGCCCGCATCGCACATGTCCACACCTGATTCCGCAACCGCTGGCGCAAGCCAGTCGCTGCGCGGCCTGCTGCTCCTGCTCGCGACCATCGCGGGCGTCACGGTCGCGAACATCTACTTCAACCAGCCGCTGCTCGACGATTTCCGCCAGAGCTTCCCGGCCGGCGCCGCGTGGATCGGCGCCGTGCCGGCCGGCACCCAGCTCGGCTACGCAGCGGGCATGCTGCTGCTCGCGCCGCTCGGCGACCGCTACGACCGCCGCCGCATCATCCTGCTGCAAACCGCCGGCCTGTGCGTGGCGCTGCTCGTCGCGGCCACGGCGCCCTCGCTTGCCGTGCTGGTCGGCGCGAGCCTCGCGATCGGCATCCTCTCCACCATCGCGCAGCAGGCCGTGCCGTTTTCCGCGGAACTCGCGCCGCCCGAGGCGCGCGGCCACGCGGTGGGCACGGTGATGAGCGGCCTCTTGCTCGGCATCCTGCTCGCGCGTACGGCGGCCGGTTTCGTCGGTCAGTACTTCGGCTGGCGCGCGGTATTCGGCGCGTCGATCGTCGCGCTGCTCGTGCTCGCGCTCGTCATCGTGAAAAAGTTGCCGAAGAGCCAGCCGACCTCGACGCTCGGCTACGGCAAGCTGCTCGGCTCGATGTGGCATCTCGTGCTGGAGCTGCCCGGACTGCGTGAAGCATCGGCGACCGGCGCCTGCCTCTTCGCCGCGTTCAGCCTCTTCTGGCCCGTGCTCACGCTGCTGCTCGCGGGCGAGCCGTTCCATCTCGGGCCGCAGGCGGCGGGCCTGTTCGGCATCGTCGGTGCGGCGGGCGCGCTGGCCGCGCCGATGGCGGGCCGCTCCGCCGACAAGCGCGGGCCGCGCGCGGTCATCACGATGTCGATCGCGCTGATGGCGCTCGCGTTCGTGATCTTCGCATTCTCCGGCACGAGCCTGATTGGCCTCGTGATCGGCGTGATCGTGCTCGACGTGGGCGTGCAGGCCGCGCAGATCTCGAATCAGTCGCGCATCTACGCGCTGCGCCCCGAGGCGCGCAGCCGCGTGAATACGGTGTTCATGGTCTGCTACTTCATTGGCGGCGCGACCGGTTCCGCCGTGGGCGTAACCGCGTGGCACGCATTCGGCTGGATCGGCGTGTGCGCAGCGGGCATCGCATTCACGGCGCTCGCCGGCTGGATTCACCATGCAACGCGCCCGCGCATGGGCGCGGGCGCGCGGACTTCTTCCTGAGGGCTAGCGTCAGGCGTTATTTGCTCGCATACAGCAAATCGGTCATATCGTCGGCGTGCTCTTCCTCCGTCGCGAGGATTTCCTCAAAGATGCGTCGCGTCGTGGTGTCGTCATGACCGAGATAATTGATGATCGCGCGATAGCTCTCGATGGCGATGCGCTCCGCGATCAGATTCTCGCGGATCATGTCCTTCAGGTCGACCCCTTCCTTGTATTCCGAGTGCGAGCGCTCGAGCAGCGTTGCCGGCGAGAAGTCTGGCTCGCCGCCTAGCTGCACGATCCGGGCCGCGAGCATATCGGCGTGCTGCTGCTCCTCAGTCGCGTGCTGGAGAAACTCGGCCGCCACCGACTCGGACTCGATGCCCTTCGCCATGAAATGGTGCCGCTTGTAGCGCAGCACGCACACGAGCTCCGTGGCGAGCGAATCGTTGAGCAACTTGAGCACGGTCTCGCGATTCGCGGGGTAGTCCGACGTGACCGGCCCCTGGTCGAGATTGCGGCGCGCCTCATCGCGTACGCGCTTGAGATCGAACTCAAACGAAGCGTGTGTCTTCGACATCTGACTCTCCTTCGAACATGACATGCATGAGTGGGATTGGGTTTCGCATGCGCGCGTCATCGGTGCATCACGCCTAGCAGCAACGTGACGACGAAGACCACGAGGAAGATATAGAACAGGATCTTGGCGATTTCGGCCGCGCCCGCAGCGATTCCCGTGAAGCCGAACACGGCGGCGATGATCGCGATGATGAAAAACACGATGGCGTAGTGAAGCATGGCGTAGTCCTCCTCGTGGGCGGATGTGCTGCGCTATGTCGCGCCTGCGTCAGCGCTAGCGCAAGCCGCGGACCCGACGCCTGCGCACACGCAGACGCATGGCGGCACAAATGACCGGGCACGAGACATGCTGGAGAGTGATCTCCTTTGACACCGTGGAGGACTTCCTCATGAAACGCCTGATTGCCCTCTTTCTCGTTACCGCATCGCTGGCAGCGCTCTCGGCTTGCAACACGATGGCGGGTGCCGGCGAGGACGTTTCCGCAGGCGGCCACGCCCTCACGAATTCGGCGGAAAAGGCAAAATAGTGTCCGGCAAACGGTAAAGGCGCCGGAATGACGGCTAACGCGTGCGCGTAGCTCGTACGTACGCTACCGGCATCGATCACCGGTGAACGACGAAGTCGCGGCCGCTGTGCGCCTCGCATGCGCAGCGGCCGCGCACGCAACGCGGCGCGACGACGCGAGGCGCGTCGCGAAGGCAGGATGAACTCAGGCAGTGCGGCGGCGGTCGTCGAACAGGAACGACAGACCCACGCTGCCGAGAATCAGCACGGTCGCGACAACGGTTGCGCTCGTGACCGGCTCGCCGAGCAGCAGCGCGCCGAGTGCGACGGCAACAACGGGATTCACGTACATGCAACTGCTCGCGACGAGCGGGCTGGTATGGCGGATCAGGTAGCCATACGCGACGTAGGCCGCCATCGTGCCGATGAAAAGCAGGTAGAGAAACGCCACGAGCGGCAGGAAATGCAGCTCGCCCATGCGTTCGCCGCTGATCCACGCGACCGTCGTCGAAATGGCGCCGCCCAGGCCGATCTGCAGCGCCGTCGCGACGAAGAGATCGGTCGGCAACGTGAGCTTGCCCGCCAGATGCGCGCCGATTGCCCAGAAGAGCGCGCCGCACAGAATCGCGAGGCTGCCGCCCGCCGAGCCGGCCGCGGCGCCGCCGTGGCTCAGGATGGCGATGCCGACGAGGCCGAGCGCGACCGCGGCCCATTCGGCCTTTGCCACGCGCCGCCCGGTGACCGCCGAGATCACGGTCGCAAAGAGCGGCACCGTGGCGACCATCACGGCCGCCTTGCCAGTGCCCACGGTACGCATGCCGTAGGCGAGCATGCCGCTCGACAGGCCCACGAGCAGCGTGCCCACCACGCCCGCGTTGCGCACTTCGAGCAGCGTTGGCATGACGGGCCGCCGGCGCATGGCGAAGACGAGCAGGCCGATCCCGGCGAGCAGATTGCGCAAGCCGGAAAGCAGGAGCGGCGGGAAAGAATCGAGCGCGACTTTCACGCCGAGATACGTCGAGCCCCAAACGAAGTAGACGACGGCGAGCGAGAGCGCAACGCGCCCGGTGCGCGATTGCGGCAGCCGTACGGCACGCGCGAAACGCCATAGCGCGGCTGCGACGTGCTGGGCCCCGGCGAATAAAGATTGAGTGTTCACGTGGAAAGGCAAACGGGGAGGCATCGTCAATTCACCGCGGCAGGTGAAAGGCAGGACCGCGGTCGCCCCGGCAGCAAGGTGGCGGGACGTGTGAAGCTCGACGGCATGGTGCAGATGCGCAAAAACGCGAAAAAAAACGGAGTACGAAGGACACCCGGGACGGGCGAAGCGCATTATGCAACAACGCCGGGTGTTGCGGATGCTTTCAGGATGCTTTATGCGCAGCGATTCGTTGCGTGCGCGTCACAGTGTGAGCGGCGCAAGCGAGGACCGTGGATCGCGCACTATATTGCCGTGTAACGGCCGCGTTGCGCCGCGCTGGGAAGACCGTGCTAGCATGACAAAACCTTTCGCTTAACTTTCACCAACCGGATTTCATACACGCCGCTCGCCATGCTTTCGCTCGTTTCGCGTCCCGTATTCGCCTTGCCGCCGCGTCATTTGCGCGGCGCGTCGGCACGCGTACGCGCCGAGCGCGAGCGAACGGCGCCGTGGCCTCTCGACACCCGAGCGCGCGACCTAGCTACTCTCTCCGCTCCGCTTTACGCCGCCCGGCGTCCGCACTGAACCGCCTCCCCCAACCCATCGGAGCCGGTCGGTCGGGCTCCGGGCCGATCCGTTACGCCCCGTTACGCCCCGCTGCGGCCCGCGCCCGATTGCGCGAATTCGCTCCCAGCCCTCGCCGTTACCTCGAATCTTTTCTGGATCGCAAGGAAGACTGCCATGTCGAAGAAAATCCGTTACTTCACCGAACTCGATGTCGCCCGCCTCGAAAAATGCGCCGCCGAACCCGGCGCCGCACCCGCGCGCCAGGCCATGCTCGACGAACTCCTCGAGCACGCCGTGATCGTGGAATCGCGCGACATGGCCGCCAACGTCGTGACGATGAACTCGCAGGTCACGCTCGTGGACGAGCGTAACGGCGCATCCCTCACGTACACCGTCGTCTATCCGCATGAGGCGAACGTCGACGCCGGGCGCCTGAACGTGTTCTCACCCGCGGGTCTCGCGCTCCTCGGCGCGAAACGCGGCAACGCCGTGCGCTTCACGACGCCGGGCGGCGCGGTCGAAACCCTGAAGATCGAGCGCATCCTGTTTCAGCCGGAAGCTTCGAAGGATTTCACGCTGTAAGCTGGGGCCACACTACACATCGCGATACCCCGCGCCTGGCACATCGCGCGCGAGATGGCACTTGCCAGATCGTCGCAGCGCGGTGTATCGTTTGGCCTTGCTTACGCGGGGGTCCTGCGTCATGCGCCGCATCGAACGAAAGTCGTGCAGCGTATTTCGCGGGTGAGAAATACCCTTTGAACCTGATCTGGATAATGCCAGCGCAGGGAAGCGTCCGGACTTCGCAACATCGCTCAGCGCCTCACCTCATCACAGCGAAGTCCGTCCACGTTCCGTCTCGTCTCCTGCTAAGCCGCTGTTCCCACTTTGCTTTGCATGGAGAGAGAGACGCATGAACGCGAATCCGAAGTTCATTTCCGCCAACGCGCACGTCGACGAAGCCGCGATCGCGCCGCTGCCCAATTCCCGCAAGATCTACGTGACCGGTTCGCAGCCCGATATCCGCGTGCCGATGCGCGAGATCACGCAGGCGGATACGCCCACGGGCTTCGGCGGCGAGAAGAATCCGCCGATCTACGTCTACGACACCTCGGGTCCGTACACCGACCCTGAAGCGAAGATCGACATTCGTGAGGGCCTGCCTGCGCTGCGTCAGGGCTGGATCGAAAAGCGCGGCGACACCGAAGCGCTGCCGGGCCTCTCCTCCGAATACGGCCGCGAGCGCGCCGCCGACCCAGCGACGGCCGAACTGCGCTTCCCCGGCCTGCACCGCACGCCGCGCCGCGCGAAGGCCGGCAAGAACGTCACGCAGATGCACTACGCGCGCCAGGGCATCATCACGCCGGAGATGGAATACATCGCGATTCGCGAGAACCAGCGCCGCGCCGAGTATCTGGAAAGCCTCAGGGCGAGTGGCCCGAACGGCGCGAAGCTCGCGGCGATGATGGGCCGCCAGCATCCGGGCCAGGCGTTCGGCGCAGCCGCTTTCGGCGAGAACGCGCTCAAGGCAATCACGCCCGAGTTCGTGCGCGACGAAATCGCGCGCGGCCGCGCGATCATTCCGGCGAACATCAACCACCCGGAAAGCGAGCCGATGATCATCGGCCGCAACTTCCTCGTGAAGATCAACGCGAACATCGGCAATTCGGCGGTCACTTCGTCGATCGGCGAAGAAGTCGACAAGATGACGTGGGCGATCCGCTGGGGCGGCGACACGGTCATGGACCTCTCGACCGGCAAGCACATTCACGAAACGCGCGAGTGGATCATCCGCAACTCGCCAGTGCCGATCGGCACGGTGCCGATCTACCAGGCGCTCGAAAAGGTCAACGGCAAAGCCGAAGACCTCACGTGGGAAATGTTCCGCGACACGCTCATCGAGCAGGCCGAGCAGGGCGTGGACTACTTCACGATTCACGCGGGCGTGCGCCTGCAATACGTGCCGCTCACCGCGAACCGCATGACGGGCATCGTCTCGCGCGGCGGCTCGATCATGGCCAAGTGGTGTCTCGCGCATCACAAGGAGTCCTTCATTTATGAGCATTTCGAAGAGATCTGCGAAATCATGAAGGCATACGACGTGAGCTTCTCGCTCGGCGACGGCCTGCGTCCCGGCTCGATCTACGACGCCAATGACGAAGCGCAACTCGGCGAACTGAAGACGCTTGGCGAGCTCACGCAGATCGCGTGGAAGCACGACGTGCAGGTGATGATCGAAGGCCCGGGCCACGTGCCGATGCAGCTCATCAAGGAGAACATGGATCTCCAGCTCGACTGGTGCAAGGAAGCGCCCTTCTACACGCTCGGGCCGCTCACCACCGACATCGCGCCGGGCTACGACCATATCACCTCGGGCATCGGCGCTGCGATGATTGGCTGGTTCGGCACGGCCATGCTCTGCTATGTCACGCCGAAGGAACACCTGGGCCTGCCCAACAAGGACGACGTGAAGGAAGGCATCATCACGTACAAGCTCGCGGCGCATGCGGCCGATCTCGCGAAGGGTCACCCGGGCGCGCAGGTGCGCGACAACGCACTGTCGAAGGCGCGCTTCGAGTTCCGCTGGGAAGACCAGTTCAACCTCGGCCTCGATCCGGACAAGGCGCGCGAGTTCCACGACGAAACGCTGCCGAAGGACTCGGCCAAGGTCGCGCACTTCTGCTCGATGTGCGGCCCGCACTTCTGCTCGATGAAGATCACCCAGGACGTGCGCGACTTCGCGGCCAGGCAAGGCGTGAGCGACGACGAGGCCCTCAAGAAGGGCATGGAAGTGAAGGCGGTCGAGTTCATCAAGCAAGGCGCCGAAATCTATCAGCGCCAGTAAGCGCTGACTTCGGGCTGACTCAGGGCTCACTACGCCCCGGCGGGCGCTCGCCGCCCGCCGAAACATTTACTAACGATTCCCACAACTCTCTGACAAGCGCACACACCCTGATACGGGTCGCGTGGCTAGCATGAGGGTGTCGAAGGCGCAGCGTGCGTGCCAGCGCACGCCGCACCGCACACTCGAACGCATCATGCGTAGGGAGTCGAAAAATGAATACGCTCAAACGTGCACGCACGCTACCCACGGTGACGACACTCATCGCCGTGCTGGGCAGTCTCGGCGCTTGCGACAACATGTCGAGACGCGACCGCGATACGGTGATCGGCGCGGGCGTGGGTGGCGTGGCCGGCGCGGCGATCGGCGGCAATGCGCTCTCGACCGTGGGCGGCGCAGCGGTCGGTGGCGTGATCGGCAATCAGGTGGGCAAGTAAGCGTTAGCGCCAGTACGGATCGACGATGCGGCTGCACGACGGGCTGCACGATCGAAGCGACGGCACAGAACAGAAATGACACGACAGGCAACACGCCATCCACGGCGTGCATCAGGGAAGGATGCGCGGCGCAGACCCTCACGGGCTGCGCCGCGTTTGCTTGGGTCGCTGGCGTCGCGGCCGCAGGAATACGCGAAATATTCGGTTAACGACGCATCGCGCAAAGCGTGTTCGCACGGCGTAAGCTCGAACGAATCAGACGGCCCGAGCCTGATGGCGATCATCCTGCGCGGCCGTTCGCCACTCGCGGAGCCCGCCATGAAACGTCCGTCTGTGCTTGTGATCGCCGCCGCGAGCGCGCTCCCCGCGCTTTCCGGCTGCTACTACTACGCCCCCTACGGCTACCCGCCCTACTACTACGGCACCGTGCCCGTCGCCGCCACCCAGCAGGAAACCGCGGTCGTGCAAACGGCGCCGAACCCCGCGCCTGCCGCCGTGCCCGACGCGCAGTATCCGGGACCGCTCTATCCCTCGCCGCCGGTTGCGATCGCAGTGCCTGCGTGGCCGGCCTATCCAGCATATCCAGCGGTCTACCCCGCGACCTATCCCGCGTACTACCCTTACCCTGCGTACGGCTGGGGCGCGCCCGCCGTCTCTTTCGGCTTCGGCTACTGGGGCGGCGGCAGGCACTGGCATCACTGATGTTCACGCACCCAGCCACGCCGCGAACTGCGCCACAAAACGGTGCCGGACCGTACTTTCCCTCCTTGACGCTCCCGTGTCGTTATCTATCCTCCAAGTGGGCTAGCGGGGATTGAAGCACCGCCTTAACTCGGCCGCCTGGCCGGGCCCTGAACTCCACAGCCGACGACGCGCCCCGGCGCATGCTGCCGCACTGCTGCGCCGACAACGAACCAGCATAAAGGAGACGTGATGTTCCACCAGCTGTTGACCCCCATCGGCAATTCGCTGCTGTTTTCGTTTCTGATCGCCGTGCTGCCGATTCTCACCGTGCTCGCCCTGCTCGGCTGGGCGCGGCGGCCTGCATGGCAAGCCTCGCTCGCGGGGCTCGTGGTCGGTCTGATCGTCGCGATCGCCGGCTGGCAGTTTCCGGTCAATCTCGCGATCAGCTCGGTGCTCGCGGGCGTGGTGTTCGCACTCTGGCCGGTGATGTGGATCGTCGTCACGGCGATCCTGCTCTACAACATCGCGCTGCGCTCGGGCCGCTTCGCGGCGTTTCGCATGTGGTTGCTCGACAATCTGCCCAACGACCGGCGCATCGTGCTCGTCGTGGTCGGCTTCTCGTTCGGCGCGCTGTTCGAAGGGATTTCCGGCTTCGGCACGCCAATCGCCATCACGAGTTCACTGCTCATCATGCTCGGCTTCCCGACGCTCGAGGCCCTGACCTTCACGCTCATCTTCAACACGGCGCCTGTTGCGTTCGGTGCGCTCGGCGTGCCGATCACGGTGCTCGGCGCGGTCACGCACCTGCCCGCCGATCTGCTCGGTCAAATGGTCGGCCGCCAGTTGCCGTTCTTCGCCTTGCTGCTGCCGTTCTATGTCATTGCGATCTACGCGGGCATGGGCGGCATGCTGCGCATCTGGCCGGTGCTGCTCGTCTCGGGCGGCAGCTTCGCCCTCACGCAGTTCATCACCGCCAACTTCATCAACTACAGCCTCACCGACGTGCTCTCGTCGCTCGTCTCGCTGATCCTCACCATCCTGTTCCTGCGCGTGTGGAAGCCCGCGCCCGATCCGCGCTTCGCCATCAAGGTCGATCGCGCGAAGGAAGCGCGCGGCGCCGTGACGGGCGCGCAGGGCTGGTATCCGTGGATCATCGTCGCGGCCGTCGTGATCATCTGGACCGTCGCGCGGGTCTTCACGATCGGCGAGGTGAAGGTGCCGTGGCCGGGCCTCGACAAGGCCGTCTACATCACGCTCTACAACACGCCCTATGGCGCGATCTGGGACTTCCAGCCGCTCGCCACCGGCACGGCGATTCTCGTCGCGGCGATCATCACCGCGTTCGTCGTGCGCCTGAAGCCCGCCGATTTCGGCGTCGCGATCGTCGATACCTGGGTGCAGACGCGCATCGCCATCCTCACGGTCGCGACCATCGTCGGGCTCGCGTTCCTCATGAACTACTCGGGCCTCACCTATACGCTGGGTCTCGCGGTGTCTTCGGTCGGCGCGTTCTTCCCGCTCGTTTCGGCCTTCCTCGGCTGGGTCGCGGTGTTCCTTTCGGGCAGCGACACCTCGGGCAATGCGCTGTTCGGCAACCTCCAGGTGGTAGCCGCGAAACAGCTCGATCTCAACCCCATCCTGATGGCGGCGACCAACTCGTCGGGCGGCGTCATGGGCAAGATGATCTCGCCGCAAAACATCGCGACGGGCGTCGCCACCACGGACCTCAAGGGCCAGGAAGGCATTGTGTTCGCGAAGACGTTCAAGCACTCGATCCTGTTGACCGTGTTGCTCGGCATCCTCGTGTGGCTGCAGCAGAACGTGCTCACCTGGATGATTCCGCACTGAGTACGGCTCGCGCGCGGGCATGAAAAAACCCGCCTGCGCGGCGATGCGCAGGCGGGTTTTCTTTTGCGGCCTTGAGCCAGACAACGCTGGCTCGAGCGTGCGCGCAATGTTTAGTGCAGTTCGTCGACCACGAGGCTCATGATCTCCTGCGCCGGACGCGACGAGTCGATCTGGCCACTGTCGTCCACGATCGCGACGCGCGTCTGGTTGTCCGTCACGGCGCGCACGTTGAGCTTGTACTGCTTCGCGGTCTTTTCCTTGCGGCCGTGGAAGATCTGGTTCCAGAAGCCCTGCTCGTCCGAGCTGTGGTCCTTCGGATCGACATAGCGCACGTAGTAGATGCCCTTCGTGCGGTCGCGATCGTCCACCGTGAAGTTGGCGCGGTCGAGCGCGATGCCCACGCGCACCCATGCGCGGTCGTACGGCTCACCGAGCGTGAGCTCCGACGAGGTGTACTGACCCGACGTGCCCTGCGCGTTCGACGAGCCGCTGCCCGATTGCTGGCCCACGGCCGCGACGTTCTGCGCGGCCATGGCGGCCGCAGCGGCGTCCGGAGCCTTCGACTTCGCGTCGGTGCCCTTGCTGTTGGCCTTGGCGTCGGCTTCGGCCGCGACCTGCGCGTCGGGCACGCCCGGCTTCGCGTTCGCGAGCGTCATCATGAGGCGCTTGAGGTACTCGGCTTCGAGCGCGGGATCGTTGGGCTTCGGCACCCACTTGCTGGTGTCGTTGTTGGTTCCCGAGAGCTGTTCGCTCAGACCCTTCTGGCTGATGAACACATAGGTGCCGCCGCTGGGCGACGTTTCGAGGCGCGTGCGGTACTTGTTGCGCTCGGCGGTCACGTACGAGTTGCCCGTGGCCCACGAGAGCGTGTTGCGGATGAGGCCGTCGCTGATCTTCGGATGGGTTTCGTTCCAGTCCGTTTCCATCACGCCCTTGTCGCGCTGGTCGACCACGAGCAGGAAGCCCTGTTCCTGCCAGAAGCGGCGCACTTGCGCCCAGACCTGCTCGGGCGTGCGGCTGTCGATGACGAGCCAGCTTTCCGTGCCGTCACGCTGGATATGCATGCCCGGCACCTGCGGGACCACCTGGGCCTCGTCGGACTGCGGCGCGGCGGCCTGGGTCTGCTTGAGCGAGGACAGCGAGGTTTCGCCGCCCTGCGGCGCGAGCGAGCGCTGGTCGGACGCTTCGTCGAGCATATTCGGCGGCACAGCGAGCGAGGACTGCTTCGCCTTGGCGTCACTACGGTAATCGATCTTGCCTGGCGTCGGCGAGCTGCAGCCGGCGACCAGCCCGCCCGCCATCAGAAGCGCGAGCGCGCGTGCGGCAAGACGTTGATGAAAATCACTCATGTTCGGGTAATCCCTTCGGCTACGCCACGGCCAGTTTCCGTGGATCAACCAAACATTTTACCGGTCCGGCGGCCCGCTGTGCAAAAACCACGGGGTGGCACGCAATCCAGGCCCGATATCCGCAGCGGCGACGCGCGCCGAACCGCGGTCGCGGCACTCCAGACCGACCGCGCCTTAACATTCATCCACATTCGATCCGGCGCGGCGAACCTACTGAAAAGCCGCCAATTTCCTTTTGGATCAACGCATTAACTCCTCCCCACGCGCAAACGCTGCTTTGCGCTGTGCCGCCCTCCCGGCCTGGGACGCTCGCAAGAACGACCCTGGTGCTAATTTCATCTCGAAATCTCAAAAAAGATTCGTAAATAGCAGGACCGGAGAGCGTCATGAAAACTTGCAGCCTCACCCAGGCGGGCCGCGCCGCAGCCTTCGCCTGCGCGCTCAATTGCCTCGGCTTCGCCGCCGCGCCGGCCCGGGCCGCGCTCGGCGACACCGCGACCGTACCGGCCGGCCCCGCCCAACGCAGCATCGGTGGCGGCGCCGGCCGCGTCGTCAGCTACGTCGACGACAACGGCACGACCATCAACGCCTATGTGGGCAGCGCGGCCGGGACGGTCTTCGCGTACACGTGGCAGGGGCCGGCTCAGCCCAACGTGGGGGCGCTACTGGGCCGTTACGCAGCCGACTGGCGCAGCGCCGCCGCGGCGCTTCACGCCACCGGCCACAACGGCCTGCACGCTGCGCGCGTGGACGGCGCTCAGGTCGTGGTCGAGACGGCCGGCCACATGCGCGCCTACGTGGGACGCGCGTGGCTGCCCGCCGCACTTCCCGCTGGCGTGAGCGTCGGGGATCTCCAATGAAGGCCCGCTCCCGGCGCCTCGCCCTCGTCGCCCCCCTCGCGCTCTTCTCGCTTTGCGCCGCGCTCACCGCGTGCGGTGGCGGCGATGCCGGAACCGCGTCCGCGAGCACAGGCGCCGCGGAACCCGCCAGCGCCTCAACTCCCTCGAGCGCGCCGTCGACCGCCGGCACGAGCCGCACGATTCCGCAATCGACCACGCCCAATGTCGTGGCGGTCACGGTGGGCCCGACGCCCACCTCGACGCACAACATGCTGATGACGAGCGTCACGGTCTGCGTGCCGGGCACCGCGGACTGCGCGAGCGTCGACAACGTCCAGGTCGATACCGGCTCCCAAGGCCTGCGCCTGCTCGCTTCGGCGCTGCCGGCAGGCTTCTCGCTGCCCCCCGTGCCAGCCGGTGCGGGGGCCGACATCGCCGGCGAATGCGCCGTGTTCGGCACGGGCTACACGTGGGGCACGGTGCGCAGCGCCGACGTGAAGCTCGCGGGCGAGACTGCCGCTTCACTGCCGATCCAGTTGATCGCCGACCCGGCCGTGCCCGCGTCAGCGCCGGACGGCTGCGCCGGCAGCGGCCTCGCGATGAACAGCGCCGCCGCGCTGCGCTCGAACGGCATTCTCGGAGTCGGGCCGTTCAGCGCCGATTGCGGCGTGTCCTGCGTCAGGGCGGCAGCCACGCCGTGGTACTACGCCTGCCGCGCGAGCGGCTGCACGGCGAGCGCGCAACCGCTTGCGCAACAAGTCAGCAACCCGGTGGCGGGCTTTGCCACCGACAACAACGGCGTGATCATCGACCTGCCGCCCCTGGCCGACAGCGGCGCGTCCGGGGTGAGGGGGTCGATGATCTTCGGCATCGGCACGCAGGCGAACAACGCGCTCGGCAGCGCGACGGTGCTGCGCGCGAACTCGGGCACCGGCTATGTGAAGACGACGACATCGGACGGCACGGTCTACTCGCTGAGCTACCTCGACACGGGCTCGAACGCGCTGTACTTCAACAGCCCGACGATGACGCGCTGCGGGTTCTGGTATTGCCCGAGTTCGCCGGTCAGCCTCGGTGCGACGATAGCCGGCATCGACGGTGTGGGCGCTTCCGTGACCTTCGCGGTCGCAAGCTCGACGACGCTGCTCGCCACCGGCAACTGGGCCTTCAGCAATCTCGCTGGCTACAACGGTCGCGCGTTCGGCTGGGGACTGCCGTTCTTCTTCGGGCGCCGCGTGTTCACGGCGATCGCCTTGCAGGACACACCTGCAGGCAGCGGACCATTCTTCGCGTTTTGAACGCGCCGGCGATCACCGGAGTCTTATCAGCTACAAACGACGAAGGCCTCATGCGAGGCCTTCATGAGCGCAGAATGCGCCAACGACGGGTGCTGCCGTAGCAACGCCACGGCGAGCAGCGTGCGTTCGTTTTAATCGTTCGAGGCGTTCGGGTCGGGCGTGGTCTTCGCGAGCTTAGGCGGCGCGAGCCAGCGGAACGTCGCGAGGCCCGACTCGTTGAAGGTGCACTCCGCGGCCGCCGGTGTGCCGACGGCCTTCTTGATACCAAGCTTTGCGACCAGCGCGGCGACCGGCGTGGTCGGCTTGCCCTCTGGCGTGCCGCCTTGGGCGACCGGAGCGGTGGGAACCGAAATCGTGCCGGGCAGCGCCGCCGCCTGCACCATCGGCGCCGTGACCGTGGGCGCCTCGTTGGCGCCCTGCGCCGTGGTGGACGCCGCCGCCGATGCGGCCGATGCGGCCGACGCCGCCGACGCCGACGCCGACGCCGACGGCGCCGAGGCGACCACGGCGGCCGAAGCCGCGCCGTTCTCGAGCTGCCCTTCGACCACCACACGGGCGCCACGATACGTCGTCGCGCTATGCGTGACCTTGAGGTCGCCGAGCGTCGTCTCGGCAAGGCGGCTACGCATCGCCTCTTCGCAGGCGCTGGTGTTGCGGTACTGCGCCGCGCATCCCGCGAGCAGGGTGACGGCGGCCGCGAGGCCGGCGAAGCATGCGTTACGTGTGTTCATCGCTCATCCGATTTTCAGGCTGCGGCAATTGTAGCGTACGGGGCGGGGAATCCCTGACGGCGCTCGCGCCCACCTGCGACCCTGCTATCATCGCTGCTGTATATCCGTACAGTGCCACGCGTGCTTCCCGACTCTCCCGATCCGTTCTATTACCTCGCGAACTTCGAGCGTGCGCTAGCGTGGCTCGACGCGCGCTGCGCCGACCTCTTCGACGACGCCGAGCGCCGCTTCGCCGACGAATTCGTGCAGGTGCCGCAAGCATCTCGCGCGCTCTTCGTGCGCATGCTGATGCGTAAGGGTCCCTATTTTCGCGCCAGCCGGCTCGCGTACGACGAGATCGGCTGCCCGCGCGCGGCTGCGGCACCGCTCGTCGCGGCGGGTTGGCTCGACGACGCGCCCGCACTCGATCTCGGCGCGCTCGCCGCGCTCGTGACGAAAGCCGAACTGCAAGCGCTCGCCGAGCGACTTGGCATCGCGCTCGAAGCTCGCGCCACGCGCGCGGCAACGCTCGAGGCGCTCGATGCACACTATGCCGCCGCGCCCGAACCGCGCGACTGGCGTGCGTGGTTCCCGGCCTCGTCCGACACTGTGCTTTTGTTCGCGAGCGCCCCGCTCTGCGAGCGCCTGCGCCTGATGTTCTTCGGCAACCTGCATCAGGACTGGTCGGAGTTCGTGCTCGCCGACCTCGGCGTCTTTCGCTACGAAAGCGTGCCCTTCGATCACGCCTCGCGTGCGTTCCAGCGACGCGAGGACATCGACGCGTATCTGGCGCTGCGCGATTGCCGCGACGGACTCGAGAGCGCCGCCGAGACCCAGGACTTCGACGCTGCCGGCGCCATCACCGCAACACTCGCAGCACTCGACGCGCTGGCCCCGCGCACGCAAGCGAACGCCTGGCTGCGCGCTCGCCACGACAAGCTGCGTCACGCCGCGGGGCTCGCCGCCGAGCGCGCGGGCGAACCCGAACTCGCGTGGCGCGCTTATCTCGACTGCGCTCACCCTGAATCGCGTTACCGCCGCGTGCGTGTGCTCGAACAACTGAACCGACGCGAGGAAGCGCTGGCGCTCGCGCAGACCATCGCCGATGCGCCCGCAAACGAAGAGGAAGCGCAACGCGCGGCGCGCGCGCTCGGGCGTCTCGCGCGCACGCGGGCGAAGTCGAAGACGAGCGCCGGGCCGGGATTCGCGCAGCTCGAACTCGCGCTGCCCGCGGCGCCTGGCGCACTGCGCGTCGAGGAAGCCGCGCGCATCGCGCTCGCCGCGCCGCAAGCGCCCGTGTTCTATGTCGAGAACACGCTGATCAACGCGCTCTTCGGCCTGCTCTGCTGGCCCGCGCTGTTCGCGCCGATGCCAGGCGCGTTCTTCCACCCGTTCCAGCGCGGCCCCGCCGACCTGCACGCCGCCGACTTCGTCGCACGACGTGCTTCGCAGTTCGAAACATGTCTCGCCGAACTCGAAACGCACGCCTACCGCGAGTCGATTGTGCGCCGCTATGCGGAAAAATCCGGCATGCAGTCACCGTTCGTCGCGTGGCCCGCATTGAGCGACGAACTGCTCACGCTCGCCCTCGACTGCTTCCCCGCCGCTCATCTGCGCCTGTGGTTCGAGCGACTGCTGCGCGAACCCGTCGCGAACCGCTCGGGTCTGCCCGATCTCGTGCGCTTCTGGCCGCACGAGCGGCGCTACGAACTGATCGAGGTGAAAGGCCCCGGCGACCGCTTGCAGGACAACCAGCGCCGTTGGCTGGCCTATTGCGTGCAGTACGGCATGCCGGTTTCCGTATTGCAGGTGCGTTGGCCCAACCTGCCAGACGAAGCCGACGACAGCGCCGGCCAGGCGCTGCCCGCGCCATGAGCTACACGGTGGCCGTGCGCACGCTGTGCGAGTTCACCGCGAAGCGCGGCGACCTCGACTTGCGCTTCACGCCCTCGCCCGACGCAAGCGACGGCCGCGCCGGCCACGCCGCCATCGCCGCGCGGCGCCCGCCCGGCTACGAGACCGAGATCGCGCTTTCCGGCACGTTCGAATCGCTGAGCGTGCGCGGTCGCGCCGACGGCTACGATCCCGCGCGCCGCAGGCTCGAAGAATTCAAGACCTATCGCGGCGACCTCGATGCGATGCGCGAGAATCAGCGCGCGCTGCACTGGGCGCAGTTGCGCGTCTACGGCGCACTTCTCTGCGAAAAACTCGGCCTCGATGGGCTCGAACTCGCTTTGGTCTACTACGACATCCGTTCGGGGCGCGAGACGGCGCTCGTCGAGCATGCGAGCGCGCGGGAATTGCGCACCGCGTTCGAAACGCAATGTCGTCGCTTCGTTGCATGGGCCGAGCAGGAAAGCGCCCACCGCGCCGCACGCGATACCGCGCTTGCCACACTGTGCCTGCCGCATCCGCAGTTTCGACACGGCCAGCGCGATCTTGCCGAAGCCGTCTGGCGCGCGGCGACGCAGGGACGCTGTCTGCTCGCGCAGGCGCCCACCGGCATCGGCAAGACCATCGGCACGCTCTTTCCGCAGTTGAAGGCTTGCCCGCGCGCGGCGATCGACAAGGTCGTATTTCTGAGCGCGAAAAGCTCTGGGCGTCAGTTGGCACTCGACGCGCTCGCTACGCTGACAAGCGCGCAAGACGAAGCAAGCGCCGAAGCGCATCGAACGCCCGTGCCCCTGCGCGTGCTCGAACTCGTCGCGCGCGAAAAGTCGTGCGAGCATCCCGAAGCGGCATGTCATGGCGAATCATGCCCGCTTGCGCGCGGCTTTTACGACCGTCTGCCGGCCGCGCGTGCGGCGGCGCTCGAACGCGTGCGGCTCGACCGCGCGGCACTGCGCGATGTCGCGAGCGAGCATGCCGTCTGCCCCTACTACCTTGGCCAGGAGCTGGCGCGCTGGAGCGACGTGATCGTCGGCGACTACAACTACTGGTTCGACGCGAGCGCCATGCTGTTCATGCTCGCCGCGCACAACCAGTGGCGCGCGAGCGTGCTCGTGGACGAAGCCCACAACCTCCCCGAGCGCGCCCGCGCGATGTATTCGGCGGAACTCGTGCAAACGCGCATCGACGCCGTGCGCCGCGCCGCGAGCGCACCGCTCAAGCGCGCGCTCGCGCGCCTGCAGAAGCACTGGAACGCGCAGAACGCCGTGTTGCCCGGCGCCTGGCGCGCGAGCGACACCTTGCCCGAAGGCCTCGTCGCCGCGCTTGGCGACGTGATCGGGGCGATCGGCGACCAGCTCGCCGAACCCGCGCTCGTGCGCGATCCCGAACTCGAGCGCTTCTATTTCGACGCCCTGCACTTCACGCGCATTGCCGAACGCTTCGATACGCATTCACTCTTCGACGTCACGCCATTGGCGCATCAGAACGCGCGCCGCCCGCGTTCCACGATCGCCATCCGCAACATCGTGCCGGCGGATGCCTTGCGCCCGCGCATCGCCACGGCACACAGCATCACGCTCTTCTCGGCGACGCTCTCGCCCACGCATTACTACAGCGACATGCTCGGGCTGCCCGCCAACACGGTGAGCATCGACATCGACACGCCATTTCGCGCCGAGCAGCTCGACGTCCACATCGCCCGCCATATCTCGACGCGCTATAAGGACCGCGAACGTTCGCTCGAAGCGCTGGTCGGGCGCGTGGCCGCGCAATTTGTCGAACGCCCCGGCAACTATCTGTGTTTTTTCAGCAGCTACGACTATCTGCAGCAAGCCGCCGATGCGTTTGCGGCACGCCATCCGGAGGTGCAAGTCTGGCTCCAGTCGCGCACCATGGACGAAGCGGATCAGCAGGCCTTCGTCGCGCGCTTCGTGGAAGGCGGCTGCGGCATCGGTTTCGCGGTGCTGGGCGGCGCGTTCGGCGAGGGCATCGATCTGCCGGGCACACGTCTCATCGGCACGTTCATCGCGACGCTCGGCATGCCGCAGGTGAACGCCGTGAACGAGGCGATGCGCGCACGCATGGATACGCTCTACGGCGACGGCTTCGACTACACCTACCTGATTCCGGGCCTGCGCAAGGTCGTGCAGGCCGCCGGGCGCGTGATCCGCACCGAGCAGGATCGCGGCGTCGTACACCTGCTGGACGACCGCTTCGCACAGCCCGGCGTGCGCGCGCTGCTGCCCACGTGGTGGCGTATCGCCACGAGTTAATCTGGATTCCAGATCAATCGTAACGTAAAAAACTGGCGCACGTTTCGGTGCGCCAGCCGTTGCTCCACTCAATCAAACAGGCTTCGCCTTGCCCCCGCCCTTGCCGCTCTTCTTCGGAGGCGGGGGTGGTGGATCGCCTTCCATGTCGTCGGCGGCCATCTCGCTCGCGATTTCGTCGACAGGCGGTGCCGCCGTTTTCTTCGCCTTCTTCGCCGGCTTGCTCTCCTTCACGTCGGGTGGCACAGCGATCTTGCTGATCGTGACTTGATCGTTCGTTTTGTCGTAGCCGATCTCGACGGTATCGCCCGACTGCAGCGCGTCGCCGAGTATCTCTTTGGCAAGGCGCGTTTCCACTTCCTGGCGAATCTGCCGCTTGAGCTCGCGCGCACCGAACTCCGGCTGATAGCCGGCCTCCACGAGATGATCGACGAGCGTCTGACCCATCAAGAGCGTGATGCCCTGCGCGGACGCCGTGCGCGTCACGCGCTCGAGCTGGATCTGCACGATCGCGCGGATGTTCTCGCGCGAGAGCGCATGAAACACGATGATCTCATCGATGCGATTGAGGAACTCGGGCCGGAAGTGCCCCTTGAGCACCTTCATGAGTTCGGCACGGATCGTCTTGTCGTCGAGCCGCGACTTCTCCGGGCGCTCGAGGTTGTCCATGATGATCGACGCGCCCAGGTTGCTCGTGGCGATCAGGATCGTGTTGCTGAAGTCGACTACGCGACCCTTGCCGTCCGTTAAACGCCCGTCGTCGAATACCTGCAGCAGCACGTTGTAGACGTCCGCGTGCGCCTTCTCGATCTCGTCGAGCAGAATCACGCTGTACGGGCGGCGCCGCACGCGCTCGGTAAGCTGGCCACCCTCGTCGTAGCCCACGTAGCCCGGCGGCGCGCCGATGAGCCGCGCCACCGCATGACGCTCCATGTACTCGCTCATGTCGATGCGGATGATCGCCTGCTCGTCGCCGAACACGGTTTCCGCCAGCGCCTTCGCAAGCTCGGTCTTGCCTACGCCGGTCGGCCCGAGGAACAGGAAGGTCGCGATCGGCCGGTTCGACTGACCGAGTCCGGCGCGCGAAAGACGTACGGCGTCGCTTACGGCGACCACGGCATCTTCCTGGCCTACCACGCGTTCGCGCAGCGTCTCTTCCATCTTGAGCAGCTTCTGGCGCTCTTCCTGGGTGAGATCCGCGACCGGAATGCCAGTGAGCCGCGACACGACCTCGGCAATCGACGCCACCGTGACTTCGAGCGTTTCCGAACCCGTCTTGCGCTGCCACGCCTCAGTCAGCTCTTCGAGCTTTCCCTGCTTCTCGTTGATGCGCTCCTCGAAACCCTTGGCCTCGTCGAAGCGCTTGCGCGAAGCCGCGTAGTCCTGCTCGCGTTTGAGCTGCGCGATCTCCGCTTCGAGTTCCTGCATCTCGGCGGGACGCGACGTCGAACCGATGCGCACGCGCGCGGCTGCCTGGTCGATGAGATCGATCGCCTTGTCCGGCAAGAAGCGTGACGTGATGTAGCGATCCGACAATTCGGCCGCGGCCACGAAGGCGTCGTCGGCGAAGGTCACCTGATGGTGGGCTTCGAGCTTGTCGCGCAAACCGCGCAGGATCACGATGGTTTGCTCGACCGTGGGCTCCGGCACGAGCACGGGCTGAAAGCGCCGTTCGAGTGCCGCGTCTTTCTCGATGTACTTTTGATACTCGTTCAGCGTCGTGGCACCAATGAGGCTCAACTCGCCGCGCGCCAGCGCGGGCTTCAGCACGTTGGCAATATCGAGTCCGCCTTCGCCGCCGCCCTGCCCCGCGCCAACGATCGTGTGCAGTTCGTCGATGAAGAGGATCAACTCGTCGTGTTTCGCGGTCACTTCGTCGATCAGCTGCTTCGCGCGTTCCTCGAACTCGCCGCGGTATTTCGCGCCCGCGACCATCGAATTGATGTTCACCTCCACGAGCCGCTTGCCGCGCAGCACCTCGGGCACATCGCCATTGACGATGCGTTGTGCGAGCCCTTCCACGATGGCGGTCTTGCCCACGCCCGGTTCGCCGATCAGCACCGGGTTGTTCTTCTTGCGCCGCGCGAGCACTTCGATCGTACTCTCGATTTCCTGCGCGCGGCCCAGCACCGGATCGAGCTTGCCTTGCCGTGCCATGGCTGTCAGGTCCCGGCCGAACTTGTCGAGCGTGGGGGTGCCCGTAGGCGCATCGACGCGGCCATCTTCCGCGCCCTTGCCCACGACCTTCACGACCTTCTGGCGCAGCGCCTCGGGCGTCACGCCGTACTTCTTGAGCAGCGCGCCCGCAATGCTGTCGGGCACCGCGGCGAGTCCGATCAGCAGATGCTCGGGGCCGACGTACGAGTGACCGAGATCGCGCGAGGCCTGAAACGCGAACTGAAACGCTTTTTTCAGGCGCGGCGAAATCGTCATCTTGTCGATGGGCGCATCGGGCGAAGCCGTGCCCTTTTGCGCGTGCTGATCGATATAGCCTTTGATGTCCTGCGGCGAGAGCTTCAACTCCTTCAGGAGTGCGGCGCAAACATCGGTGTCCGCCAGGACGTACAGCAGGTGTTCCGTGTCGAGTTCATTGCGCTGCAGTTCATGGGCTTTTTCCGCGGCGCGTTGCAGGATTTCGAGCGTCTGCTCGCTGAAGGCATCGGTCGCGTCCACGGATTCACGCGGCACCTCGGCGGCGAGGTCGTGCCCCTCGTCGTCGTGCTCGTCCTCGCCGCCTTGTCCACCGAAAAAGCGTGACAGGCCACTGCCGCCCAGCAGCGAATCGAACGGGTTGAGCATGCTTTGGTGACGCATCAGTTGGCGGTAGTCGTAGTCGCAGATCGACATGGACTTGCGCTGCCCGTTTTGCACGACAGTCACGCGCGCGACTGCAGGCCGGGAGTTACAAATTTCGCAAAGAGTGGGCATGGTCGGCTTGTCTCCGGAGGTTCGGAATCGCGCCGCCGAAGTTGGCAAAACGCTGGCACAACCTCGCGGCATGATTCGGTGCAACGCGAGCGCTCATGCAGCGGTTGCACCAGCAAAGCGACAAATCGGCGAGCACGCGCTGGAACACGACGACGCGGTGCTGTGGCTGACGATGACCTTGCGGACGGCATGAATCGCACCTATCGCGTGCGCATGCCGCCCTGCACAGGTGCGAACGATTGTGGCAGGAAACGATCGCCGGCGCGTCGAACATGCGCCGCTCGGTGCGAGATGCTTGAGCGGCCACAGCAAAGAAAAAGGGCGGGACATGAGTCCCGCCCTGAGAGCGCGCTCGGCGCGCGCGAGGAGAGCAACTGCGCGTGGCAGTCATCCGCAAAAATTACGCCGCGGTGTCACGCGCGATGCAAGAACACGGTCATGATTTTCATGGCGTCAGCAGGTTTGCAATCGTGTGCGCCACGCTTTCTCAGCGGCGGTTCGAGCCCGACACCACGTCGATCCACACGGCAAGCACGAGAATGCCGCCCTTCACAATCATCTGCCAATACGCGTCCACGTCGAGCATCGACATGCCGTTGTCGAGGCTCGCCATCACGAGTGCGCCGATCAGCGCGCCATACACGGTGCCGGAACCGCCGCGCATCGACGTGCCGCCGATAAAGCAGGCCGCGATCGCGTCGAGTTCGCCCATCGTGCCCGCCGAGGGCGAACCCGCCGCGAGACGCGCCGTATTGACGATACCCGCGAAGGCACACATGAGACCCATGAGCGCGAAAATGACAAGCTTCACGCGGTTCGTGTTCACGCCCGAAAGGCGCGTGGCTTCGAGGTTCGAGCCCACCGCGTAGATACGCCGGCCGAACACGGTTTGCGTGGCGATCCATGTGAAGATACCGAGCAGCGCGAGCAGCAACAGCACGGGCACCGGAATGCCGCCATAGCTGTCGAGCATCAGCACGAAGGCAAGCAGGATCGCACCCGCCCCGACGATCTTCACGCCGTCTTGCCAGAGTGGCACGACGCTCAGCTGATAGCGCCTGCGGTTCCCACGCTGGCGCACCGTAAGCACGGCGAGCAGCACGAAGAGCGCGAGCGCCAGCACGTCGCCCGCCACGCGCGGCAAGTAGCCCTGGCCGAGAAACACGAAGTGATCGGACACCGGCGCGATGGTCGAGCCGCCCGTGATGCCGAGCAGCACGCCGCGAAACGCGAGCATGCCGCCGAGACCCACGATGAACGACGGCACGCGGCGGTACGTCGACCACCAGCCGTTGAAGAGTCCGACGAGCACGCCAAGCACGAGCACCGCCGGCACGGTCACGCCGATCGGCCAGCCGCGATTCACATCGAGAATCGCCGCGACGCCGCCGAGCAGGCCGAGCAGCGAGCCGACCGATAGATCGATCTCGCCCGCGATGATGACGAACACCATGCCGCACGCGAGCATGCCGGTAATCGACATCTGCCGCAGCAGGTTAGACACGTTGCGCGGCGTGACGAACGCGCCGTGCGTGAGCAGCGAAAAGAACAGCCAGATCACCGCCACTGCGAGCAGCAGCGCGAGGATCTTGTAGCGCGCAAAAAGTTGCTGGAAACGCATGGCGAAGCCATTACCGCCTTGCGGCAGGTCTTCGCGTGCGCCCTGGGTCGTGACGTCGGGGGTCATACTGCACTCGCTGTATCGGGTTGGGCGCGCACGCTCTGGATCGCTGCGCCGAGAATGTCTTCCTGGGTGAGGTCGTCATTGACGAAGTCGCCGCGCAACTCGCCCTCGCCGATCACGAGCACGCGGTCGCTGATGCCCAGCACTTCGGGCAATTCGGACGACACCATCACGATCGCCACACCGCGTTTGGCCAACTGGAAGATCAGTTTGTAGATCTCGTACTTCGCGCCGACATCCACGCCGCGCGTCGGCTCGTCGAGGATCAGCACCTTCGGGTCGGTGAGCAGCATCTTGGTGAGCACCGCCTTCTGCTGATTGCCGCCCGAGAGGCTCGCAATCGACAGCATGGGGTTCGCCGCGCGCACCGAAAGGCGCTGCATCTCCGTGCGGATCGTATCGAGTTCCGCGGCCGTGTCGATGCGGCCGTGCCTCGAAAAGCGCTGCAGCACCGAGAGCGTGATGTTGTGGCCCACGCCCAGTTGCGGCACGATGCCGTGACGCTTGCGGTCCTCGGGCACCATGGCGATGCCCGCGTTGATCGCGTCGAGCGGCGAACGGATTTTCAGCGGCTTGCCATCGAGCAAGACCGTCGCGGTGCATGCGCCCGCATACGCACCGAAGATCGCCTGCATGGTTTCCGTGCGGCCCGCGCCGACGAGTCCGGCCACGCCGAGGATTTCGCCGCGACGCACCGAGAACGAGACGTCGTCCACGCGCTTGCGGCGCGGATTCGTCACGTCGTAGCAGGTCACGTTGCGGGCCTCGAACACGACCTCGCCGATGTCATGCGCCTCGCGCGGAAAGAGATTGCGGATCTCACGCCCCACCATCTGCGCGATGATCCGATCGGTCGTGAGCGTCGCCATCGGCTCGGTGGCCACGTGCCGGCCGTCGCGAATCACGCTCACCGTGTCGCACACGGCTTCGACCTCGTCGAGCTTGTGCGAGATGTAGACGCACGCCACGCCGCGGCGCTTCAGGTCGCGCACGATGTCGAGCAGGATCTTCGTTTCCGCCGCCGTGAGCGAAGACGACGGCTCGTCGAGAATCAGCAGCTTCGCGCGCTTGTTCAGCGCCTTCGCGATCTCGATGAGCTGTTGATGGCCGCCGCCATAGTTCATCACCGGCTGCGCCACGTTGATGGCGTCGATGTTCAGCTCGCGCAGCAATTCGTCGGCGCGCTGGTACATCGCCGCGTAATTCATGCGCCCGCCCGGAAGCGTGATTTCGTTGCCGAGAAAGATGTTCTCGGCCACCGACAGCTCGGGCACGAGCATCAGTTCCTGGTGGATGATGACGATGCCCGCGCGTTCGGTGTCGCGCACGCTTTGCGCTTCGAGCGGCGCGCCTTCCCAACGGATCTCGCCGCTCCAGGTGCCGTGCGGGTACACGCCCGAGAGCACTTTCATGAGCGTGGATTTGCCGGCGCCGTTCTCGCCGCACAGCCCCACGCATTCGCCGGGCCGCACGGTGAGGTCGATGCCGTCGAGCGCTTTCACGCCCGCAAAGGACTTGACGATGCCGCGCATCGTCAGCAAGGGTTCGGTCATACGCTGGTTACTCGCTGCGATGGCCCGCGCGCGCCGCAGTAGCCACATTCGTGGCCACACTCGTGGAGCGCACGGGCCGTCAGGCCATAAGCGTTACTGGCTTGCCAGTTGCGCCTGCGTATAGAAGCCGTCCTTCACGACGACGTCCACGTTGCTCTTCGTGAGCAGCGTCGGCTGCAGCAGCACCGTATCGACCTTCTTCTTGCCGTTGTCGTACTGCGCGTTGTACGCCGGCTTCTGGCCCTTCGCCAGATCGACGGCGAGCTTCGCGGCTTCGCCCGCGATGAGCTTGAGCGGCTTGTAGACCGTCATGGTCTGCGTGCCCGCCACCACCCGCTTGACCGCTGCGAGGTCCGCGTCCTGGCCCGACACGGGCACCTTGCCCGCGAGATGCTGCGCGGCGAGCGCCTGGATCGCGCCGCCCGCCGTGCCGTCGTTCGAGGCGACGACTGCGTCGATCTTGTTGTTGTTCGCGGTGAGCGCGTCTTCCATGATGCGCAGCGCCGTCGCCGCGCTCCACTCCGGCACCCACTGCTGACCGACCAGCTTGATGTCGCCACGGTCGATGGCCGGCTTGAGGACCTTCAGCTGTCCTTCACGCAGCATCTTCGCATTGTTGTCGGTCGGCGCGCCGCCCAGCAGGAAGTAGTTGCCCTTCGGCTGTGCATCGTAGACGCCCTTCGCCTGGAGCTCGCCCACCTTCTCGTTGTCGAACGAGATGTACGCGTCGATGTCGGCGTCGAGGATCAGGCGGTCATACGAAACGACCTTGATGCCCGCCTTCTTCGCTTCGGCAACGACATTGGTGAGCGCCTTCGAATTGAACGGCACGATCACGATCACATCCACGCCGCGCGAGATGAGGTTTTCGATCTGCGAGACCTGACGCTCTTCGCTTGCGTCCGCCGACTGCACCGACACCTTCGCGCCCATCTTTTCCGCTGCGGCGACGAAGTAGTCGCGGTCACGCGACCAGCGCTCGACACGCAGGTCGTCGATGCAGAAGCCGATCTCGGGATGATCCTTGCTCGCGTGCGCGAGCGGTGCGGCAAGCGACAGGCTCGCGAGCACGGCCCCGCATACGAGCGAACTCAGAACCGAACGACGTTTGGCGAAATTCATGTCTCCATACTCCTCTTGATGCCGGTGCGCAGGCGCGCGCGAACGCGTCGCCGCCGCGGCGATGGTTATCAGGGTGCTGCCGATGTAAATGCGGAACACACGCGAAACAGCACAGCGTGCGGTATAACCGTAGGACGACTAATCAGCTGCACGACTACACTGGCCGTGCAGTTTTTTCTTCGCCGGCGCCGCTAGTCAGGCGCCGGTGGCGAAAACCGGTTCGAGCGCGCGATACAGCGCGCTAAAGGTTGGACGGCGCGCCTCGCGATACCAGGCGTGGCGTGCGGCGTCAGGTTCGCGAATCGCCAGCACGGGCGGCTGCGGGCACACTTCGTCGAGCGGCGCGCCCGGTTCGAGCGCGAGATGCGCGAGGCGCGCGGCGCCAAGGGCCGGCCCCACCTCGCCGCCTGCGCGCAACGTGAGCGCGCGGCCGCTGATATCGGCGAGCATCTGCGTCCACCAGGCGCTGCGCGAGCCGCCGCCAATTACCGTGATCGTGTCCGGCACGAGCCCCGCCGCATGCAACGCATCCATGCCGTCGAGCAGCGCGAAGCCCACGCCTTCCAGCGTTGCGTTCGCCAGATCGGCGCGCGAGGTCTGCGGGGTCATACCGTAGAACACGCCCTTCGCGTTGACGTTGTTGTGCGGCGTGCGCTCGCCGCTCAGATACGGCAGGAACCACGGCCGGCGCGCGTCGCGCTCGGCGTTCGAGTTCGCTTGCGCATCGGCGAGCAACGCGGCGACGCTTTCGTAACCCGTCAACTGCGCCGTGAAGTCGAGGCAACTGGCCGCGTTGAGCATCACGGACATCAAGTGCCACGTGTGCGGCAACGCATGGCAGAAGCTGTGCACCGCGGAATCGGGATTGGCAAGAAAGCCGTCCGAAACTGCGAAATAGACACCGGAAGTGCCGAGCGAAAGCATCGCGTCGCCGGGCCGCACGATGCCCACGCCCACGGCGCCCGCCGCGTTGTCGCCGCCACCCGCCACGACCGGGATTTCGCGCAGGCCGAATTGGCGCGCGAGTTCGGGCCGTAGCGTGCCGGTCACCTGGTTGCCTTCGAATACCTCCGGCATTTGGGCGCGCGTGAGGTCGCAGGCCGAGAGCAGCGTGTCGCTATAGTCGCGTTTCGCAATATCGAGCCACAGCGTGCCGGCGGCATCGGAGGGATCGGTGGCGAACACGCCCGTGAGCAGCCAGCGCAAATAGTCCTTCGGCAACAGCACGTGCGCGATGCGCGCGAAGATCTCCGGCTCGTGCTTGCGCACCCACAACAGCTTCGGCGCCGTGAAGCCCGGCATCGCGAGATTGCCCGCGATGGCGTGCAACTGCGGTACGGCGCGCTCCAGCTCGAGACATTCGGTATCCGAACGACCGTCGTTCCACAGTATGGCGGGACGCAGTACCTCGCCCTGCGCGTCGAGCAGCGTCGCGCCGTGCATCTGGCCGGTCAGGCCGAGCGCCTCGATGCGTGCGGGGTCGAAGCCGCGCCCGCGCGCCTCGTCGATGAGTGCGCGCAACGCGCTCTGCGTGGCGAGCCACCAGTCTTGCGGCGCCTGTTCGGACCAGCGCGGCTGCGGCCGGCTCACGGTGAGCGGCGCGCTCGCGCTGCCGAGCACATCGCCCGCGCGATCGAGCAGCACGGCCTTCACGCCCGACGTGCCGAGGTCGATACCGATGAACATGTCTCCGTCCTGATTTTTTGCGTCAGTTTGCCTTCAATCGCAAACGGCGCAATTGCGAATTTGACGGCGCGCGCTAATGATTTTTCGCGCGCCGTGGCACGGCTAGCGCTGGCCGTAGATGGCCTGGTTCACGACATTCTCGAGCCGCTCCTGCTGGCCGCTCGCGTGCTGCGGATTCATACCGTGCGAGATTGCGTCGGCGGCGAGCGACGAGAGCGAATAGCCGCCGGCGAGAATCTTGCGGCCGAACTCGCTGTCCCAGCCCGCGTAGCGCTGGCTGCGGAACTGCTCGAGCCGGTCGTTTTCCACGAGCGCCGCACCGCGCTCGAGCGCCAGCGCGAGCACGTCGATCGCACCCACGTGACCATAGAACATGTCTTCCGGATCGCTGCTCGCGCGGCGCACCTTCGCGTCGAAGTTCATGCCGCCCGTGGTAAAGCCGCCGTGGCGCAGGATCTCGTAGAACGCGAGCGTCAGTTCTTCGACGCTGTTCGGGAACTGGTCCGTATCCCAGCCGTTTTGCGGATCGCCGCGGTTCGCGTCGACGCTGCCGAACACACCCAGCGCGAACGCGGTGGCGATTTCGTGATGGAACGAGTGGCCTGCGAGCGTCGCGTGATTGGCCTCGATATTCACGCGGATTTCGTTTTGCAGACCGTATTGCGTGAGGAAGCCGTGCACCGTCGCAACGTCGTAGTCGTACTGGTGCTTGGTCGGCTCCTGCGGCTTCGGCTCGATCAGCAGCGTGCCGGTGAAGCCGGTGCGGTGCTTGTGCTCGACCACCATCGAAAGGAAGCGTGCGAACTGCTCGCGCTCGCGCTTGAGGTCGGTATTGAGCAGCGTGTCATAGCCTTCGCGGCCACCCCACAGGACGTAGTTCTCGCCGCCCAGCTTGCGCGTCGCGTCGAGCGCATGACATACCTGCGCGGCCGCGTAGGCGAAGACTTCGGGGTTGGGGTTGGTCGCGGCGCCGCCGGCGTAGCGCGGATTCGAAAACAGGTTGGCGGTGCCCCAGAGCAGTTTCACACCGCTCGCCTGCTGGCGCTCGCCGAGGTAGTCGACCATGCGCTTGAAGTTTTCCGTGTAGTCCTTCAGGTCCTTGCCTTCCGGAGCGACGTCGGTGTCGTGGAACGTGTAATAAGGCGTGCCTAGCTTCGAGAAAAACTCGAACGCCGCGTCGGCCTTCTGGTGCGCGCGTTCCATGGCGTCGCCGGGCTGCTGCCACGGGCGGTGAAACGCGCCCTGCCCGAAGATATCGTTGCCGGGCCAGACGAACGAATGCCAGTAGCACACGGCAATGCGCAGATGCTCCTCGAGCGTCTTGCCGAGCACCTTTTTGCTACGGTCGTAGTGATGGTACGCAAGCGGATTGTCCGACTGCGGGCCTTCGTATCGAATGGCGGGAATATGTTCGAAATACGACATGATGTCTCCAATGTTGTTGCAGCGCAGCGGCGCAGCGTGCATCCCTCTGTGTGACGCCATACTGCCCGCGACGCGCAAAGCGCGGCAATTGCGAAATTGCGTGAGACCTCTAACGTTTCCTGCCGACGGGCGCGACCGGCCTGCCCGCGAACCCGAATCTGGGCCTAAAATAGCCGGACGCTTAAAATGACGCGCCGCAGGCGCCAGAGACATCGTAGCGCGGTGCACCTTGGCGCGCACCGCGCCCGAACTGGAGACATGGCGGTTTTCCGCCGGCGATCCGCGCCGGGCGAACAACCGCCGACCCGACATGACCCGTGCCCCCGCTTCCCAGACACCCCACCGCATCGCGCTGCTCTTCAACGCGAATAAGGTGTACGACCGCGAGATCATTGCGGGGATTGGCCACTATCTGCGCTCCACGCGCGTCGCATGGGATCTCTTTCTCGAGGAAGACTTCCGCTGTCGCCTCGCGGGCATCGAACGCTTCGACGGGGACGGCATCATCGCCGACTTCGACGACCCCGACGTGGCCGACGCCCTGCGCGGCTGCCCGCTGCCGGTGGTCGCCGTGGGCTCGTCATTCGAAGACGCCGCCCAGTACCCGCCCGACGTGCCCTATATCGCGACCGACAACCGCAAACTGGTCTCGCTGGCCTGGACGCATCTGATCGGTGCGGGCCTGCCGAACCTCGCGATGTACAGCCTGCCCGTCGCGCAGGAAAACCGCTGGGCGCAGGAGCGCGAACTGGCGTTCCAGGCGCTCGCCCGCGAAGAGGGCGTACAGGCGCCGATCTACCGCGGCCAGGCCACCAGCGCCAGCGCCTGGAACCAGGCCATCGAGCAGTTGAGCGTCTGGCTGCACAGCCTGCCCAAGCCCGTGGGCGTGATCGCCGTGACCGACGCACGGGCGCGGCATTTGCTCCAGGCGTGTCTGATTCACGGCATTGCCGTGCCCGAGCAGGTGGCGATCATCGGCATCGACAACGATCCGCTCACCCGCACGCTCACGCGCATTCCGCTCTCGTCGGTCATCCAGGGCACGGAGGAAATGGGCAAGACCGCCGCGCACTTGCTGCACCAGATGCTGCGCGGTGCACGTTTTCCGGGCCAACGCATTCTGGTGCCGCCCGTCGGCATCAACGTGCTCGAATCGACCCGCCACGAGCCGCTGTCGAGCCCGCATGTCATGCGTGCGCGCCACTTCATCCGCCAGTACGCCTGCCAGGGCATCAAGACCGAGCAGGTGGCCGACTATGTCGGCGTATCGCGCTCGTCGCTGGAAGACTATTTCCGGCGTGAACTGCAATGCACGGTCCACCAGGAAATCCTGCGCCACAAGCTCGACGCCGCCAAGGCGATGCTCGCGAGCCGCGACGCCTCGAGCGCGGAGGTGGCGATCCGCTGCGGATTCACGTCGCTGCAGTACATGTATGCCGTATTCCGGCGCGAACTGGGATGCACGCCGCGCGAATATCAGGACAGTGTCGCGAACGCTTCGGGCCCACGCCTGTCCACTTGATGAAGCGGCTTCGGCCATCCCGGACAAACACGCTTTCTTCATACGTTCCCTTCACCTCATGAACACTCTTGCTGCCCATCTGACTTCCGAACCGTGGGGCGCCCTGCCCGGCGGCGACGCCGTGCGGCTCTACACGCTGCGCAACGCGCAGGGCATGAAGGTGACAGTCAGCGACCTCGGCGCCACGCTCGTCTCATGGCTCGCGCCCGATCGCGCCGGCCGCCTCGCGGATATCCTGCTCGGCCACGACACGCCAGCGGACTATCTCGCCGCCACCACGTACATGGGCGGTCTGGTGGGACGCTGGGCCAACCGCATCGCCGGTGCGCATTTCACGCTGGACGGCATCGACTATCCGCTCGATCGCAACGAGAACGGCAATCTGCTGCACGGCGGCGCGAACGGCTTTCATCGGCAGATGTGGCAGGTGGAAGAGGATCGGGGCTCGCTGGTGCTGCGACTCGACTCACCCGAAGGCGACGGCGGCTTTCCGGGCAACGTGAGCGTGCAGGTGCGCTACACGCTCGACGACGACGGCACGCTGACGCTCGAATACGAGGGCGTCACCGATGCGCCTACGCCGCTCAATCTCACGAGCCACGGCTATTTCAACCTCTCCGGCGAGGCGAGCCCGGACATTCGCGGCCACGTGCTGACGATCGACGCGGACGCGTTCCTCGAAGTCGACCCGCAGTTGATTCCCGCGCGCATCGCCGACGTCTCGGGCAGCGCCTTCGACTTCCGCCATGGCGCGCCGCTCGGCGCGCGGCTCGACTGGCCGAACGCCCAGCTCGAGCGCGCACGCGGTTTCGACCACTGCTACGTGCTGCGCGCACCCGAGAGCACGGCAGGCACGCTGCACGCCGCGCCGGGGCGATGGCCGGTGCGGCCGGTGGCGCGCGTCTACGAGCCGGGCAGCGGACGCGAGCTTGCCGTCTCGACCGACCAGCGCGGCCTGCAGCTTTATACGGGGAATTATCTGGAGGGACAGCCGGGACGCCGGGGCGCGACGTGTGCGCGCTATGCGGGGCTGTGCCTCGAAGCGGGCGGCTTCCCGAACCAGATCAACATGGAAGCGCCCGCCTGTGACGAAGTGGTGCTGCAGCCCGGCAAGACCTATCGGCAAGTCACGCAATACCGCGTAAGCGTGCTCGCCTGAAGCCGGGCGCGAGGCCTTACGACACCTTGTCGTACTGATACACGCCGCGGCCGGTCTTGCGGCCGAGCTGGCCCGCCGCGACCATCTCGCGCAGCAGCGGGCACGCACGATACTTCGAGTCGCCGAAGTCCTTCAGAAACACGTCCATCACCGAAAGACACACGTCGACGCCGATCAGGTCCGCCAGCGCGAGCGGGCCGATCGGATGATTGGCGCCGAGCTTCATGCCGGCGTCGATTTCCTCGGCGCTCGCAATGCCTTCCGCGAGCACGAAGAACGCTTCGTTGATCATCGGCACGAGAATGCGGTTCACCACGAAGCCCGGCGCGTTTTTCACGGCGATCGGCGTCTTCTCGAGGCGCAGCGCCATTTCGCGCACCGACTCGGCGACCTCCGGGCGCGTCTGCAGGCCGCGGATCACCTCGACGAGCGGCATCATCGGCACCGGGTTGAAGAAGTGCATGCCGATGAAGCGCGACGGGTCGGCGAGCGTGGTCGCGAGGGCCGTGATCGAGATCGACGAGGTGTTCGACGCGACGATCGCGTCGGGGCGGGCCGCGGCTTCGATCTGCTTGAGAATGCGCGTCTTGAGCTCGGCGTTCTCGGTCGCCGCCTCGATTACGAGATCGACGCTCGCGAGGCGCTGATAGTCGGTGGTCGTTTCGATGCGTGCGAGCGCGGCGTCGCGCGCGCCGGCTTCGAGCTTGCCCTTCGAGACGAGCCGCTCGAGGCTATGGGTGAGCGTGGCGACGCCCTTGGCGAGCGCCGCATCGGTGACGTCGATCATCACCGCCTTGAGCCCCGCCACCGCCACGGCCTGGGCGATGCCGTTGCCCATCGTGCCTGCGCCCACGATCCCTACCGATTCGATTGCCATGCCTCGTCCTCACTCCTTGTCTGCGACTCCGGCGTGTCGCTATGGAAAATGCCGGTCGTGCGGCGCAATGCGTGGTGCACCGCACCAATACCCACAGTGTAACGGGTTGCGGGAATCGACTGGCGCCCGCGTGACGGGGAGGACCTGCGGCGAAGCGCCTGCGCGGCGGCGTGAAGACCGTGCCGGTCAAGCGCCGGCGAGGCGGCCGTACTCGATTGGCGTGCGCGTATAGAAGAGTTCGACGCCGCCCGCTTCGAGCGTGACGAGGAGCGCGTCGATAGAGGGCTCGTCGGCGACGATCAGCACCACGGCGGGCTCGTCGGCCAGATCGAAGAAGTGGGCGGCGTGCATCTTTCCGTGGGCGTCGAGGCCTTCGTAGCCTTCCAGCACGGTGATGCCGAAGACGCCCTGCGCACGCGCGGCGTCGATGATCCACGCGACCGCCGACTTGTGGCCCTTCTTGTGCTTGCGGCTCGTATAGAGCGTGAGTTGACTGCCTGCGGGCATGGGGCCTCCATGCAGTCGGAAATCCAGTCATTGAGCGCCGCGCGACAGGCGGCATGTAAAAAATTCTAGCACGCGTCCTGACAGACGCCGGGATGCCCGCTGGCACCCTAGAAGTTGTACTGGAAGTAGATCTGACTGAAGTTCGTACCCGGATTCGGCGCCTTGATATCCGCGTTCGACAAATGCTGGAAACGGAACCCGGCCTGATAGTTGCCGTGCTCGCCGAACTGCGCACCAACACCGACCATGTCGACGAACTGGAAGGACGTCGACGTCGCGCGATCGGGCGTCTGCCGGACGTGCGAGAGAAAGTGAAAGCCCACGCCCGCCTCGATGAAGGGCTTGAACCAGCCGCTGTCCTTGATGAAGCGAAAAACGGGCGTCACGCCGTATTCCCAGATATGCGAGTAGACGGCGTCCGGCGCATTCAGCTTCCAGTAGGCGACATGCGCTTCACCAACCAGCGTGAAGTGATACCCGCCGATGTGCCACCACTGCAGGCCCGGATCCCACACCAGGCCGAGGTCGAGCTTTTTCACGTCGTGGTCCGCTACGCCCGCTCCAAGCTGCACGCCAAACGTGTTGTCCGCCTGCGCGCCGGCGGCGCCGAGGGCGCACAGCGCGGTGAGCGCCCAACGCACTGCATGAGCGTGCCAGACGAATCTTCTTACTTTCATAGCTTTCCCCGATTCGATCGATTCAGCATGACGCCATGCATCGGGCACAACCACGATTCGCGCAGGTTCGGCACCCGCACAAATCCCATACGAAATGCACTACGCGCTTGTCACCTGGACAGAACAAATAGCATCACGCCCCAATGTTCACTAATGACTGGCGCACATATGAGAGCGAAGTTTAGCGTCGAAAAATCGAACACGCTCGCTGGCGAGCCAACAAATCGCGCCACTGCAAGGCCCTGTGGCTTCAAAATGACTGACTGCCAGCTTTCAGTTTCGATTATTGAGGCGAATAAATGGTGCTCATCGATTATTGACGGAAGGATTTGCGAAATAGGACTCACCTCGTTACCGAATCCGTCTCAATTACGAGCTTTAGATTTACCGGGCATTCAGATCTCTGAATAACGATTTTCAGACTTGCTGGTCGTCCCGATATCCCTCTGCGTAAAACCGGCATGGCGCCCGGACCCGGGTATTCCCGAACTTCGCGGAATGCGCGGCGCAGCTGTACCCAAATTGAGGACAGACAGCGCGCAGGCGCCTCGCATAATCCGCGTGAATTGTGATCCGCGGCAAACAACAACGCCATAACCCTTGCCACGCTCACGTCCCGGTGCTTAGGAGGAGACACATGAGCCCAATCCCGCAAGGGCATGCTTCGCGCGTGCCGCAAACGTCCGCACAAGCGCAGTCAAACTGCGCAGCCGCCACCGAACAAGTCACGCGCAAGGTCTCGCGCCATTTGCTCGGCTTCCTGTTCCTGCTGTTCGTCGTCTCGTTCCTCGACCGCATCAACATCGGGTTCGCAGGCCTGACGATGATGAAGGACCTCGGCCTGTCGAGCACGCAGTTCGGCTTTGCCACCACCCTCTTCTACGTCGCCTATATCGCGTGCGGCATTCCGGGCAATCTGATGCTCGCGCGCGTCGGTGCGCGCCGCTGGATCAGCGTCATCATGATTGCGTGGGGCCTCGCCTCCACCGCGACGATGTTCGCCACCAACGCCACCACGCTCTACTGGCTGCGCATGCTGGTTGGCGTGACCGAGGCAGGCTTTCTGCCCGGCATGCTGCTCTATCTCACCTGCTGGTTCCCGAGCGCGTGGCGCGCCCGCGCCAACGCGCTCTTCATGATCGCGATGCCCGTGACGGCCGCGCTCGGCTCCGCAGTCTCGGGCTTCATCCTCAAACTCGACGGCCATGCGGGACTCGCCGGCTGGCAATGGCTGTTCGTGCTCGAAGGCATGCCGGCCGCACTGCTCGGCTGCGTGGCGTTCTTTTATCTTGACGACACGCCGCGCGCCGCGCGCTGGCTCAGCGCGCAAGAAAAACGCACGCTCGAAGCCGCGCTCGCCGAGCCGTCCGAGGCCCTCGCTGCGCCTACGGCGCAAGCAGCGAGCGAACGCAGCCTCTGGCAGCAACTGCGCTCGCCCGTGGTCCTGCGCTTCGCGGCGGCGTACTTCTGCCTCGTCAATACGCTCGCGATGGTCGCAGTATGGGCACCGCTGATCGTGAAGGGCTTCAGCGCCGGTGCGAGCAACGTCACCGTGGGCCTCGTCGCGACGATTCCGCAGATCGTCACCATCGTCGCGATGATCGTGTGGGGGCGCCGCTCGGACCGTCGTCAGGAACGCAAATGGCACCTCGCCGCGCCCATGCTGCTCTCCGGGCTCGGCTGCGTGCTGACGGCGCAAGGCGGCGCGCCGCTCGTGCAGTTGCTTGGCGTGTGCCTCGCATCGGCGGGGTCGTACACGGCGATGTCGATCTTCTGGACCACGCCCGATCAGGCGTTCACGCCGCAGGCGCGCGCAGTGGGTATCGCCGTGATCAATGCGATCGGCAATATCAGCTCGGCGGCGAATCCGCTCGTGGTCGGCTGGCTCAAGGACGCGACGCACAGCTATGCCGCGGGGCTCATCTATTCCGCGGTGCTGCTCGTGCTGGGGGCGGGGATCGTCGCGTCGTTGCCGATCGGGCGCGGTGACCGCAGCGATCGGGAGAAGGAAGTGAAAGCCGTGCCTCGCGCGGCGGCTTGAGCGAACTTCAGAATGCAAATCGCGCGACGGTGAGCGTCACGCGATTTCGTTAAACCGGCGCGCAAGGCAGTGCGTTGCGCGCCCTACGCTGCTAGCGTTCCGCGCCGGCGCCGCTGCGGCGCGCGGTGAATCCGGGCAAGCGCTTCACGAAGCCAGTGGCAAGCGCGGTGCCCACGAGAATCGCCGCGCACGCCTCGACCATGCCCATCGACACGCGCTCGCCGAGAAAGAGCGCGCCCCACAGAATGCCGAAGATCGGGATCACGAACGTCACCGTGATCGCGCGCGCCGGGCCCACCGCTGCGATCAGGCGGAAGAACAACAGATACGCGATACCCGTGCACGCCACGCCAAGGCCGAGCACTGCACCCCACGCATGCAGCGAGATGGGCGTAGCCGGCCAGGTTGCCACGGCGAACGGCGCGAGTACGAGCGTCGCACCCGTCATCGTCCCGGCAGCGACCGTGAGAGGATCGACGCCCGTGAGATGGCGCTTCGTGTAGCTCGCGGCAACGCCGTACAGCGCCGCAGCAACGAGCGCCGCGAGGGCGGCAAGCGCAGCGCTGGTGGATGACGCGCCGTCGCCGGCGTGCGTGACGACCTGATCCCACACCAGTGCGAGCACGCCCGCGAAACCGATCGCGAGCCCGACCACGCGCAGGCCGCTCAAACGATCCTTGAGCCAGACATACGCGACGACGGCGCCCCACAGCGGCGTGGTCGCGTTGATCACGGACGTGACGCCCGCGGAGAGCGTGAGCTCGGCCCACGCGAAGAGGCAGAACGGCGCGGCCGAATTGAGGATGCCGACAATGAAAAGCGGCCACGCGCGTTCGCGCAGCGTGCCGAGCGCTTCGCGCGCGGGGCGGCGTGAAAACAGCACAAGCAGCAGGAACAGCGCGCCGATGCCGACGCGCAACGCCATCAACGGCGCGACGCCGAAGTCGGTCACGCCGACGCGGATGAACAGAAACGACCCGCCCCACAGGGCGGCGAGGAGGACCAGTTGCGCGAGTTCGATCGGGTTCATGTGAGGTGGCGCTGAGTGGTGAGGTGGCGCTGAGTGAGCACAGGGTTGCGCGCGGGCGCGCGATTGCACGAATCACCGGCGCGAAGGTATGCGTATCGTAAGGCGAGCGGCACCCGCCGTATAACGAAGGATTCTCACCGATATGTGAGAAAAATTAACAGCCGGATCTTGCGGTCTCGTTCGTGTGCTGTGCTTCTTGTTTTTTCGCGGCGCACAAAAGACAAAGCCCGCGCAATCTTTCGACTACGCGGGCTCTATTTCTGGTCGGGGCGAGAGGATTTGAACCTCCGACCACCTGCACCCCATGCAGGTACGCTACCAGGCTGCGCTACGCCCCGAGAGCTAGAAAGTATAACAGAGAGTTTCCCTAATTAGAACCGCTTCGCACGTAATTCGTGAACGACTCACATGCATGCCTTCAGCGGGGTGTTTCAGCGCCCGAGCAGATCGAGCACATGCAGCAATTCCTTGCGCAACTGATCGACGTCCACGAGGGCGGTCTTGCCTTCGGCGACCGGTGCCCCCACGGTTTCCGACTGCCCGGCTTCGTCGGCTGCCGCCCCATGCGAGTCGAGCCGATTGCGCGCGCCGTTGATCGTGAACCCCTGCTCGTAGAGCAGTTCGCGAATGCGACGGATCAGCAATACCTCGTGATGCTGGTAATAGCGACGATTGCCGCGCCGCTTCACCGGCTTCAACTGCGTGAACTCCTGCTCCCAATACCGCAGTACGTGAGGCTTCACGCCGCACAGCTCGCTCACCTCGCCAATGGTGAAGTAGCGCTTGGCGGGTATGGGAGGCAAGACGACCTTTTCGCTTGTCGATGTCATCGCCGGGTTGCCGTCGTGGGGGTTGCGCAATGAGGCGTCGCCGCCTGGGTCCTTGAAGTCCGCTATTTCTACTTATACGTTCACGCCCGCCAGATTGCCACCAGCGCGGGCAAACAACCTCAACGCATCAACGCGGGAAGCTCGCCTCGGCACCGCTCTCCACGAGCGCCTTCAACTTCTGGCTCGCATGGAACGTCACCACGCGACGCGCCGCGATGGGTATCGCCTCGCCCGTCTTCGGGTTGCGGCCGGGTCGTTGCGGTTTGTCGCGCAACTGAAAATTACCGAAGCCGGACAGCTTCACGCTGTCGCCGCTTTCAAGCGCGTCGCGAATCACTTCGAAGAAGGCTTCGACCATGTCTTTCGCTTCGCGCTTGTTGAGACCGACGTTGTCGAACAGCAGCTCAGCGAGTTCGGCTTTCGTCAGCGTGGGCGTGTCGTTCGTGGCGCTTGCCGACGAGGCAGGAATGTCGCGAATCATGGCGCTACGCTGTGCCGCAAGAAGGGCTTCGAAATCACTCGAGTTCATTTCGTTCATCTATCTATGCAATGGCGCGCTGCCGGTTGCGGGGTTGACTTGCCACCTCGCAAACCGGAAGCCGATGTCGGTACGTGAAGAGCCGAGAAGCTTATCCGCGCAACCGGGCGCCATACACTCGAGCCAGGCGATCCACCAGGGACTTGATGGCCGTATCGACCGTTTCGTCCTGAAGGGTTCCGCCAGTATCTTGCAGGGTCACCCGGAAGGCAAGGCTTTTCTCGTCCGCGCCAAGTCCGGAAGTATTTGATTTTGCACGAAATTCATCGAACAGCGCAACCCTCTGCACAATCCGGCAAGGCTCGTCTTGCATGCCCTTCTGGAACTCGTCGAGCAGCGCTTGCACCTCGATCTTTTGATCGACAACGAGCGCGATGTCACGGCGGACCGGCGGGAATTTCGAGACTTCGCCAGGCGTCGGCAGTTCGCGCGCCATCAGTGCGTCGGCCTCGACCTCGAAGAGCATCGGTGCATGCGGCAGGTCGTACTTCTGCATCCAGCGCGGATGCAGCTCGCCGATCCAGCCCACGGCACGGCCATCGACTTCGATGCGTGCGCTACGTCCCGGGTGCAGCGCGGGGTGCTCTGCCTTCACGAAACGCGGCGTCTTCGCGGCGCCGAGCGATGCGAACAACGCTTCGAGATCGCCCTTCACGTCGAAGAAGTCCACGCCGCGCGTCTGCGCGCCCCACTGCTCTTCGAGCGCGGGACCGTACGCGAGCGCGCCGATCATCTTCGGTTGTGCGAAGCCTTCCACCGTCATCTCGCTCGCCTTGATCGACGGATCGTGCAGGAACACGCGGCCCGCCTCGAACACGCGCACGCGGTCGGCGCGGCGGTTGAGGTTGTGGCGCAGCACGTTGACGAGGCTGCCGAACAGCGTCGTGCGCATGACCGAGAGCTGGTTCGCGATCGGGTTCAGCAGCTTCACGGGATTCGCGTTGCCCGCGAAGTCCTGTTCCCATTCGGCATCGACGAAGCTGAAGTTGATCGTCTCGGCGTAGTCGCGCGCGGCGAGCGCGTGGCGAATGGCGTGGATCGAACGGCGCGTTTCGTGGGTCGCGCGCATTTCGCTGCGCGCCACCGGCGGCAACGCCGGAATCTTTTCGAAGCCGTAGATACGCGCGACTTCCTCGATCAGGTCTTCTTCGATCTCGATGTCGAAGCGGTACGGCGGCGGCGTGACGATGAAGCTCTCGTCGCCCGCGTTGTCAACGCTGCGCGTGAACGCGAGGCCGAGGCGCGTGAAAATCTGCGCGATCTCGTCGGCACTGATCTTCACGCCGATGATGCGGTTCGCGCGCGCCACGCGCATTTTCACCGCTTCGCGCGTAGGCACGTTCACGGTTTGATCGTCGATCGGGCCGGCTGCGCCGCCGCAGATATCGAGGATCAGCTGCGTGATGCGCTCGATGTGCTCGACAGTCGTCGACCAGTCCACGCCGCGCTCGAAGCGATGGCCTGCATCGGTCGAGAAGTTGTAGCGGCGCGAGCGGCCACGAATGCTGTCCGGCCACCAGAAGGCGGCTTCGAGATAGATGTTCGTGGTGTCGAGCGTGACGGCCGTGCTGTCGCCGCCCATGATGCCCGCGAGGCTTTCGATCTCGCGGTCGTCGGCGATCACGCCCACGGTTTCATCGACTTCGACGGTGTTGCCGTTGAGCAGCCTGAGCGTCTCTCCTTTACGGCCCCAGCGCACGTCCATCGAGCCGTGGATCTTGTCGAGATCAAACACGTGCGACGGACGGCCGAGTTCGAGCATCACGTAGTTCGAAATATCGACGAGCGCCGAGATGCTGCGCTGGCCCGAACGCTCGAGGCGCTCGACCATCCACATCGGCGTCTTCGCGTGCGCGTTCACGCCGCGGATCACGCGGCCCGAGAAGCGGCCGCACAGGTCCGGCGCCGAGATCTTCACGGGCAGCTTTTCATCGAGCTTCACTTCGACCTTCGGATACACGGGCGCCTGCAGCGGCGCGCCGGTGATCGCGGCCGTTTCGCGCGCGATGCCATACACCGAAAGGCAATCGGCCTTGTTCGGCGTGAGCTTGATTTCGAAGATGGTGTCGTCGAGATTGAGCGCTTCGCGGATGTCCTGGCCGATCGGCGTGTTTTCCGGCAGGATCATCAGGCCGCTGTGGTCTTCCGAGAGCTTCAGTTCACGCGCGGAGCACAGCATGCCCTGGCTTTCCACGCCACGCAGCTTGGAGAGCTTGATCGCGAAAGGCTTGCCGCCTTCTTCGGCGGGCGGCAGCTCGGCGCCCACGAGCGCCACGGGCACCTTGATGCCGGGCGCGACGTTGGGCGCGCCGCATACGATCTGCAGCGTCGCGCCGGTGCCGGCATCGACCTGCGTGACGTTGAGCTTGTCCGCGTCCGGGTGCTTGACGACTTCGAGCACACGGCCCACGACGATTTTCGTGGTGGGGGGCGCCGCCGGGCTCAGGCCTTCGACTTCGAGGCCGGCCATGGTGAGCGCGTGGGCCAGTTCATCGGTCGTGAGCTTCGGATCGACAAAGCTTCTCAGCCAGGATTCGGGGAATAGCATTTGGTTTTACGTTCCAGACAGATTGTGACCGTCGCGTAGGCGGATGCTCGCGCACCTTCTTCAGATGCTGCGTCCGCCTCGCGCACTGCAAGCGAATGCGTCGCCGCTCTACGCGAACTGACGCAAAAAGCGCAGATCGCCTTCGAAGAACAGGCGCAGGTCCTGCACGCCATAGCGCAGCATCGTCAGGCGTTCGAGGCCGCTGCCGAACGCAAAGCCGATGTAGCGCTCCGGGTCGAGGCCCATGTTGCGGATCACGGTCGGATGCACCTGGCCCGAGCCCGAGATCTCGAGCCACTTGCCGGCGTTCTTGCCTTGCTCGAACATCATGTCGATTTCGGCCGACGGCTCCGTGAACGGGAAGTACGACGGACGGAAGCGCACCTGAATGTCGTCACGTTCGAAGAACTTCTTGAGGAAGTCCGTGTAGACACCCTTCAGGTCTGCGAAGCTGATGTTCTCTTCGATCCACAGGCCTTCGACCTGATTGAACATCGGCGAGTGCGTGGCGTCGCTGTCCACGCGATACGTGCGACCCGGCACGATCACCTTGATGGGCGGCGTGTGCGTGCGCGCGTAGCGCACCTGCATCGGACTCGTGTGCGTGCGCAACAAAAGCTGACGGCCATCGGCGTCCTTGCCGTCCACGTAGAACGTGTCCTGCATGGAGCGCGCCGGATGGTTCTCCGGGCTGTTGAGCGAGGTGAAGTTGTACCAGTCGGTTTCGATCTCCGGACCGTCGGCCACGTCGAAGCCGATCGAGCCGAAAATGCGCTCGACGCGTTCCCACGTCTGCATCACGGGGTGCAGGCTGCCCGTGCCCGTGCCGCGGCCCGGCAGCGTGACGTCGATCGCCTCGGCGGCGAGACGCTGGTTCAGGAGCGCGTCCGCGAGCGCCTGGCGGCGCGCGGTGAGCGCGGCTTCCACTTGCTGCTTGACGGCGTTGATGCGCGCGCCTTCGGTCTTGCGCGTTTCCGCGTCGAGCTTGCCGAGACCCTTGAGCAGTTCGGTCAGCGCGCCGGACTTGCCGAGAAAGCGGGCCTTTTCGTTTTCAAGCGTGTTGACGTCGGGGGCGGAGGCGAACGCGCTTTGCGCGTCGGCGACAATCTGGTCCAGATCCATTGATCCCATCTTTTCAGCGTCAGAGTTTGAGACTTGGAGCCTCTCCGCGCTCACGGCACGCCACGATGACGCCTGGCAATGACGGCGCGAAGACACTCCATGAAGCGGCGCAAGAAGCGTGATTACCAACAAAAACGGGGCTCGGTGAGGAGCCCCGTTTTTGTTGCAGCATCACCGAGACTACCGGAATGTCTGCTGCAACGAACCTGCGCAATACCTGCTATCAGGCAGCGACGGCGGCCTTCACCTGCTTGACGATCGCAGCAAATGCAGCCTTGTCGAACACAGCCATGTCAGCCAGAACCTTGCGGTCGAGTTCGATCGAAGCCTTCTTCAGGCCGTTGATGAACACGCTGTAGGTCATGTCGTGCTGACGCACCGCCGCGTTGATACGCGTGATCCACAGTGCGCGGAACACACGCTTCTTGTTGCGGCGATCGCGGTAGGCGTACTGGCCTGCGCGCATGACCGCCTGCTTGGCGATGCGATAGACGTTATTGCGACGGCCGCGGTAACCCTTGGCCAGGTTGATGATCTTCTTGTGGCGGGCCCGTGCGGTAACCCCACGTTTGACTCGAGGCATGTTTCGCTCCTATGAGTTATCGGTTGAGGATTACGCGAACGGCAGCATTGCGCGCACGGAGTTCAGATCGGAATCATGAACGGCCGTTGCACCACGCAGATGACGCTTGTTCTTGGTGGTCTTCTTGGTCAGGATGTGACGCTTGAAGGCTTGACCGCGCTTGACGGTACCGCCCGGACGAACCACGAAGCGCTTTGCAGCGCTCTTCTTGGTCTTCATCTTCGGCATGACAGACAACTCCATTATTTGATGGACATGGGTGTGCGGTTGGCGCAGTGTTCACACACCTTGCCGGGACTCCGCCCTTCGAAACCCACTCCACTTGTTTTGGCGACTGGCTGGCTTTTGAAAAACAAGCTCGCCGCCGCTTCCAGGAAAAACGCCCGTTTGCCGCACTTCACGTGCAGCGCGCGGGCGCCGTTCCGGAACCTGCTTGCCGCCTCCTGCGCCTGGGCGCCGAAGACGTCATTGAAAACTGCATGTTGACCGCCGCGCAGGTCGAACCGCGCGGCACGCCAGTTACTTCTTCTTCTTGGGCGAGAGCACCATGATCATCTGGCGCCCTTCCATCTTCGGCATTTGCTCGACCTGACCGACTTCTTCGAGGTCGGTGCGCAGGCGCTCGAGCATACGCATACCGATTTCCTGGTGGGCCATTTCGCGGCCCCGGAAACGCAACGTGATCTTCGTTTTGTCGCCATCGTCGAGGAAGCGGATGAGATTACGCAGCTTGACGTTGTAATCGCCATCGTCTGTACCCGGGCGGAATTTGACTTCCTTGACCTGGATGACCTTCTGCTTGAGCTTGGCCTCGTGCTGCTTCTTCGATTCCTGGTACTTGAACTTGCCGTAGTCCATGAGGCGGCACACGGGAGGCACCGCCTGCGGGGCAATTTCAACCAGATCGACGTCCTGCTGTTCCGACATGCGGAACGCATCGGCCAGCTTTACGATGCCGAGCGGCTCGTTCTCGATTCCGACGAGACGCACCTCGGGTGCAGTGATTTCACCGTTGATGCGATGCGACTTATCCGTAGCGATGTTACGTTTCCTCTAAAAATTAAAAAAACGAGCCGCGCTGCCGCAGTGGCTTACCTGAACGTCTTGATGTCTTCCGCAAGACGCGCTGTAAAGGCATCGACGGGCATGACACCCAGATCGACGCCGCCACGGGCACGCACGGCTACCGTTTGTGCTTCACGCTCCTTGTCGCCGACGACAAGCAGGTATGGGACCTTCTCAAGCGTGTGCTCGCGTATTTTATAGCTAATTTTCTCGTTGCGCAAATCGGCCACCACTCTAAGCCCTTGTTTTTGCAACGATTGGACCAGATTCGCGGCATATTCGGCCTGACTTTCCGCGATATTCATCACAACGGCCTGCACCGGAGCGAGCCACGGCGGCATCGCGCCGGCATGGTGCTCGATCAGAATCCCGAGGAAGCGCTCCATCGAACCGAGGATGGCCCGGTGCAGCATGATCGGGCGGCGACGGCTGTTGTCCTCGGCCACGTACTCGGCGCCAAGGCGCTCCGGCAGGACCATGTCGAGCTGCAGCGTACCGCACTGCCACGAGCGGCCGAGCGCGTCCTTGATGTGGTACTCGACCTTCGGACCGTAGAACGCGCCCTCGCCCGGCAGTTCTTCCCACTGCAGACCGCAGGCCGTGAGCGCCTCGCGCAGGCCCTGCTCGGCGCGATCCCACGTCTCATCCGTCCCCGCGCGCGAATCCGGGCGCAGCGAGAGCTTGATGTCGATGTGATCGAACCCGAAATCCTTGTAAATGCTCATCGCCAGCGTGTTGAAGGCGATCGACTCGCTGATGATCTGATCTTCCGTACAGAAGATGTGCGCATCGTCCTGGACGAAGCCGCGCACGCGCATGAGGCCGTGCAGCGCGCCCGACGCCTCGTTGCGGTGGCACGAGCCGAACTCCGCGTAGCGCAGGGGCAGATCGCGGTACGAGCGCAAGCCATGGTTGAACACCTGGACGTGGCCCGGGCAGTTCATCGGCTTGATCGCGTAGTCGCGCTTTTCCGACTCCGTCGTGAACATGTTTTCACGATAGTTCTGCCAGTGACCCGACGCTTCCCAGAGCGAACGGTCCATGATCATCGGCGTCTTGATTTCGTCGTAGCCGGCCAGGCGCAGGCGGCCGCGCATGTACTGCTCGACCTGCTGCCAGAGCGTCCAGCCCTTCGGGTGCCAGAACACCATGCCCGGCGACTCGTCCTGCATGTGGAACAGGTCGAGCTGCTTGCCGAGCTTGCGGTGGTCGCGCTTTTCGGCCTCTTCGAGCATGTGGAGGTACTGATCCTGGTCTTCCTTCTTCGTCCAGGCCGTGCCGTAGATGCGCTGCAGCTGCTCGTTCTTCGAGTCGCCGCGCCAGTAGGCGCCCGCGACCTTCATGAGCTTGAAGACCTTCAGTTTGCCCGTGGACGGCACGTGCGGGCCGCGGCACAGGTCCGTGAAGCCGCCGTGCGAGTACAGCTTGATTTCCTGGTCGCCCGGAATCGACTCGATGATCTCGGCCTTGTACTTCTCGCCGATGCTCTTGAAGTAGTCCACGGCTTCGCCGCGCGTGACGACGCGGCGCGACACCGGCTCGTCCTTCTTCGAGAGTTCCTGCATGCGCTTTTCGATCTTCTCGAGATCTTCGGGCGTGAAGGGGCGGTTGTAGGCGAAGTCGTAATAGAAACCGTTGTCGATGACCGGTCCGATCGTGACCTGCGCTTCCGGATACAGCTCCTTCACCGCGTAGGCGAGCAAGTGCGCCGTCGAGTGACGGATGATGTCGAGGCCGTCGGCGTCCTTGTCCGTGACGATGGCGAGCGATGCGTCGCGATCGATCAGCGTCGACGTATCGACCAGTTCGCCGTCGAGCTTGCCGCCGAGCGCCGCCTTGGCGAGGCCGGGGCCAATCGAAGCCGCCACTTCGGCGACCGTGACGGGATGATCGTACTGTCGAACCGAACCGTCGGGCAGACGTATCGCAACCATGTTTTTCTCCAGAAGTGCCGCGCAGGCACATCGTATTGTTCGTGGGGAACAGACCGCGGAAAACTTCGCAGCGAAAAAAAATGCGGCCCCGCTTTCGAGGGGCCGCATTCACTTTTCAAACCTGACTGCAGAGGCGAAAGAGGTCCTCGACTAGCGTCGCTCCGAAGTAGTTTCGGTAAACGTTCGCGGTGTCATAACCGTATTCGCCTTATGGCTGCTTCCTTTGCAGGCGCAGCGCGCTGTGTGCATTTACTGCCTTGAGCCCCCGGCAACGCCAAGGATTCGATTTCGTTGGTAGGCTCGATTGGACTCGAACCAACGACCCCCACCATGTCAAGGTGGTGCTCTAACCAGCTGAGCTACGAGCCTGAAGAAGGAAGATTATATGAAGTAGCCGCAGACTTGGCAAGCATTTTTTGCAGCGCGGCAATCTTTGCCTGCCTCGTCTGGCCGCCTCATCCCCTGCGCGACGCCCGCTGCACTCCGCCCACCTCACCGAGCAGCACGCAGGCGCGCTGGATCTGCGCCGAACTCGACACTTCCACCGTGAACTGCATGTACGCCGCATTGCGGCGAGACTGCGTCTTCACGCCGATCACGTTCATCTTCTCGCGCGCGAACACTTCGGAGATGTCGCGCAGCAAACCCTGGCGGTCGGTCGCCTCGATCGAGATATCGACCGGGTAGACCGACTGACCGCGCCCGCCCATCACGTCGGCGGACCACGTGGTGTGCAGCACGCGCTCGGGCGCGCGGGCGGCCATGCGCCGGAAGGTCGGGCAGTCGCTGCGATGGATCGACATGCCCTTGCCGCGCGTGACGAAACCGCTGATCGCGTCGGGCGGCGCGGGCCGGCAGCAGCGCGCGAGCTGCGTAAGAAGCGCGTCCACGCCCACCACCAGCACGCCCGACGATCCGCCATGCGCGACGTTCGCGCCGCTCGCGCGCTTGGTGAGCTGCTCGGGCGTCTCCTCTTCGGGCTCGGCCGCGGGCGCGTCGTGCAGCGCGTGCTCGACGTTGCGCAGGCTGAACTCTTCCTTGCCGACCACGCTGAAGAGATCGTCGGGCGACTTGAAGCCCAGCTTGGCCGCGAGCTGATCGAGACTGACCGACGTGCGGCCCTCGCGCTGCAGCGTCTTTTCCACCATCGCGCGGCCGTTGGCGATGTTTTCCTGCGCCTCGATCGCGTTGAACCACGCGCGGACCTTCTGGCGCGCACGCGGGCTCTGGAGATAACCGAGCTGCGGATTGAGCCAGTCCCGCGACGGGCCGCCCTCTTTCACCGAGACGATTTCGACCGTCTGGCCGTTGCGCAGCTGGGTGTTGAGCGGCACCATCGCGCCGTCCACGCGCGCGCCGCGGCAGCGATGGCCCAGTTCGCTGTGCAGGTGATAGGCGAAGTCGAGCGGCGTTGCGCCCTGCGGCAGCGCGATCACGCGCGCCTGGGGCGTGAGGACGTAGATGTGGTCGTCGTCGAGGGTGGCCTGGCGCAACTGCTCCCACGGCTGGCGCCCATCCGAGACATCGTCCTTCCACGCGAGCAGCTGGCGCAGCCACGCGATCTTCTCGTCGTAGCTGCTGCTCGCGCTGAACTGGCCGCCGTAGCCCTTCGCACCGGCTTCCTTGTAGCGCCAGTGCGCGGCCACGCCGTATTCGGCGAACTGATGCATCTCGTGCGTGCGGATCTGCACTTCGAACGCGCGGCCGTCGTCGCCGATCACGACCGTATGCAGCGAGCGATAACCGTTGGGCTTGGGCCGCGAGATGTAGTCGTCGAATTCCCTAGGCACCGGCTGCCAGAGGTTGTGCACGATGCCGAGCACCGTGTAGCAATCCTTGATGTCGGGCACGATCACGCGGAACGCGCGCACGTCGTAAAGCTCGGAGAAGTCGATCTCCTTGCCGCGCATCTTCTTCCAGATGCTGTAGATGTGCTTGGGCCGCCCGCTCACCTCGGCCTGGATATGCGCAGCGGCAAGCTCGCTCTGCAGCCGCGCGATCGCCTCGGACACGTAGCTCTCGCGCTCCACGCGCTTTTCGTCGAGCAGCTTTGCGATGCGCTTGTAGGTATCGGGCTCCTGGAAGCGGAACGCGAGGTCTTCGAGTTCCCACTTCAGTTGCCAGATGCCGAGGCGGTTGGCGAGCGGTGCGTAGATTTCGAGCGTCTCGTGCGCGATCTCGGGCGCCGGCTTGATCTTCGCCGCCGCATAAAAGCGCAGCGACTGCAAACGCGACGCGAGTCGGATCAGCACGACGCGAATGTCCTGCGCGAACGCGAGCAGCATCTTGCGCAGCGACTCGACCTGCGCGCGCCGCGCCGCCTGGGCGTCGCGACTTTCGCGACCCGCTTCGGGCACGGCGTGCTGCGCCGCGCGCAGGCTCACGGTGCCGAGCCGCAAGAGCTTGCGCACGTCGAACACGAGCTTCGCGACTTCCGCGCCGAAGCGCGCTTCGAGCGCGCCTTCCGGATCGTCGAGATGCGGCGCGAGATTGAAGAGCGCCGCGGCAAGCACCGCAGGCGGGTCGACATTGAGCCGGCTCATGATGACTGCCGTGCCCTGCGCATGCTCGATGAGCGGCTCGCCCGTGGAAAGACGTGCGTCGCCGGCGTGCTTGCGCACGAACGCAAGCGCGTCGTCGAGCGACGGCAGCGCGCCGGGATCGGCGGTAACCGCGGGGGAAGGAGGAACGGTGTCGCTACTCATGAGGCGATGCCCACCGGCTTGCCGGACGGGCGACAACGAAAAGGATCAAACCAGCTGCTCAATCGCGCTGCGCAGCCACCACGACGATCTCGACCAGGCATTCCGGATTCGCGAGCTTCGCTTCGACCGTCGCGCGCGGCGGCGTCGCGCCTTGCGCAACCCACTTGTCCCACTCGGCGTTCATGCCGGGGAAATCCTTCATGTCGGCGATATAGATCTGCACCGAGAGCAGCAGCGACTTGTCGCTGTTCGCCTCACCCAGCAGACGGTCGATGTGGCCGAGCACTTCGCGCATCTGGCCGCCGATGTCTTGCGTCGTGTCTTCGGCGATCTGGCCAGCCAGGTAGACGGTGCCATTGTGGATGGCGGTTTCCGAGAGACGCGGGCCAACGTGGTGACGAATGACTGCCATGAAAATTCCTGTTGAGAAGTGAAAAACGGTCGACTTCCGGACCGGCACGATCCGGTGCGCATCGGCGCGCGCCGGAATATGCCGGCCAATCTCATATTATGACGCGCGAAGGGCCTCGCCGTCGAAGAAACGGCGCGCGATCGCGAGCTGGTCGGGCGCGAGGAAGGCCGGCGCGTGCCCGACGCCCTCGATTTCGACGCTCGATACCTGGCGCCCGGTCGCGACCATCTTTTCGACGGTTTCACGCGAAAGCAGGTCCGAAAGCGCGCCGCGCACGACGAGCACAGGCCCTTCGAACGCAGCGAGCGAGCGCCACAGGAACTTCTCGCCCTCCTCGTTCTGCTCGGGCGTGAGCGACTTGAAGGGCTCCGCAATGCGCGGGTCGTACCGGTAGCGCCACTTGCCTTCCACTTCATGCAGCAACGGCGTATTGATCTCGCGCCATTCATCGGCACTCAGCGGACCGAACGAGGCCGCGAGAAGCGCCGCGTTGTCGATGCCTTCCTGGAGCGTAGCGAAAGACCCGCCTTGCCCGACGTACTCGCCGATGCGCGCGAGCGACGCGGGTTCGATATGCGGCCCGACGTCGTTGAGCAGCATGCGGCCGATGGGCGCGCCCGGCAGCCCCGCGAGCGCCATGCCGATCAGGCCGCCCATCGACGTGCCGAACCAGTCCACCTTCTCCACGCCGGTACGTGCGATCAACGTGACCATGTCGGCCACATACTGCGCGACGCCGTAGCCGCGCGGGTCGAGCAGCCACGATGACAGCCCCCGCCCTGCCACGTCGGGGCACACGACACGATACCGGTCGGCCATCGTGGCCGCGAAGCGGTCGAAGTCGCGCCCCGAGCGCGTGAGTCCATGCACGCACACGAGCACGCGCGGGTTGGCGGGGTCGCCCCACTCGGTGTACGCGATGCGGTGCAGGCCCGCGGGACTGAGACACTGGACGTATTGCTGGCGCGGCACTGCGGTCGATTCGGTCATCGCGGAATCCTCGCTCGAAGGCGCATCAAGGCTTTCGGCCGATTGTAAACGGCTTTGCCGCACGGCATCGTCGGTCAAGCCGCACGCGGACCGTGCGCAAGCCATGCGCAAAAACGAAACGGGCGAGACCGAAGTCTCGCCCGCCGCCAATCGTGCTTACGCGACGACGTTCAGCCCACGGCGCTCACGTCGAGCGGCGCGCCGGTCTTCGCCTTGATCTCGTCGATCGTGACGCCCGGTGCGAGTTCGGTCACCTTCAGACCCGCATCGCTCACTTCCATCACGCCAAGGTCGGTGATGATGAGATCGACCACGCCCACGCCCGTCAGCGGCAAGGTGCAGGCCTCGAGGATCTTGTGCTGGTCGCCCTTCGCGACGTGCTCCATCAGCACGACCACGCGGCCGACGCCCGCCACGAGGTCCATCGCGCCGCCCATGCCCTTGATCATCTTGCCGGGGATCATCCAGTTGGCCAGGTCGCCCTTCTCGCTCACCTGCATCGCACCGAGGATCGCCAGGTTGATGTGGCCGCCGCGAATCATCGCGAACGAGTCCGCGGACGAGAAAATCGACGAGCCCGCCAGCGTTGTCACGGTCTGTTTGCCGGCGTTGATCATGTCGGCGTCCACTTCGTCCTCGGTCGGGAACGGGCCGATGCCGAGCAGGCCGTTTTCCGACTGCAGCCACACTTCCATGCCCGCGGGTACATGGTTGGCCACGAGCGTGGGCAGCCCGATGCCGAGGTTCACGTAGAAGCCGTCCTGCAGTTCCTTCGCCGCGCGCGCGGCCATTTCGTCACGATTCCATGCCATGGTCGGTCTCCTTCCTCAGTTGCCCGCGGGTTTGCCAGCTGCGGCGCGCACGGTGCGTTGTTCGATGCGCTTTTCCGGGTGCGCGTTGAGCACGATGCGCTGCACGAAGATGCCCGGCGTATGAACGGCGTCCGGATCGAGTGCGCCGTTCTCGACGATCTCTTCCACTTCCGCCACGGTGATCTTGCCCGCCATCGCGCACATCGGGTTGAAGTTGCGCGCCGTGCGGCGGAACACCAGGTTACCCGACTTGTCGGCCTTCCACGCCTTCACGAGCGCGACGTCTGCCGTGAGCGAATGCTCGAGCACGTAGTGCTTGTCGCCGAACTGGCGCGTTTCCTTGCCTTCGGCGATCAGCGTGCCGAAGCCGGTATTCGTGAAGAACGCCGGAATGCCGGCGCCGCCCGCGCGCAGCTTTTCAGCCAGCGTGCCTTGCGGCGTGAATTCGAGTTCGAGTTCGCCCGACAGATACTGGCGCTCGAATTCCTTGTTCTCGCCCACGTAGGAGGAGATCATTTTCTTGATCTGGCGCGTCTCCAGCAGCAGGCCGAGGCCGAAGCCGTCCACGCCTGCGTTGTTGCTGATGCAGGTGATGCCCTTCACGCCCGTATCGCGCAGTGCGGCGATCAGGGCTTCGGGAATGCCGCACAGCCCAAAACCGCCAACCGCGAATGTCTGGCCGTCCTTGACGATGCCCTCGAGCGCGGCAGCCGCGCTTTTATAGACCTTGTTCATCAGTGTGTCCCTTCCTCGAATGGAAATCCGCCAATCCGGTTTGTCGCGCGGACGTCTGGCGCGTCCGGATGTTCAATTCTAGTCATGCCCCGGCGGCGCTGCCGTGAAGCCGGCAGCCCGGCCGGGCCGTGCGCACGGGCCCAAACGAGCCGCGCGAGCCTGGAAAACTGCCCCTCCGATGGGTGCAAAGCGTACGCTGGCCTCCTGTTGCGGCACAATACGCAAAACTACATAAAGCAATACCCGCACCGTCCGCCATGGCTGCTCCCACCCAATCCGTCGAACGCTCCGCGCTCGACTACCAGACCGCGTTCCATCTCGCGCCCATCGGCCTCGTACTGGCGCGCGAGCGCACCATCGTCGATTGCAACGACCAGGTCGCCGCAATCTTCTGCTGCGTACGCGAGGCGCTGATCGGCCAGTCGTTCCAGGTGCTCTACCCTTCCGCGGACGAGTTCGAGCGCATTGGCGCACGCATCCCGCCGATCATGACGGCGCAAGGCAGCTATGCCGACGACCGCATCATGAAGCGCGCCAACGGCGAACTCTTCTGGTGCCACGTCACGGGGCGCTCGCTCGATCGCGCCGAGCCGCACGCGGCGGGCGTCTGGACGTTTGAAGACCTGAGCGCGACGCGCCGCGTGGCCATCGAGCTCACGCCGCGCGAGCGCGAGATCGCCGCGCAGCTCGTTACGGGCAAGACCAGCAAGCAGATCGGGCGCGTGCTCGATATCAGCCCGCGCACCGTGGATGTCTATCGCGCGCGCCTCATGCGCAAGTACGACACCGGCAACGCCACCGAGCTGCTGCAGCGGCTGCTCGGCCAGTAAGGACGCCAGGGCCGCGCACTGCGGGGCAGCGCGCGACATCGGGGCGCTCAACCTATCCGGTCGGACTTCACCAGTCCCGCATGCTCGATGGTGGCGCGCAACATATCGGGAATCGGCACCGATTTGCCTGCCGCGTAGTCGATCCACACACAGCGCGCGTTCCCGCGTGCGTAGAGCGTGTCCGGCTCGTCGGCGCGGCGCAGTTCGAAACCGGTGTCGAAGCTGCTGCGGCCGGGCTGGCCGACCGTCATCGTACAGACGATGTCGCCGGGGTAATGCAGTTGCTTGAGAAATTCCATCGAAGCATTGACGATCACGGGGCCCTGTCCGTCGCCGCTCTCCGAGGCCACGCCAAGATGCTCGAACCAGGAAATGCGCACCTGCTCCATGTAGCGAAAATAGACCGTGTTGTTCACATGGCCGAACGCATCCATGTCGCCCCAACGGATCGGCATGGTCATTTCAAATACGGGGTGGTAGTCACTCATTGCACTTCAACTTCGTGTTGTTGCGGAAAACAGAATGCCGGGCGCCGGCCGGACTCGCCTCAGTTCAGGTGAGCCCGAAGCCGTCGTCGGCGGTGATGATCGAACCGTTGATGAACGACGACTCGTCGGCGGCGAGCAGCAGCAGCAGGCCGTCCAGGTCTTCGGGTTTGCCGACGCGGTGGCGCGGCAGCATCGAAACGAGCTTTTGCCCCTGCTCGGTCGACCAGTGGTGGTGGTTGATCTCCGTGTCGATGTAGCCCGGGCAGATCGCGTTCACGTTGATGCCGTGGCGGCCCCACTCGAGCGCCATCGCCTTCGTCATGTGGACGACCGCGGCCTTGCTGATCGCGTACAGGCCGATTTGCGGCAGCACACGCAGCCCCGCCACCGAAGCGATATTGATGATGCGGTAGGCCGGCTTCGGGCCGCCGCCGTTGCCGCGCATGATCATCCGTTTGGCCACTTCCTGGGCCACGAAAAAGGCGCCACGCGTGTTGGTATCGAACACGTATTCGAAGTCGGCGGGCGTGACGTCGGCGAGCTTTTGCGTCGTGGAGACGCCCGAGTTGTTGACGAGGATGTCGATGGTCCCCGCCTCGGTTTCCGCGTGCGCGACCGCCGAGCGAATGCTCTGGTAGTCGGTCACGTCGAGCGAGACGACGTGCGCGGCGCCCCCGCTCGCCTCGATTTCGGCGCGCAGCTCCTTGAGCCGCTCCACACGGCGGCTCGCCAGCACGACCTTTGCGCCCGCCTGCGAGAGCACTTGGGCGAAACGCTTGCCGAGCCCGCTGGAGGCCCCCGTGATCATCGCGACCTTGCCTTCCAGATTGATCGAACGGCCCATTTCCGGTTCCTGTTCAGAGGTAAATAGGCGCCAGAACGCGGCGGGGTCGGCCCGCCAAATCTGATGCCACAGAATAGAACGGTCGTGCTAATGTTAGCCTGTTGGGTTGCGGCACGGGGAACGTTACCCGACAATACGATCCCGAAAAAAGCATTCTAATGGCAAGAGGAGCATTGATGACCCCCGCAAGTCTTTTAGAGCAATACGGCCCACGCGAGTCGATGGAATACGACGTGGTGATCGTCGGTGGCGGCCCCGCCGGGCTGTCTGCCGCGATCCGCCTGAAGCAGCTGGCCGCGGAGA
>NZ_JBMIQH010000028.1:0-109524 GCF_056155635.1 Paraburkholderia sp. BR10141 | reverse complement strand
AGGATATGCGCCCCGATTTCCGAGCCTTTCTCCAGCACGCAGACGCCGATCTCAGTGCCTTTTTCCGCGGCCAGCTGCTTCAGGCGGATCGCAGCAGACAGCCCGGCAGGACCGCCACCGACGATCACCACGTCGTATTCCATCGACTCGCGTGGGCCGTACTGTGCGATCAAATCAATCGACGACATATCCTCCTCCTTCCTTCCTTGCTAACTGAGCGCTCTAAACCGCCCGATCAAAACTGCACTTCGCTCAGTGCGAGCACGCCAGCGTCGCCCTTTGCGGCCAGGATCGACGTCTCGAGGCCCCCAGCCTGCGCGAGAATGTGCTCGGCGTAGAACTGCGCGATCGCGATCTTCGCGCCGTAAAACCCGGCGTCGTTCGCGAGTTCGCGTTGCGCGACGAGCAGCGCACGCGCCATTTGCCAACCGCACAGCACGATGCCCGCGAGCTTGAGATACGGCACGCTGCCCGCGAACACCGCGTTCGGGTCGCGCTTGACGTTCGCAACCACGTAGTCGACGACATTCGCCAGTGCGCGCGCGCCCTTCTCCAGCTGCTCGCGCATCGATGCCGCGGCCGCGCCGCCGGCCTGGCCGAGTTCCTCAGCAGTCCGATCGATCTCGCCGAGCAGCGCCTTCGCAACCGCGCCGCCGTCGCGCACCGTCTTGCGGCCGACCAGGTCGTTCGCCTGGATCGCCGTCGTGCCTTCGTAGATGGCGAGAATGCGCGCATCGCGGTAGTACTGGGCCGCGCCCGTTTCCTCGATGAAGCCCATGCCGCCATGCACCTGGACGCCGAGGCTCGTCACCTCGTTGACCATCTCGGTGCTCCAGCCCTTCACGATCGGCACGAGGAATTCGTAGATCGCGAGATTGCGCGCGCGCACTTCAGGATCGGCGTGGTAGTGAGCATGATCGCTATAGGCGGCGGCGACATAGGCGAGCGCGCGTGCGCCCTCGGTCATCGCGCGCATCGAACCGAGCATGCGGCGCACGTCCGGATGATGGATGATGGTCGCCGACTGTTTGAGCGAGCCATCCACGGGGCGACTCTGCACACGCTCCTTCGCGTACGCCACGGCCTTCTGGTAGGCGCTCTCCGCCACGCCCACGCCCTGCATGCCCACGCCGAAGCGCGCGGCGTTCATCATGATGAACATGTATTCGAGGCCGCGATTCTCCTCGCCCACGAGGTAACCGATCGCACCGCCGTGGTCGCCGTATTGCAGCACGGCCGTCGGGCTCGCCTTGATGCCGAGCTTGTGTTCGATCGATACGCAATGCACGTCGTTGCGCGCGCCGGGCGAGCCGTCGTCGTTGACGAGGAACTTCGGCACGACGAAGAGCGAGATGCCTTTCACGCCTTCTGGCGCGTTGGGCGTGCGAGCCAGCACGAGGTGAACGATGTTCTCCGCCATGTCGTGCTCGCCCCACGTGATGAAGATCTTGGTGCCGAAGACCTTGTACGTGCCGTCACCCTGCGGTTCGGCGCGCGAACGCACCAGCGCGAGGTCGGAGCCGGCCTGCGGCTCGGTGAGGTTCATCGTGCCGGTCCAGTCGCCGGAGATGAGCTTCGGCACGTAGCGCGCCTTCAGTTCGTCACTGCCCGCGGTGAGCAGCGCCTCGATGGCGCCGTCGGTGAGCAGCGGGCACAGCGCGAACGAAAGGTTCGCCGCGTTGAGCATTTCGATGCAAGGCGTCGCGATCAGCTTGGGCAGCGCCTGGCCGCCGAATTCGGTCGGATGCTGCAGACCCTGCCAGCCGCCCTCGACATACTGGCGGAACGCCCCTGCGAAGCCAGGCGTCGCCGTGACCTCGCCGTCGCGCCAGCTGCTGGGCACGCGATCGCCTTCCACGTTCAGCGGCGCGATGACTTCGCCGGAGAGCTTCGCGCACTCGTCGAGCACGGCCTGCGCAGTGTCGAAACCAGCGTCTCCGAAACCCGGCAGGGTTGCGACGGCGTCGATGCCGGCCAGCTCTTTCAGCACGAACAGCATGTCCTTGACGGGGGCGTTGTAGCTCATGATCGGTCCTTCCAGTCACTCAGGGGTCAAAATGGATGCGCCGCCGGGCCAGGATCACCAGGGACACCTGGGTGGCCACCTTGCGGCAGTACAGGACGGATCGTAGCGTCAATCGGTCGCCAAACCACTGTCCAAACCGGACCACATGGTGACAATTCTGGCCACGTTATCGGCTGCTGTGCCCCGCCAACATGGCTGGGCGACCCGACTTTGCGCAGGGCGACGCTCAGGCGCCCAGCCGCTCAGCCTCGGCGGCGGTAGGTGCCGGGCGTGCTGCCCGTCCAGTGCCGAAAGGCGCGATGAAAGGCGCTGGGGTCGTCGAAACCCAGATCGCCGCCGATGGCCGCGATCGTGTCCTGGGTGTCGGTGAGGCGCTGGATCGCCACGTCGCGGCGGAGTTCGTCCTTGAGCGCCTGGAACGTGGTTTCCTCTGCGGCGAGGCGCCGGCAGAGTGTACGCACCGAGCAGTGCAGGCTGTCGGCCGCCGCTTCGATGGTCGGCAGATCGGGCAGTTGCGCGGCCAGGTACTGGCGCACGTTGTGGCTCACCAGCTGCTCGCTGAAGGTCTCGAAGATCCAGTCGCCGGGCGAGCGCGCGAGAAACGCGCGCAGGTTGCGCTTGCTCTGCCGGATCGGCATGTCGAGATAGGCCGCGCTGAAGCGCATCAGCGTGGCCTCGCGGCCAAAGCGCACGGGCCCCGGGAAGAAGTAGCGGTGATCGAGTGCGTGCGGCGGCTGCGCGCAGGCGAAATCGACTTGCAGCAGCGGGATCCGCTGCCCGATCAGCCAGGACGACACACCGTGGGCAAGCTTGAGCGTCAGCTCCTGCCCGAGCGGCCCGATCGCGCCGTACGCCGGATTGGCGCGTAATGCCACCTGGGCCACGAGCCCATGGCGGCGCGATTCGAGCCGAAAATCGTCGAGCACGATGTGGAAAAACTGGTCGAAGCGATGCAGCGCCGTTTCGAGGTTGCGCGCATCGAGCAGGCTCAGGCAGAGAAACTTGAGCGTGCCACTGCGCAGCGGCCGGCTGAAGATGCCGGGCATCTCGTCGTCGAGTTCGATGGCGAGCGTCTGGTAGAGCGTGGAGAACTGCTCTTCCGTCACGCGGCCGCCCGGCTTGGCGAGCAGTTCGAGCGCGATGCCCGCCTCGTTGAGATAGCGGCGGATCACGCTGGGCTCGGCGCCCGCGCCGGCGAGAAAGCCGTTGACGAGCGAGATGGGAACGGTGGCGCTAGGCGATGGCATGCATTGACGATGAAAGGCCGCGGAAACGGACAGACTTCGGCGTCGGCCCGCGCGCCATTTTAAATCGGCGCGGCCGAAATCACGCGGCCGGGCCCCTCGCCCGCGCGAATGCATCGAACCACGCGAGACTTTCCGGGTTGGCCATGGTGTCCGGATTGGCCACCTTCTCGAGCGGCTGGCCGAGCAGAAGCCGCTTGATCGGCACCTCCATCTTCTTGCCTGACAGCGTGCGCGGAACGGCCTGAACCTGATGGATCTCATCGGGCACATGGCGCGCCGAGAGTGCCTCGCGCACGCGTGCGCGAATGCGCTGCGCGAGCGCGTCGCTCAGATCGACACCCGGGCGCAACACCACGAAGAGCGGCATCGACGAGCTGCGCCCCAAGTACTCGAGATCGACCACGAGGCTGTCGAGCACTTCGGGCACCGACTCCACCGCGCGATACAGCTCGCTCGTGCCCATGCGGATGCCGTGGCGGTTGATGGTGGCGTCCGAGCGACCGTAGATGACCGCGCCGCCGCGGGGCGTGATGCGCAGCCAGTCGCCGTGGCGCCAGATACCGGGAAACATGTCGAAGTAGCTTTCGCGGTAGCGCCGGTTCGCGTCGTCGCGCCAGAAGCAAAGCGGCATCGAAGGCATGGGCGCAGTGCACACGAGTTCGCCGACTTCGTCGATGCGCGCGTGCCCGGCTTCATCGAACGCCTCGACGCGCGCGCCCAGGCACCGGCACTGCATTTCGCCGAGATAGACCGGCAAGGTCGGCACGCCGGCGAGGAAGCAACCCGCGAAATCGGTGCCGCCGGAAATCGCGTCGATCCAGACGGGCCCTACCTGCTCGAGTATCCACGCGTACGCTTCGGGCGGCAGCGGCGAGCCGGTCGAACCGACCGCGCGCAGGCGCGACAGATCGGCCGCGGCACGCGGCTCGACACCGGCCTTCAGGCACCCCTGGAAATATGCCGCCCCCGCGCCGAAGAACGTCACGCCCGTCTCGCCCACGAAGCGCCACAGCGCCTGCGCGTCGGGATACGTGGGGTTGCCGTCGTAGAGGCAGAGCGTCGCGCCCGCGAGCAGGCCGCCCACCTGGCAGTTCCACATGATCCAGTTCGTGCTGGCGTACCAGTGGAACCGGTCGCCGGGGCTCAGGTCGAGATGCAGCGCGGTGAGCTTTACGTGCTCCACCACGATGCCGCCGTGCGAATGCACGATGGCCTTGGGCATGCCCGTCGTGCCCGACGAATAGACGATCCACAGCGGATGATCGAACGACACATGTTCGATTTCGAGCGGGACGTTTCCAGCGATCGCGTCGCGCCATGCCGTGGCCTGCGGGTACACCTTCGCGTCGGCGTCCGGGTCGAGCTGCGGGTCGAATACGAGATGCGCCACGCTCGGCAGCTCGCGCAGCAGATGGTGAATCAGCTCGCGGCGGTCGTGCGGCTTGCCGCCGTAGCGGTAGCCGTCTACGGCGAAGAGCACCTTCGGCTCGATCTGCCGGAAGCGGTCGAGCACCGCGAGCGGCCCCATGTCGGGCGAGCACACCGACCAGATCGCGCCCACGCTCGCGGTGGCGAGAAATGCCACGACCGTCTCGGGCGTGTTCGGCATGAAGGCCGCCACACGGTCGCCGCGCGTCACGCCCATGCGCCGCAGCGTGGCCGCGCAAGCCGCGACCTGGCGGCGCAGCTCCGCCCAGCTCAATTCGCGCGTGCGGCCCGCCATGGGGCCGCTCTCGCTGCGCGAAACGATCGCCGGCCGCGCGTCGCTCGCGAGCTGAAAGGCCCGCTCGACGTAGTTCAACTCGACACCCGGAAACCAGCGTGCACCGGGCATCGCCGCATCGGCGAGCGCCACGCCGCGCGGCTCGCGCGAGGGAATCTGCGCCCAGTCCCACAGCGCGCACCAGAAAGCGTCGATGTCCTCGACTGACCAACGCCAGAGCGAGTCGTAGTCGTCGAACGCGAGACCGCGCGCCTCGCCGAGCCACTTCATGAACCGCGTTATGCGGGCGGACTCGACCTGCTGCGGTGCCGGCGTCCAGGCCGGAGCGGATGCGGGAACGGTTTCGTTCATCTCGTTGCGTGGGCTCGTGTGGCTTCGTTTGACCTAATGGTGCCGGAGCCGGTACGCGTCGAACAATTCAGGGAAACCAGTGGAAGGTTTCCTATCGCGTTTGCTGGCAATGATGTCCGATAACGTCGCGCGTAATGGCACATCAACTTGTAATTATTTCCAATAATTCGAATAAAAGAGGTGATTGAACACTTACGCGCGATCAATATTTGGCTTCCCGATTTAATCTAAGATTAATCGAAATTCACATGCGAGTTGTCCTGCACAAATAGATCGAACCGCGAATTTACCCTGCGCCGCGCAATGCCTGTCTGCCGGCAAAGTCCGGCAAACGGCCCCATTCCGTACGCAATTAGCATAAGGCCCGTCATAAAACTGCAATCCACTGACGCCTTTAATTTGCCTAATTCCCGTCGAACCGCCTCTTCCTATCGGACCAAGGTCTTATTGTCATTTTGCGCGCCCCCTATCAGATTGAGCGCGTAGCGGCACGGGTTCCGCTCTCGCGGCATGCGATCCGCGCTGCAGATTCAGGCACCAGCATGTTGATGGGCTCGCGCGCAGCGCGAGATCTGCAACCCAGCCGGCTCGTACAGGAGATCGCGCATGTCCGAATCGACGTCTTCGTCTCACCCCGCGGCCAAGCCCGACAGCGCCGCCACGCCAGCCTCTGCCAACAAGTTGCGCCTTGGCGCGCTCACCGCCCTCGTCGTGGGCTCGATGGTGGGCGGCGGTATCTTTTCCCTGCCGCAAAACATGGCGGCCAGCGCCGACGCCGGCGCGGTGCTGATCGGCTGGGCGATCACCGCGATCGGCATGCTCATGCTCGCGTTCGTGTTCCAGTCGCTGGCCATCCGCAAACCCGAACTCGACGGCGGGGTCTACGCCTTCGCGAAAGCCGGCTTCGGCGACTACATGGGCTTCGGCTCGGCCTGGGGCTACTGGATCAGCGCGTGGCTCGGCAACGTCGGCTACTTCGTTCTCCTGTTCAGCACGCTCGGCTACTTCTTCCCGGTGTTCGGCGAGGGCAACACGCCGATCTCCATCGTCTGCGCCTCGGTGCTGCTCTGGGCGCTGCACTTTCTCGTGCTGCGGGGCATCAAGGAGGCCGCGATCGTCAACCAGATCACCACGGTCGCGAAACTGGTGCCGCTGTGCCTCTTCATCATCATCTGCGTGTTTGCGTTCCGCTCCAGCACCTTCACGGCCGACTTCTGGGGACAAATGAATCCCAAGCTCGGCAGCGTGACGAACCAGGTCCGCGGCATGATGCTCGTGACCGTGTGGGTGTTCATCGGCATTGAAGGCGCGAGCATCTTCTCTGCGCGCGCGGAAAAGCGCAGCGATGTCGGCAAGGCCACGGTCATCGGTTTCGTCGGCGTGCTGCTCCTGCTCGTGCTCGTGAACGTGCTGTCGCTCGGCGTACTCACGCAGCCGAAACTCGCGGCACTGCAGAATCCTTCGATGGCCGGCGTGCTCGAAAACGTGGTCGGCCACTGGGGCGCGATTCTGATCAGCGTGGGCCTCGTCGTGTCGCTTGCGGGCGCACTGCTCTCGTGGGTGCTGCTGTGCGCAGAAATCATCTTTTCGGCCGCGCGCGACCACACGATGCCTAACTTCCTGCGCAAGGAAAACGCGAAGCACGTGCCGGCCAACGCGTTGTGGCTCACGAACGGCATGGTGCAGATCTTCCTCGTCATCACGCTGTTTTCGAAGGGCACGTATCTCTCGCTCATCTATCTCGCGACCTCGATGATCCTGCTGCCCTACTTCTGGTCGGCAGCCTACGCATTCCTGCTCGCGCTGCGCGGCGAAACGTATGAGGCCGACAGCGGCGAGCGCAACAAGGACCTCGTCATCGCGGGCGTCGCCGTGATCTACGCGGTCTGGCTCATTTACGCCGGCGGCCTCAAATACGTGCTGCTCTCCGCGTTGCTCTACGCGCCGGGCATCGTCCTGTTCGCACGCGCAAAACGCGAGGTCGGCCAGCCCGTATTCACCACCATCGAGAAGTTCGTTTTCGCCGCTGTGCTGATTGGCGCATTGCTGGCGGCTTTCGGCCTGTACAAGGGCTTTCTCACCCTTTGATTCGAGGAGTCTCATGATGAGTACGGACACTGTCGCCTTCGGCGTCAATTCGGAGGCAGGCAAGCTGCGCAAGGTCATGGTGTGCGCGCCGGGTCTCGCGCATCAACGCCTCACCCCCAGCAACTGCGACGAGCTGCTCTACGACGACGTGATCTGGGTCAGCCAGGCGAAGCGCGACCACTTCGACTTCGTCACGAAAATGCGGGAGCGCGGCGTAGACGTCCTCGAAATGCACAATCTGCTCACGGAAACGGTGCAACACCCCGAAGGGCTCAAATACATCCTCGATCGCAAGGTTCGCCCCGAGACCGTGGGCGTGTCGCTCGCCGGCGAGGTGCGCAGCTGGCTCGAAGGGCTCGAGCCGCGCAAGACCGCGGAATTCCTCATCGGCGGCGTGGTCGCCGAAGATATTCCGGATACCGAACAAAGCAAGATCCTCAAGGAATTTCGCCGCTATCTGGGCTATTCGAGCTTCGTGCTCGCGCCGCTGCCCAACAGCACCTTCACGCGCGACACGACCTGCTGGATCTACGGCGGCGTCTCGCTCAACCCGATGTACTGGCCGGCGCGCAGGCAGGAAACGCTGCTCACCACGGCCATCTACCGCTATCACCCCGAGTTCGCGGGCAAGGACTTCCAGGTGTGGTACGGCGACCCCGACGAGGACCATGGCGCGGCCACGCTCGAAGGCGGCGACGTGATGCCGATCGGCAATGGCGTCGTGCTGATCGGCATGGGCGAGCGCACGAGCCGCCAGGCGATCGGCCGTCTCGCGCAGAACATCTTCGCCAAGGGCGGCGCCGAGCGCATTGTCGTGGCGGGCCTGCCCAAGTCGCGCGCGGCCATGCACCTCGACACGGTGTTCAGCTTCTGCGACCGCGACCTCGTGACGATCTTCCCGGAGGTGGTCAACGAGATCGTGCCGTTCTCGATTCGCCCCGACGACAAGAGTCCCTCGAAGCTCGACCTGCGCCGCGAGGAGAAGCCCTTCGTGGACGTCGTGGCAGAAGCGCTGGGCTTGAAGAGTCTGCGCATCGTCGAGACCGGCGGCAACGCGTTCGCGGCCGAACGCGAGCAATGGGACGACGGCAACAACGTGGTGTGCGTCGAGCCCGGCGTCGTGATTGGCTACGACCGCAACACCTATACGAATACGCTGCTGCGCAAGGCCGGCGTGGAGGTCATCACGATCACGGCGAGCGAACTGGGCCGCGGGCGCGGCGGCGGCCACTGCATGACTTGCCCGATCGTGCGCGACGCCGTCGATCTCTGAGCGCCGCCCCTATTCGCATTCCCACTGCATTCCCACTGCATTCGCAACGGAGAAACGACATGGCTTTCAACCTGCGCAACCGCAGCCTGCTTAGTCTCATGCACCACAGCACCCGCGAGCTGCGTTATCTGCTCGACCTCTCGCGCGACCTCAAGCGCGCCAAATACACGGGGACCGAGCAGCAGCACCTCAAGGGCGTCAACATTGCGCTGATCTTCGAGAAGACCTCCACACGCACGCGCTGCGCGTTCGAAGTCGCGGCCTACGACCAGGGCGCGAACGTCACCTATATCGATCCGACCTCGTCGCAGATCGGCCACAAGGAAAGCATGAAGGACACGGCGCGCGTGCTGGGCCGCATGTACGATGCGATCGAGTATCGCGGCTTCAAACAGGATATCGTCGAGGAACTCGCTAAGTTCGCCGGCGTGCCCGTGTTCAACGGTCTGACCGACGAATACCACCCCACGCAGATGCTTGCCGACGTGCTCACCATGCGCGAGCATTCGGACAAGCCGCTCACGCAGATCAGCTACGCGTATCTGGGCGACGCCCGCAACAACATGGGCAACTCGCTGCTGCTGATTGGCGCGAAACTCGGCATGGACGTGCGCATCGCGGCGCCGAAGTCGCTCTGGCCGCACGACGATCTCGTGGCGGACTGCAAGAAGTTCGCCGAGGAAAGCGGCGCGCGCATGCTGCTCACCGAAGACCCCAAGGAAGCCGTCAAGGGCGTGGATTTCGTGCACACCGACGTGTGGGTCTCGATGGGCGAGCCCATGGAAGCCTGGGGCGAACGGATCAAGGTGCTGCTGCCCTACCAGGTGAACATGGCGCTCATGAAGGCGAGCGGCAGCGCACAAACGCGCTTCATGCATTGCCTGCCTGCCTTCCACAACAGCGAGACCAAGGTCGGCAAGCAGATCGCTGACACGTATCCCGAGTTGAAGAACGGCGTCGAGGTCACTGAGGAAGTATTCGAATCGCCGCTGAATCTGGCCTTCGAGCAGGCGGAAAACCGCATGCACACGATCAAGGCGATTCTCGTTTCGACGCTCGCCGACATTTGAGCCGTACCGCTCGACGGCGCGCGTGCGCCGCGCGGCCGGGTTGCAAACCCGGTAACGCGGTGCATGCGCCCCGCTTCACCGACACGCATCACCTTGGGAGTCAGACATGCGAATCGTGATTGCGCTTGGCGGCAACGCGCTGCTGCGTCGCGGCGAGCCGATGACGGCAGAGAACCAGCGCGAGAACGTGCGCCTCGCGGCCACCCAGATCGCGCAGATCGCGCAGGGCAACGAACTGGTGATCGCCCACGGCAACGGGCCGCAGGTCGGCCTGCTCGCGCTGCAGGGCGAGGCCTACAAGGACGTGCCCGGCTACCCGCTCGACGTGCTCGGCGCGCAGACCGAGGGCATGATCGGCTACATGATCGAGCAGGAACTCGGCAATCTCCTGCCGTACGAGGTGCCGTTCGCGACCATCCTCACCCAGGTCGAAGTGGACGCGAACGATCCTGCGTTCCAGCATCCGAGCAAGCCGATCGGCCCGGTCTATACGAAGGAGCAGGCGCAGAAGCTCGCCGCGGAGCGCGGCTGGGCCATCGCCCCGGACGGTGACAAGTTCCGCCGTGTCGTGGCGAGCCCGCGGCCGAAACACATCTTCGAGATCCGCCCCGTGAAATGGCTGCTGGAGCGCGGCACGATCGTGATTTGCGCGGGCGGCGGCGGCATTCCGACGCTCTACGGCGAAGGCCACAAGCTAGGCGGCGTGGAGGCGGTGATCGACAAGGATCTATGCTCCGCCCTGCTCGCGCAGGAGCTGGAGGCCGATATGCTCATCATCGCGACCGACGTGAACGCCACGTACGTCGACTGGAGCCAGCCGTCACAAAAGGCGATTGCGAGCGCGCATCCCGACGAACTGGAGAAGCTGGGCTTCGCGGCCGGGTCGATGGGTCCGAAGGTCATGGCGGCCGCGGAGTTCGCGCGCAACACCGGCAAGGATGCGGTGATCGGCGCGCTGGCCGATATCGTGGCGATCACCCAGGGCAAGGCGGGTACGCGCGTGAGCACGCAGCGGCCGGGTTTGATCTTCTATTGAGGCTGGCCTTTACGGTTCGCGGGCGGCCGCCTCGAAACGGTGCCTGAAAATGCAGGGCGCGCACCGCAGCTGGCGTAGCCGCGGTGCGCGCCCTGTTGTGTAGTTGCGTGCGCCTATTCCTCGCGTGCGGGCGGCATGACCTGTGCGCTGATGGTGTGCTCGCGCCAGAACAGGTTGTTAATGCGTCCCTGCAAGCGGCGCAACCCCTCCTCGCTCGCGGCGTGGAAGGTGAGCAGCGCGCCGGGACGGCCCGCTCCCTCGATGCGCTGAATCGCGTCGTACGGCGGGAAACCGTAGCGCTCCAGAAACTCGTTGATTTCGGCGTCGGTGACGTGTTCGTCGATATTACCCAACAGCAGCTCGGCCATGGTCTACCCCTCGTGAGCGTTCAATCGTGATGATAGTGTGGTTTTATCCGGCGCGACGACAAGCTGCGCCGGGTCGGACGCGATGCCGCTCAGTACTTCTCCTGCACGTAACGGTAACGATAGTCCGGGTCGCGGTAGCCTTGTGCCTTCTGGCGCTCGGGCAGCGTGACCTTCTCGCGCGGCAGCGCCTTGTATGGAATGGTGTTCAGGATATGGCTGATGACATTCAGACGCGCGCGCTTCTTGTCATCGGATCGGACAACGAACCATGGGGATTCCGGCGTATCCGTCATGTCGAACATCTCGTCGCGCGCGCGTGAATAGTCGTACCAGCGGCTATACGACAGCAGGTCCATGGGCGAAAGCTTCCAGATCTTGCGCGGGTCGTTGATGCGCCCTTCGAGGCGCCGGGTCTGCTCTTGCTGGCTCACTTCGAGCCAGAACTTGATGAGGATCGTGCCCGAGTCGATGATGGCGCGTTCGATGAGCGGCACGCCGCGCAGGAATTCCGTGGCCTGTTCCGGCGTGCAAAAGCCCATCACGCGCTCGACGCCCGCACGGTTGTACCAGCTCCGGTCGAACACCACGATTTCGCCCGCGGCGGGCAGCAGCGGCAGGTAGCGCTGGAAGTACATCTGCGACTTCTCGCGCTCCGTGGGCGCGGGCAGCGCGAATACGCGAAATACGCGCGGGCTGACCCGATCGGTGAGCGCCTTGATCGTGCCGCCCTTGCCTGCGCCGTCGCGGCCTTCAAACAGGATGCACACCCTGAGGCGCTTCTGGACCACCCACTCCTGCAAGCGAACGAGTTCGCCATGCAGGCGCTCGAGTTCCTTTTGATAGGCCTTTTCGCTGAGTTTTTCTGCCGGCGCGGCTACGCTCGCCGCCTTGACTTCCTCTTTCTTCGCCATTGAATCGCTCCCCGCTTCAGACGCCTCACATGAGGCATCCATCCACTATGGTGGGTGGACGGGGAGCGCGCAATAGGACTTTGGACTCAGGCCCTGGCGGTCTTGACCTCCGGCAATCACGCTCACCTACGAGCGCGTCATTCGTGCGCGTAGTTGAACTCGGGCATGGCCTTCAGCTGGTCCTTGTCGGCCTGCAGCACGATCTGTTTGCTGTCGATGCGCAGGTCGTTGAACGGCACGGCCACGAGATGCTTGCCCAGACCGAGGAAGCCGCCCACGGAGAGAATCGCGAAGGCGCCCTGGTTAGGCGACTCGAGCACGATGTCGTCGATCGCGCCGATCTTGCTGCCGCTATTGTCGTAGACGTCTGAGCCCACGAGCTTCGAGGCGCGAAATCCGGTGCCAGACTGCACCGTCGCCATGCGCTGCACGGCGATCGATTGCGGTGCGCCCTGCGCGAGCGCGGCAGACGGTACGCCCAGCGCACAGCCGAACGTGCACCCGAACGAGACGACGAGCGCACAAGCGCGGCGACAAGCCAGGTCTCGCATATTCAGCGGGCGATTCGATTGTGTCGTCATGGTATCCCCCTATCCCTTGTGCGAATGCACGGCGAATACCGCCTGAAGGCAAGCGCTGTGCCTGGCGCGCTCACGCCTGCGCGAGCCAATGCTCGATCAACGGCCCACGTTCGCCGCAAATGGGATCGCTTGCGGGATACGGCAGCGCCTGCATGGCGCGCAACTCCGCCGACGTCAGCGCGTCGCGGCGGATGTCCCACTGCTGCCCGCGCGGATAGCCGCCCGCTACGCGAAAGCCGCCGGCGAGCGACAGCAGGCAATGACCGGTGCCGGCCGGCAGCAGCAGCGCGTCGCCGGCATGCACGCGCAGCACGCGCCCGCCCGGGCCGCCGAGAATCAGCTCGGCGGTGCCGGCGAACACGCCCAGCACCTCGTGCGCCGTGGAATGGAAATGGTGATAGTCGAATACGCCGTCGAGCCATTGTACCGGCCAGCCGTTCGCCTCGAAGCGTTCGTTGAATGCCCGTGCAAGGTCATGGGCGCCTGGCGCCAGCGCGCGCCGATAGACGATGACGGGAAGCCGGGCGTTGTTCGGCACCCAGCCGTGCGCGGCGAGGACGAAAGTTTCGACGCCGCTTTCGCGTTGGGCCGGACGGCTTTCGCGCAGTTTGCGCGGAAAATGAAAGGCGCGATCTTCATGCATCGTCTTACTCCCTCGCAGCGCTGCCGCCCGCGGCGGCCGACGCGCCCGCCGCGCCGTTTGCCGGCTTTTTCGCGTGATGCGGTTTGTGTTTCGAGGAATGTGTCGTTCGCGTCGCCTGTGCGCCCTTGCTGGCGGGCACGCCCTTCTCGACGCCCTGGGTCGGCGCCGGGTACACGCCGTTGGCCTTCGCCCCGCTCGACTCGGTGGCGGGCGCCGTGGTCGGCCGATCCGCGCCGGTGTTGTCCTGCGCGAGCGCCGCGCCCGCCGCTGCTCCTTCCAGGACGAGTGCCAGCGCGAGCGCGCCGGGCGCGAAAACCTTCGTCGGTGGGGTGTGCATGGTGATCGGTCCTCCTTCAGTACGTTGCGAGCCCGGATGCGAGGACCCCGCACAGTCGAAGCGAGCTGACCGCGCCGGTCCCGGCTTGATAAGCAGCAACCCGCGTACCGGCCCCGGCAGGCCCCGGCGACCCGCGGGGCACGGCGTTTGCGCCGAGCCGGGCAAATCGATTCGCGCGAAGGCGAGGCCGAGGGGCTGCGACGCCCCATCTGGCGCACGCTTCGTGTATCCCGGAGAGGTTTATGCGTTCGAATTTCCTGCCCGCCGCTCGTGTTGGCCGCGGCCCCGAGGCTCATCTGCCGACCGAGGAGCCCGACGATCCGCATCGTCCGCCACCTCCTCCGGTACCGGACAGCGAGCCGCCGCCCGTACCGGAAGGCGATCCTCCGCCTGAAGCGCCACCCGAGCGCCTGCGCTAGCGCGCTTGCGCCGCCATGGCGCGGCAGCGCTCAACCGGTGGCTCGCAAGCGGCGCGACAGGGCGGCCTTCACCTCGGGCCATTCGTCCATCACGCGGCCGGCCGATGGCGCGCTCATCGCCATGGCGAAATCGGGCTTCGTGTTCTTCGACTACGAAGCGAAAAAGGTCGTGCCGATGCCGCAGGCCTTCCGCGACAAGTTTCCGCAAGTCAATACGCGCGGCTGAGCCTGGATTCGCTCAGCGCGGCTGGAACATGATGAGCGCCATGCCGGCCAGCGTGAAGCCGATGCCGGCCCAGTCCCAGGGGCTCGGCCTGATCGCCTCGACGGCCCAGAGCCAGAGAATCGCCACGCAGACATAGACGCCGCCGTAGGCCGCATAGGTGCGCCCGGCGGCCGTGGGATGGAGCGTGAGCAGCCACGCGAAGAGCGCGAGAGAGGCAGCGGCGGGCACGAGGAGCCACCCACTCGCGCCTTCGCGCAGCCAGCGATAAGGCAGATAGCAGCCGATGATCTCGGCGAGCGCGGTCACGACGAAAAGCGCAAACGTCTTCATGGGCGGCGGCTAGTGGCTGGGGCGCCCATGGTAACGCAGGCGGCGAGGCCGCCTGCGCGTTCTTCGCAACGTACCGCTCTGTTCCCCTCAGTTCCCTTCGGGTCGCCTCAGGGCCGCTCGCCGCGGGCCAGCCGCGCTTCGATCTCGTTCACCACGGGCAGCAGATCGGCGACGCTGTCGATCACGTAGTGCGCGCCCGCCGCACGCAGGCGTTCCGCGGCCGCGGCGCGGCGGCGCGTGAATTCTTCGGGCGCGAGCGCGCGAACTTCTTCCTCGGTCAGGCCGAACGCGTTGCCGCTCACGGCGACACCCACCGCCCACGTCCCGCCGTTGATGCCCTCCTCGATGCCGACTTCGGTGTCGTCCACCTTGATCGCGTCGCGCGCGAGCCACACGCCGAGCTGCGGCAGCGTGCGGTAGATCATGTATGGCGAAGGCCGGCCCTCGGGCGTGTCGCCCGTGCAAACGATGCTGTCCGGATCGAAACCCTGAGCCTTCGCGCCCGGCACGATCTGGTCGATGATTTCGCGCGTGTAGCCCGTGGTCGAGCCGATGCGTACGCCGTCGGCACGCAGCGCGGCGGTCACGGCCGCTACGCCCGGAATCACGTCGCTGTACTGCGCGGCCACGGCGACGTTCTTTGGCACGAAGACGTCGTACACGGCGTCGATATCGGCTTCGCCAGGCGCGTGGCCGTAGTGCGCTTCCCACGCCGCCGCGACGCGCGGCAGCGCCATCAGCGCCGCGATGTGCGGACGCTTGGCCATGCCCATCGGCCCGCGCGCCTCGTCGACCGTGATCGGCACGCCGAACTGCTCGAAGGTCTCGACGAACGCGCCCATCGGCGCGCGCGAACCGTAGTCGACCACGGTGCCCGCCCAGTCGAAAATTACTGCCTTGACGTGTTTCATTGCATGCGTCCTGCTAAAAAATCGATGATGTGGAGTCTTGACGATCTGTGCGTATTACGCGGCGAGCGCTTCGCGTGCGCCGAGGTCGACCGGCGCGGGCGCAGCGCTTGCCACGCCGAGCGTGCGCAGCGCTTCGCCGCACGCGGCCACGACGCGGCGCATGACGGTCTCGTCGAGTGCGCCGATGCAGCCGACGCGAAAGCTCTCCACGCTCGTCAGCTTGCCCGGATAGATGATGAAACCCTGCGCCTTCATCAGTTCGTAGAAGCGCGCGAAGTCGAATGCGGGATCGGCCGGCGAAAAGAACGTGACGATGATGGGCGAGCGCCAGGCTTCGGTCAGCAGCGGCTCGAAACCGAGCCCGCGCATGCCCTCGACGAGCACGTCGCGATTGCGCGCATAGCGTGCAAGGCGCCCCGGCTGACCACCTTCGAGCGCGTGCAGACGCAGCGCCTCGATGAACGCGGCCACTGCGTGCGTGGGCGGCGTGAAGCGCCACTGGCCGGTGCGGTTCATGACGTCCCACTGGTCGTAGATATCGAGCGCGAGCGAGTGGCTCACGCCCTTTGCGTTGTTCAGGACTTCCTTCTTTGCAATCACGAAGCCGAAGCCCGGCACGCCCTCGATGCACTTGTTGGCCGAGGAGACGAACGCGTCGCAAGGCAGCGTGCGCACGTCGAGCGGCACCGCGCCGAACGCGCTCATCGAGTCGACCAGAAGGCGCCGCCCCTGGCGGGCCGTCACGGCCGCGATCTCCTCGATCGGGTTCAGAATGCCCGAGCTGGTCTCGCAGTGGACGACGACGACATGCGTGATGTCCGGGTTCGCGATCAGCAGCTGTTCGACGTCTTCGGCGCGCGGCGGCAGGTAGTCGCCGGTGTCGTGCACGGTGTGCTCGCGACCCAGGTAGCGCAGCGTCGTGGCGATGCGCTTGCCATACGCGCCGTTGGCGAGCACGAGCGCGTGGCCATTGCGCGGCACGAAACTGCCGAGCATCGCCTCGACGCAATAACTGCCGCTGCCCTGCAACGGCACGCAGTCGTATTCACCCTGCTCGTCGCCCGCGATCTGCAGCAGCGCGGCGCGCAATTGCGCGGTCATGGCGCGGAAGTCGGCGTCCCACGAGCCCCAGTCGCGCTGCATCGCGGCCTTGGTCGAGGCTGCGGTCGTAAGCGGTCCGGGGGTCAGGAGATACGGCTCGGCGGGGGTGGTCATGCGGGCTCCAGTGGGCGTCGGGACAGTCGATCCCGACACGTTAGCGCAGCGCCGTCCATCGGTAAAATCGATATAATCGATGTCGATATAAGTTGAACTTATCCCCAGTTTTTCTCCTGTCGCCGGAGTGCTTCGACATGCAATACGCGCAATTGCGGGCTTTTCACGCGGTCGCCGAACACGGTGGGTTCTCACGCGCCGCGCAGGCGCTCTCGCTCACGCAGCCGGCCGTATCGGACCATGTGCGGCGGCTCGAACAAGATTTCGGGGTCAAACTCTTCGAACGCGGCCCTCGCGGTGTGGAACTCACCGAACTCGGGCGACGACTCTTCGCGGTGACGCGTCAGATGGTGGGGTGTGAGCGCGACGCGCGGCGGCTTCTCGAAGCGGCAGGCGCGCTCGAATCGGGCGAACTCGCCCTCGCCGCCGACGCGCCCGACCTCGCCATCAAGCTGATCGGCGCGTTCAGGCGGCGCTATCCGGGGGTGGTGATCAAGCTATCGATCGCGAACGCGACGGAATGCATGCGCCGCGTCCTCGCGAGCGAAGCCGACGCCGCGATCACGGCCGCGCGTCAGGTTCACAGCCGGCTGCAGGCCCGCGTGCTGCGCGAGGAACCGCTGGTCGCGGTCGTGCCCGCCGAAAGCCCCGCCGCGAAAAAGCGCCGCATGACGTACGAGGAACTCGTGCGCGAGCCCATGGTGTTTCGCGAAACGCATTCGGTCACGCAGCAGTTGCTCGAAGCCGAACTCGTGCGCAAAGGACTGCAGGTCCAGCCCGTGCTCTACGTGGATGGCCGCGAGGCCTTGCAAACGGCCATTGCGCAGGGCGTGGGCGTGGGTGTGATCGCGCATGCGGAATTTGGCGAGTCGCGGCGCATTCGCATGCTGCCACTCGTGGACTGCCAGGTGCGCATGGTCGAATCGCTTACGCGCCTCGCCGACACGACCTCGTCGAATCTGCTCGACGCGCTCTTTGCCATTCCGCTCGATTGAGCGGCGGGAGGGCCGTCAGGACACCACGATAGCGGTGCCGACGGCATGGAGCAGATCGCGCAGCGTTTCGGCCTGCTCCATGCGCGCGCCGTGGCGCAGGTGAATCCGCAGCGCCCGGCCCGCGATGCCGTCGACCGGGCGCGCGAGCCACAGCTCGACGGCGAGCCCGAGGCCGTCGGGGGCATCGGGCACGACCGGTTCGACGACGCGCGGCTTGAAGGAGGCGGATTCGGACATGGCGAGACCTCGTCGGTGGCGGGATCGACTTCATCGTAGCGAGGCGATACGCCCGCGCCAAACGAGAAATCCGCGTATGCAAATGAGCGCCGCCCCGCAATGGATCGCGCGGGCAGTGGCATGCACGACCGCTCGCATTGCGCGCCGCATCGTGGAAGCCGGCGAGGTGCCCTTTTTACCAGCAGCGTGTGGCCGCGAGTGGCAAACTGAACGCATCGTTGCGCGGCCCTTGGCCAGTTTGCCTGCAACGAGATGGGAGGACCTCTTCATGGAACGCCCCTTTACCGATCGCCGCGAGGCGGGCCGTTCGCTCGCCGGCCCGCTCTCGGCCTACGCGAGCAGACGCGACGTCATCGTGCTCGCGCTCCCGCGCGGCGGCGTGCCCGTAGCCTATGAAGTCGCGAAGGCGCTGCAGGTGCCGCTCGATGTCTTGCCCGTGTGCAAGCTTGGCCTGCCCTGGCAGCCGGAACTCGCCATGGGCGCGCTGTCGTCGAACGGCGCGCAGTACGTGGACAGTGCGCTCGTACGCAGCGCCGGCGTGAGCGAGGCCCAGTTGCAGAGCGCCATGGCGCTCGCACGCATCGAGCTTGGCCGGCGCGAGGCGCGCTATCGCGGCGAGCGTGCTCCGCTTGCGGTGGCGGGCCGTGTGGCGGTCATCGTCGACGACGGCATGGCCACGGGCGCGTCGCTCAAGGCAGCGGCGCTCGCGCTCGCCACGCTTGGCCCCGCGCGCATCGTCGCAGCGCTGCCGGTCGCGCCCTCGGGCTCGCGGGACCGGCTCGGCAGGACGGTGGACGAATTCGTCTGTGCGCGCACGCCCGAGGCGTTCTACAGCGTCGGCCAGTTCTATCTCGACTTCGATCAGGTCAGCGACGACACCGTGCGCGAGTTGTTGGCTCAAGCTGCGGCGAACGACGCGCGCGGCGACGCGCAGAGCTAAGCCGCGCGGGTTGCGCCGCCGCTGCACTTGCGCCTTATTTCACCGGATTCGACGCCGCTTCGCCCACCACCGTTTGCCAGGGCCGCACGCGCCAATGCTTCACGAGCCCCGAAAGCACGTACGGGTCGGCGCGCGCGAACGCTTCGGCCGCGGCCTGACTGTCACCCTGGAAAAGCAGCAGCGCGTTGTCGACGGGATCGGCAACCGCACCCGCCAGGAGCAACTCGCCGCGTTCGACGGCCGCCCATGCCAGCTTCAGATGCGCACTGCGGTGTTCGGGGCGGCGTTCGAGGTAGTCGTCTGCGAGTTCGTACATCAAGAGGTAATGCATGCGCGTTCTCCGTGTCGTTGCGGCCACGCCGGACTGGGTCGACGGCCGATAGCGAACATTGTGCAGCAGCGCGCGCGTCAACCGAACACATCGCTGCGTCGTTTTAATGGCAGCTTTGCCATAATGGCGGCGCGCGCGAGGCGCACCGGCCTTTACGGCTGGCCGCACGTCAACTGAGAACGTCCAAAGTCAAGGGAGTGAACGATGAAGATGCAATCCGTCATTGCTGCAATCGTGCTGGGCGGCGTGCTGGCCGCGCCGGCGTTCGCACAGACCGCCGCACCCGCTTCCGCGCCGGCGGCGAACAGCCAGCAGAACAAGATGAAGGCATGCAACGCCCAGGCCGGCGACAAGAAAGGCGACGACCGCAAGGCATTCATGAAGCAGTGCCTTTCGACTGCCGGCGCTCCGGCTCCGACGATGACCCAGCAAGAGCGCATGAAGGCGTGCAACGCCCAGGCCGGCGACAAGAAGGGCGACGACCGCAAGGCATTCATGAAGACCTGCCTCTCGACGAAGAGCTGAGCGAAGCGGGTTCGGGAACGCTCCCGCACCCGTTTGCGCTCGCAGGATCCGCGCGCCGCAGCCTTTGCTGCGGCGCGTTTTTTTATGCGCTGTTTTTGTGCGTTGCAGCGCCGGTGTCTTCGGTTGTGCGAATCGTCGTCGACGGATGCGAAATCGTGCAGGTTTGCGCGGATTTGCGTCATGACCCGCATTCGGACGTGCCGTTTTTCTCCTATGATGGCTGCAGCGGCGGCCCCTCCCCGCGAAATCACACATTAGCCATCGGGCTGCCGCGTTGACGTTGATGCCAATGGCATCGAACGGAGGCGCAGATGGCATGGAGACACAAGAACCGCTGGTTTCGCCGCTGGCTCATGGTGATCACCTTCTGGCTCGTGCCGGTGATGATCGTCGCAGTGCGCGAGGTTCAGGACGAGATGGCGTATAACCGCGCGGATCTGCAGCGCGCGCTGACCTCCTGGACCTTCACCGACGCCGAGCGCGACGCCGGCGCCCCGCTGCGCTGCCACGGCACGCCCGAAACCGCGCGTGCAGCCGGCTGCCCCGCCGCGGTGCTCGCGGCGAACGCGCAGCGCCAGCAGGAAGCGCGCGACGAATACGCCGTGCGGCGCACGACGCTTGCGGGCTACCTGTGGCACGCGTTTGTCGGCTACTGGGTCGTGCCCGCTGCGGTGCTGCTCGCGATCGGCGTGCTCATCGGCGGCGTGAAGCGCGCCTTGCGTCGGCCCACGGCCAAGCCCGTGCCGGAGCGCTAGCGCGTTTCGTGCATGCCCCAGGGCACAGCGTGTGTGCTGCGCAGCCTCAAAGAGCGGGTCGGGACGTTCGGGTATAACGACGGGACGCCGTGACATCGCGGCGCCCGGCAACTAGAACGGAGAACAAGATGAACGCATCTCGCATGCTTTTGAAGGCTTCTGTCGCAATCGCCGTCGGCGTCGCGACACTCTCGGGCTGCACCACCACCGGCAGCCAGGCCCCCAGCCCCGCGACCAATGCGTCGCGCGCCGACTCGATCAACTCCGACGTCGACGCCACCCTGTCGCGCCTCTATCAGACGGTGCCGGGCTCGCGCGAACTGGTCGGCAAGGCTCGCGGCATTCTGGTGTTCCCGCGCGTGATCCAGGCGGGCATCGGCGTCGGCGGCGAACACGGCGACGGCGCGCTGCGCGTGGGGGGCAGCACGGTTGGCTTTTACAGCACGTCGTCGGCGTCGGTTGGCGCAACGCTCGGCGTGCAGTCGAAGTCCGTCATCTATCTCTTCATGACGGAAGACGCGCTGGCGAAATTCCGCAATTCGAGCGGCTGGTCGGCAGGCGGCGACGCGTCGGTCGCGCTCGTGAAGGTCGGCGCGAACGGCTCGATCGACACCACCACGGCCACCCAGCCCGTGCAGGTCTTCGTGCTCACCAACAGCGGGCTGATCGGCGACCTCTCGCTCGGCGGCACGAAGATCACGAAACTCGAGCTCTAGACGCCCCGCGGACGTCCGTGCGCTCAGCTCGCGGACGTATCGATCACCTTGAAGCGCGAACGCTTGTTCGCGCGAATCACCGCCTCGTACGCCTGCACGTACTCCTGCGCCATGCGGTGCGAGGTGAAACGCTCTTCGAAGCGGCGCCGCACGCCGGCGCGCGGAACGCGCGCGATGCGGTTCACCGCCGCCACGGCGCCGATCTCGTCCTCGACGATAAAGCCCGTCACGCCCTCTTCCACCACCTCCGGTACGGCGCCGCGATTGAACGCGATCACGGGCGTGCCGCACGCCATCGCCTCGATCATCACGAGGCCAAACGGCTCCGGCCAGTCGATCGGGAACAGCAGCGCATGGGCGCCGGAGAGGAATTCGGCCTTCTGGCTGTCGTTGATCTCGCCCACGTACTCGACGTGCGGCAGCGCTAGCAACGGCTTGATGTCGCGCTCGAAATACTCGCGGTCGGCTTCGTCGACCTTCGCGGCGATCCGGATGAGCAGCCCGCAGCGCCCGGCAATGCGTATCGCCGTGTCGACGCGTTTTTCCGGCGAAATACGGCCGAGAAACGCAAGATAGCGCTGCTCCACAGGCTGCGGCGTGTAGAGCGTCTCGGGCAGGCCGTGGTAGACCGTGCGCAGCCAGCGCGCTTGCGGCATCGGCTGGCGCTGTGCATTGGAGATCGAGATGACGGGCGCGGTGTTGAACGTATCGAAGACGGGCTGCTGCTCGGGCAGGTCGAGACGGCCGTGCAGCGTCGTCACGAACGGCGTTTCCTGGCGCTTGAACACCGAAAACGAGTAGTAGTCCATATGGAAATGCAACACGTCGAACTGGTCGGCCTGGCGGCGCACCATTTCCATGAGGAGCATGTGCGGTGCGATACGGTCGCGGATGCCGGGGTCGAGCCGCAGCGCTCGTGGCCACACGGGCTCGAGCTTCGCGCTCGTGAGCGAATCGCCGCTCGCGAACAGCGTGACGTCGTGCCCGAGTTCGACCAGCGCTTCAGTGATATACGACACGGCGCGCTCGGTGCCGCCATAGAGCTTCGGCGGGACCGATTCGGTCAGCGGGGCGATCTGCGCAATTCTCATCGTGTGTCTCCAGGAAACGGGGCCGCGTTGCCCGTTCTTGCGGTGCCGGTCATTCTAAGCCAGGTCCGGGCGGCCATCGGCGACGCAGCAGTTATCCCATTATTCGGCAAGCCGGGCTCGCGCGCCGCCAGTCTTTCAATTTCTATACGGTGTTACAAGCCGAAACAACCCCTGCGTTTGCCCTACCGGCCTATCTGGCGGGCCATTTCCAGGCCGGCACGTCGAGCGTGTCGGGGTCGGCGAACCCGGTTGCGCCGAGGCGCCGTTCGAGCACGACCGACTGGCTGCCGGCCTCGCGCTCCAGCGCCGCCACGAGCCGCGCCGCGTGCGAGACGACGATGACCTGCGAGTGCCGCGACGCCCGCGCGATGAGCCGCGCGAGCGACGGCAGCAGGTCCGGATGCAGGCTCGTCTCGGGCTCGTCGAGCACCAGCAGGCCCGGCGGCCGCGGGCTCAGCAGCGCCGCCGCGAGCAGTAGATAGCGCAAGGTGCCGTCCGAGAGCTCCGCGCCACGCAGCGACCGCAATAGCCCCTCCTGGCGCAGCGCTACCTCGAAGCGCCCTTCGTGATTCACGACTTCGACGCGCGCGCCCGGAAAGGCGTCGCCGATGGCGGTATCGAGCGCCTCGCCGTCGCCGATCTCGCGGATCGTCTGCAGCGCGGCGGCGAGGTTGGCGCCGTCGTCGGCGAGCACCGGCGAATGCGTGCCGATCTGCACCTGGCGCGCGCTCGCGTGCTCGTCGGTGCGGAAGTGGTCGTAGAAACGCCACGAGCGAATCTGCTCGCGCACGGCGATCATTTCGGGTGCGCTGCGCGGGTCGGCGTACTCGGTCATCATGCTGTCGAAGCTCGCCACGGGCTGCGCGAGCGTCGTCCATTCGCCCGCGGCGTCGCGGATGCGGATCATCGGCCCCTGGCGATCCACGAGCAACGCCGAGGGCCGCAGGATCGGCCCGCTCCAGATGCATTCGCGCTTGATCACCGGGTCGAGCGAAAACTGCGAAGTGGACGAAGGCAGCGGCAATCCCAGATCGATCGCGTAACCGAAGGCGTCGCCCGCGAAGCCCAGGCGCAGGCTCACCGCATCCTTGCGCACCGTGCCCTGCACCGCGTATTCCCCAGCGGTGACGGCGCGCGAGAAGCGCTCGGGGCCCGCCCACAGCGTGGATTGCAGGCCGCCCTCGCGCGCCAGCGACGGGATCACGCCGCCGCGGGCGGTGAGCGCGAGCAGACGCAACGCGCGATAGAGATTCGACTTGCCACTGCCGTTCGGACCGGTCACGACGTTGAGCGCACCGAGCGGCACGATGAGCTCGCGCAGCGAGCGGTAGTTGGCGATGGCGAGCGTAGTCAGCATGAAGGTGCGCGGGGTGGCGTGGCAGTCGCACTGCGGATGCGTGGATCAGCCACGCATCATACGCAATCGTGCCGGCGCGCGAACCGCCTGTGCCCCGTATCGTTCAGCGCGGCTGGGGCACCGCGGCGAGGTCGCGCAGGAAGGTGTCTCGCCACACGCCGAGGTCGTTGCGTCTGAGCGCCTCCATGTTGGTCTGGTAGCGCGCCTGGCGCTCTTCGAGCGGCATCGAGAGCGCGCGTTCCAGCGCTTCCGACATACCGGTCGCATCATGAGGATTCACGAGCAATGCGCCCGTGAGTTCGGCCGCCGCGCCTGCGAAGATCGACAGCACGAGCACGCCCGGATCGCCGGGATTCTGCGCGGCCACGTATTCCTTGGCGACGAGATTCATGCCGTCGTGCAGCGGCGTCACATAGCCGATCTGCGACTCGCGAAAGAGCGACATCAGTTTCCAGCGGTCGTACTGCTGGCTCAGATAGCGGATCGGCGTGTAATCGAGGCCAGAGTAGCGGCCGTTGATGCGCCCGGCTTCCCGCTCCAGTTCCTCGCGTATCACCTTGTAGCTCGCGACATCCGAGCGTGTGGGCGGCGCGATCTGCACGAGCGTGACCTTGCCGCGCCATTCGGGCGACGTTTCCAGCAACTGCTCGAACGCATGGAAACGCTCGACGAGCCCCTTCGAATAGTCGAGCCGGTCCACGCTCATGATGAGCTTGCGCCCTTCGAGACTCTGCTTGAGGTCGAGCACGTGCTGGCGGCTTTCGTAGCGCGCGGCCTGCTCGGCGATCTCGTCCGGAAACACGCCGATGCGGTAGACCCCCGTGCGCAGCTTGCGGCCATACGCCTCGACCTCGCCGTGCTCCGGATTCTCTGCGCGCTCGCGAACCTTGCCGCGCGCCTCGCGCGCGATGTAGTCGTGGAATGCCTGCTGGTCGTTCTGCGTCTGGAAGCCCAGCAGGTCGTAACAGCACAGCGACCTGACGAGTTCGTCGTGCGGCGGAATGGTCTGCAGCACCTGCGGCGAAGGAAACGGAATATGCAAAAAGAAGCCGATGCGGTTGCGTACGCCTTCCGAGCGCAGCGCCTCGGCGAACGGAATCAGGTGGTAGTCGTGCACCCAGATGTTGTCGTCCGGGTGGATCAGCTTCATGAGCTTGTGCGCGAGCCACGCGTTCACGCGGCGATAGCCGGCGTATTCGTCGCGCTCGTAGCGCGCGAGGTCGTTGCGGTAGTGGAACACCGGCCAGAGCGTGGCGTTCGAGAATCCGCGGTAGTACTGATCGTAGTCCTTGCGCGTGAGGCCGACGGTCGCAAAGGTGACGTGGCCTTCTTCGACGAGCGTCGGCCCCGCGTTCGCCACCGTCTCGCTCACCACGTCGCCGCTCCAGCCGAACCACACGCCGCCCGCGTCCTTCAGCGCGCCGAATACGCCGACCGCGAGGCCGCCTGCCGAGCCCTTGGTCTCCGTCGGCGTCGCCACGCGGTTCGAGACGACTATCAGTCTGCCCATCTTGCTGTTCCTCCTCCTTTCCCTCTCGACCGCTGGCAGCGGTTATCCACCATTATCGCGGCGGCTTTCGGTCGCCGGCTCGCGGGCGTCGGTGGCTTGCGCTGCCTCGGCCCCCTTAGCCGCTTCGGATGCCGGCCGCGCCGGGCGGTGCGTCTCCAGCTCCTCGCCGTCTCCCGGCACGCGCGTGCCCGTCACGGGATCCGCCTCCGTATGGGCCGCCGTGCTCGCCGCCGCCTGCCGCGCGGGGCGGCGCACGAAGGACGGCAGTTCCCCGGTGCTGCTTTCGAGCTCCGCCGAAACTTCAGCGCGCGCACGCGGCAGGAACTGCGGATAGTGCTCGTTGACGAAATCGAGCAGCCCTTCGCGCACGCGGCAGCGCAAATCGAAGTTCAGGCCGGAGTCGCGCGAACTCACCAGCACGCGCACCTGCATCGCGCGCTCGTTGGCGTCGGTGACCTGTAAAACCTGCACACGGCGGTCCCATTCGGGCGCACCGTCGACGATGCGCGCGAGCGCCTCGCGCAGCGGCGCGAGCGGCATGCGGTAGTCGAGCCACAGAAACACCGTGCCGATGATCTGCGAGCTGCTGCGCGTCCAGTTCGCGAACGGATTCTCGATGAACCATTGCAGCGGCACGATGAGCCGCCGCTGGTCCCAGATCCGCACCGAAACATAGGTGCCGGTAATTTCCTCGATGCGCCCCCACTCGCCCTGGATCACGACCACGTCGTCGAGCCGGATCGGCTGCGAGAGCGCGATCTGCAAACCGGCAATCAGATTCCCTAGCACGGGGCGTGCCGCGATACCGGCGACGAGACCGGCAACCCCGGCCGAAGCCAGCAGGCTCGCGCCGATCTGCCTCACGTTCGGGAAGGTCATGAGCGCCGCGCCCACGCCCACGATGATGATCAGCACCATCACCGTACGCGCGAGCACGCGGGCCTGGGTGTGGATGCGGCGGGCCTGGAGGTTGTCGGCGATGTCGAGCGGATGGGCGGCGATGATGGCCTCGCCGATCGCTGCCGCGCAGCGCACCGAAAGCCAGGTGATCGCGGCGATCAGCGCGAACGCGCACAGCTCGCGCAGGCCGCTGATGTGCCTGAGCGTGTCGGGCGCCTGCCACCAGACGAATTCGATCGCGAGGATCGCGAGCACGGCGAGCGCCGGTTTGCGGATATAGCGCAGGAACACGCTGACCCGCGGATACGGGCGCGCGATGCGCAGCAAGACGCGGCCGCCGACCCAGTGCAGGCCGAGCGCGAAAACGAGCGCGAGCGCGCTCACGAGCAACGTGCCGAGCCAGTCGTGCAGCGGCGCGTCGGTGAAATGGGAGAGATCGTCGAGTGTCGGCATCTGCGGCCAGTTCCTCCTGAGCATCCTGAGCAAAGGGCGACTCTTGGAAACGGCACGGGCGCAGGCCCGCGGACGGCCTCGGCGAGGGTGAACGCTGGCCCCGCTGCGGCCTCGATGATGAACGGCGCGGCGGCGGTCGGTGCCGCGCCGTGTTTGCAGCTATATCTAACTACGGACTACGGGTTACGACTTGAACCCGCCGGCTTCAACTCCCGCTGCCGGTCTTGCAGGGAAACGCCTTGCCCAGCCCGAGCGAAATGGCAGTACTGGCGTTGTAGCCGGCCACGTTCGGGTTGTCGGCGATGTACTTGCGCACCGCATCGGTGAGTTGCGCCGAGCGCGCATCGGGCGGCAGGCAGAAGTATTGACCCACGCGCGGCCCGGTAGTGCCGCCGATGGCGTCGATGGTGTTGAAGATGCCGTCCGCGGCACCTTCGATATAGGCAGCGCATGCACTGCGCGAAGCCACGTCGGTCTTCGTGCAGAGCCGGTTGAGGTCGCTTGCCGTGAATGCGAAAGCGGAGAGCGGCAACGCCATCGCGCCCGCACAGATCAGAACCCGCAGCATGGTTCTCCTTGAGTTGTCATGGGGAGCGGCGCATCGAGCGCCGCCGGGCGGCCGCGTTGGTGCAGTGCGGCCGTCTTAGCCCCATTATTTTGCACTGTTTTGCGGCGCTGCCGGGCTCGCCGTGGAGAGGCCAGCCTGCGTCATGCGCGCCGTGAGGTCCTTGATCGCATCCGGCGCCTTGTACTGGCGCGCGAAATCGAGCGCCGTCATGCCGATCTGGTTCTTCGCGCCAAGCGTCGCGCCGTGCTCGAGCAGCATCTGGAGCGTCGTGAGATGGTCGCCGCGTGCGGCCATCATGAGCGGCGTCGTGCCGTTGGGCGACAGCGCGTTGACGTCGGCCGAATAGCCGATCAGGAGCTTCGCGACGTCGTCGTTGCCGTTCGCGGCGGCGTAGTGCAGCGGCGTCCAGCCCTTCTTGTTGACCTCGGCGCCCTTGGTAATGAGGAGCTTCACGAAGTCCACGTCGCCATTGAGCGCGGCGAGCATCAGCGCGTTTTCGCCTGCGCGGTCTTCAGCGGCGATATTCGTCTTCGGGTTGTCGAGCAGCACGGCCCCGACCTTGTCGGACTTCTCGCGCGCGGCCAGCACGAGGAGCGGCATGCCCTGGTCGTCGGTGGCATTCGGGTCCATGCCTTGAGCGAGCGCCTTTTGCACGCCCTTGTCGTCGTCGAACTTGACGCTCTTGATGAGCGAGTCGATCGGAGCGGCATGCGCCGCGGCGCCGAACAGGGTGGCGGCGACGCCGAGCACGAGCGCGGCGGCAGTACGGCGGACAGGGTTGGCGGCGTGCGGAAGCGGTTTCGAGTTCATGTCAAGCCTTAACGTTATCTGCTATCTCGTTGATATTTAAAATCATTGACAGCACGCGGTTCGCGATTCAGGCCTGCGGCTGGATCTTGAAGAGCCGGAAAAAGTTCTGCGTGGTGACAGCGCCAAGTTCGGCGTCCGGCAATCCGCGTTGCTGCGCAATGAATCTTCCGACATGGCTCACGTACGCAGGTTCATTGGGTTTGCCACGAAATGGCACCGGCGCGAGGTACGGCGAATCGGTTTCGATCAAAAGACGCTCGATCGGCACGCGGCGCGACACTTCCTGCACATCGGTCGCGCTCTTGAACGTCACGATGCCCGAAAGCGAGATGTAAAAATTCTGCGCGAGTGCGCGCTCGGCAATCGCCCACGGCTCCGTGAAGCAATGCATTACGCCACCCGGTTCGCCCGCGCGCTCCTCTTCCATGATGCGCAGGGTGTCGTCCGAAGCGGCTCGCGTATGGACGATGAGCGGCTTGCCCGTGGCGTGCGCCGCGCGAATGTGCGTGCGAAAGCGCTCGCGCTGCCATTCCATGTCGGCGATCGTGCGCTCGCCCAGGCGATAGTAATCGAGCCCCGTTTCACCGATCGCCACCACTTTCGGGTGCGCAGCCAGTTCGACCAGCTCGGCCACGGTCGGCTCGCGCATGTGCTCGTGGTCGGGATGCACACCGACCGACGCGTAGACGTTCTCGTAACGGCTCGCGATGTCGAGCACCGAAGGCAGCGTCTCGAGGTCCACCGACACGCACAGCGCGTGCGTGACGGCGTTCGCGCGCATGTTCTCGAGCACCTGCGGGAGGCGGTCGCCTAGGCCCTCGAAGTTGATGTGGCAATGCGAATCGACAAACATGGATGGTCCTGCGATGGAAGATTCGGGCCTGATCGGGTACGTCAGCGCCCGTCAGGCGAACAGTTCACGATAGCCGAGAAAGAGTTCCTCGAACACGAGGCGCGCATTCAGCGGATGGTTTTCCACGGCGCGCTGGCGCGTGACCGTCTTCAGGTAGCGCGCCAGCGCCGCGGCGTCGAGCTTCGCGGCGCAGCGAGCGAGGCCGCCGGCGGCCTGCGGAAAGTAGCGCGGGCGCCCCGCTGTGCGTTCGGCGAGCAGGTCGTAGACCCAGCGCTGCAGCCAGCCGAGCACGAGCGGCACCGGCAGCTTCTGCAGCGTCTCGCCGCACGCAAAGGCGTCGCAGGCGGGGCCCGCCGCGAGCTGGGCCAGGGTCCAGTCGCGCAGCGTGCGGTTTTCGTCGTGCGCGAGCGCGAGCGCCGCGAGGGGCGCGCCGCCGGCTTCGGCGAGCAGCGCCGGCGCGTCGTCCACGCCCTGCTGCGCGAGCCAGGCCGCAGCGGCTGCGGGCGCGGGCGTGCCCATGGGCCACTGGCGGCAGCGGCTGATGATGGTCGGCAGCAGGCGGTCGATGCGCGCCGAGACCACGAGAAACACCACGCCCGCGGGCGGCTCTTCGAGCGTCTTCAGCAGCGCATTTGCGGCGGCGACGTTGAGCGCCTCGGCCGGATACAGGACGACCACGCGCAGGCCGCCGCGATGCGAGCCCACGCTCGTGAAGTCGAGCAGCGCCCGCACTTGCTCGATGCGGATTTCCTTGCTCGGCGCGCGGCCCTTCTTGCCCTCTTCGCCGTCGGCCTTGTCGGCCTTTTCGGCTTTGGCCTCGTCGTCGCCGGCCTGGCCGATTTCGCCCGCCAATGCCTCGGGCACGACGATGCGGTAATCCGGATGATTGCCTTGGACGAACCAGTTGCAGGCCGCACAGGCGCCGCATGGCTCGCCATTGGCCTGCGGCGCTTCGCAGAGCAGCCCCTTCGCGAGATGCTGCGCGAACTGGAGCTTGCCGATGCCCGCCTGGCCATGCAGCAGGAGCGCGTGCGGCCAGTGGCTGCGCAGTTGCTGCAGGCGTTGCCAGTCGTCGGTTTGCCAAGGATAGATCATCTTCTGAATCAATCGGTTAAGCGGTCTTCTACAGAATTCACAAGAAGATCGCGCAGCCCTATAAGAGTGCCAAATATCGCCTTGAAATCAAAGCGCTGCGATCACTTGCTCGAGTTTTTTGCGAATCGCGTCGATGCCCTGCGACGAATCGACGATCGCAAAACGATACGGCGCCTCTTCCGCGCGGCGCAGGTATTCGGTGCGCGTGCGCTTGAAGAACGCATCGGACTCGCTTTCGAAGCGATCGGGTTCGCGCGCCGCGCCGCGCCGCTCGCTCGCCGTATCGGGCGGCAGGTCGAACAGCACCGTCAGGTCCGGCTGGAAACCGCCCTGCACCCAGCGCTCCAGCGTTTCGAGCTTGTCGCGCGGCAGCCCGCGGCCGCCGCCCTGGTAGGCGAAGGTGGCGTCGCTGAAACGGTCGGACAGGACCCAGTCGCCACGCGCGAGCGCGGGCTCGATCACCTTGGCGAGGTGCTCGCGGCGCGCCGCGAACATCAGGAGCGCCTCGGTTTCGAGGTCCATCGGCTGATGCAGCACGAGTTCCCGGATCGACTCGCCCAGCGGCGTGCCGCCGGGTTCGCGCGTCATGACGACCGTACGGCCCGTCGGCGCGAGTTTCTGGGCGAGTTGATCGCAAAACCAGGCGAGATGCGTGGTCTTGCCCGCGCCGTCGATGCCCTCGAACGTGATGAATCGGCCCCGCGCCATTTAATTTCCCCGGATGTATTTGTCGACGGCCTTGTTGTGGTCGACAAGATTGTCAGAAAAGACGCTGCTGCCGTCGCCGCGCGCCACGAAGTACAGCGCAGCCGTCGATGCCGGATTGAGCGCCGCCTGGATCGCCGCGACGCCGGGCAACGCAATGGGCGTTGGCGGCAACCCAAGGCGCAGGTAGGTATTGTAAAGAGTGTCCGACTGCAGATCGCGCTTGCGCAAATGCCCCGCGTAGTTGTCGCCCAGACCGTAGATCACGGCCGGATCGGTCTGCAGCGGCATGCCCACTTTCAGGCGATTCGAAAACACGGCCGCCACGAGCGCGCGGTCGGCGGCGCGGCCCGTCTCCTTTTCGACGAGGGACGCGAGCGTCAACGCCTCGTAGGGCGACTTGAGCGGCAAGCCGGGTGCGCGCGCGGTCCATGCTTCGTTCAGACGCGTCTGCATCAGGTGATACGCGCGTCGATAGACATCGAGATCGCTCGAGCCCTTGTCGAACAGATAGGTGTCGGGGAAAAACAACCCCTCGCCGCTGCCGTTCGGCGCCGGCGGCGCGCCGATCGCGGCGAGCAGCTCGGCGTCGCTCATGCCGGCCGTGTCGTGGCGCAGTGCGGGGTTCGCGTCGAGTTCGGCGCGCATATGCTTGAAGGTCCAGCCCTCGATGATGGTGGCGACGGACTCGTTCACGTCGCCGAGCGCCATTTTCTGCAGCACCTCATAGGGCGTGATGCCCGCCTTGAATTCGTAGTTGCCCGATTTGAGCTGGCTCTGCAAACCGAGCACGCGCGTCATGAGCACGAAAAGTTGCGTCTGCACGGGCACGCCGCCGCGCCGCAATTGCAGCGTGACGCTGCGCACGGTGCTGTGCGGCTTGATGGTGACGTCGAGCTGTGGGGCGGCCAGTTCGAGCGGCGTGGTGGCCCAGCGCCACACGCCGCCTGCCGCGGCGGCGCCAATCACGACTAGCGCGGCGCCGGCAACAAGGCATTTCTTCAGAAGGGACATGGAAACACGACTCAGGGGGACCTCATATAATAACTGCTTGCCTTCGCTAAAGTCAGGATTGACTGTTCCCCGAATCCATGAACTCACCGCTCGATCCCGCTTCCACGCTTTCCGCTCCTGAATCCACGGCCGACTTCGACGCCGTTCTGAAAGGCGGCGCCTACGCGATCCTGCCGCAGTTCGGCGTGATCGACGCCAATGGCGACGACGCCGCGACCTTCCTGCACAGCCAGCTCACCAACGACGTCCAGCATCTCGACGTGGCCGGCGCGCGCCTCGCGGGCTACTGCTCGCCCAAGGGCCGTCTGCTCGCCTCGTTCCTCACCTGGAAGACCGGCGACACGATCCGTCTCCTGATCTCGAAGGACGTACAGGCGCCGGTGCAAAAACGCCTGTCGATGTTCGTGCTGCGGGCCAAGGCCAAGCTCACCGACGACAGCGACAAGCTGCTCGTAGTGGGGCTCGCTGGCGACGTGCGCGGCGCGCTCGCGAGCGTGTTCGACGCGCTGCCCGACGGCGTGCACGTGAAGGTGGACGACCCCGCAGGCACGCTGATCCGTGTGCCCGACGCGGCCGGCGTGCTGCGTTATCTGTGGGTCGGCCCGAAGCAAGCGGTGCAGGAGCGCCTCGCGAAGCTCGAGGGTTTGGTCGAGCGCGTGTCGCCGGCGGTGTGGGACTGGCTCGACATTCGCGCGGGCGAGCCGCGCATCACGCAGGCCGTGAGCGAGCAGTTCGTGCCACAGATGGTCAACTACGACGTGCTGGGCGGCGTGAACTTCCGCAAGGGCTGCTACCCCGGCCAGGAAATCGTCGCGCGCAGCCAGTATCGCGGCACGATCAAGCGCCGCACCGCGCTCGCCAATGTGGCCGCGAATCTGGACGCCGCGCATGCGGGGGCCGAGCTTTTCCATTCGGACGACCCGAGCCAGCCGTGCGGCATGGTCGTGAACGCCGCCGCCGCGCCCGAGGGCGGCGTCGATCTGCTCGCCGAGATCAAGCTTGCCGCACTCGAAACGGGCAGCGTGCATCTCGGCGCCGCGGACGGCCCCGCGCTGCGCGTGTTGCCGCTGCCGTACGCGTTGCCGGCCGAAATTTGACGCTGCGCACCGCGTCCATTGCACGTGAGGCGCCCGGCGCCTCACGTTGCCTGGGCATGGCCCCAGACCCGACCCTGCAGGGGCCCGCTCCATGTGCCTGATCGTGTTCGACTGGCGTCCGCGCGCGCGCGCCGGCGCGCTTTTCACGCTCGCGGCCAACCGCGACGAGTTCCTGCGCCGCACCGCCGACCCGCTGCACTGGTGGAACGCCTCGGACGACGTCACGTCCCCGGGCAGTTCGGCAACGGGCGTGCTGGCGGGCCGCGATCTCGTCGGCGGCGGCACGTGGCTGGGCATGACGCGCCGCGGCCGCTTCGCCGCGCTCACGAACTATCGCGCGCCGAACGACATGCGCCCCGACGCGCCCACGCGCGGCACGCTCGTCTCGCGCTGGCTCACCGGCGCGCAAGGTCTGCCCGATACGCCGCTCGGCTATCTCGACGAGATCGCGCGCTCGGGCGATCTCTATAACGGCTTCAATCTGATCGTCGGCGACTGGACGCGGCGCGAGCTGGCGTGGTACTGCAATCGCGCGGACCGCGCGCCGGCCTTGCTGCCCGAAGGCACGCACGGCATTTCCAATGCCGTGCTCGACACGCCGTGGCCCAAGCTCGTACGCAAGCGCGCAGAACTCGCACAGCTCGCGACGGGCGACGCGCAAGTCCCACTCGCGCGGCTCGTAGACATGATGCGCGACCCGCAGGTCGCGCCCGACCGCGAGTTGCCCGCCACGGGCATTTCGCTCGAACGCGAACGTGCGCTTTCCGCGGCATTCATCGAAACGCCCGACTACGGCACACGCGGCACCACGGCGCTGCGCGTCACGCTGCGCGGCACCCTGCTGGATGTGGAAGCGCTAGAGCGCAGCGACGACGACGGCGCGCATCGCGTCGTCCGCCCGGGCGCCTTCGAGCGCCACGAAACCTATACCGTCGAAAGAGGCTGAGCGCGTTTCAGTCGCCCGTGCCGTACGCGACGCGCGGCGCGTGCGCGGCCTGCTGCTGTGCGCGCCGCGCCTCGTCGATGAACGCGCCCACCTTGATGAACTCGTGGATCGTGCCGTCGTAACGCACGAGCGTGACCTCCGCCGCGTTTATTGCGGCGCTTTCTTGACTTCAGGTTTGAGCGAGAGCGGATCGGTCGGGTTGCGCAATGTTTCGATGTCCTCATGACGCAGCTTCACCGAAGGAAGAATCTGCGGATGCGTGAGGATATAAAAGCGCCCGTCCCGCACGGCGTCGAAGGTCGCCTTCGCGACGTCGTCGGGCGTGAGCTTGCCGGAGCGCACCGCGCGCTGCAACTGCAGATCGGCGGCTTGCTGCGAGCGCGTGGGTGGTTCTTCGTTGCGAAGATCGTCAGGCCGGGCGCGCTCGGCGTTCGCGATGCCGGTCGACACGAAGGCCGGACACAGCAACGAGCAACTCACCTTGTCGGTCACGTTCTTCAGGTCGTGATAAAGCGTCTCGGTGAGCGAGACCACGGCATGCTTCGACGCGTTGTACACGCCCATGGCGGGCGGCGAAAGCAACCCCGCCACCGACGCCGTGTTGACGATATGCGCGCGCTCGCCCTGCGCGAGCATGGCTGGCGTGAAGCTGCGCACGCCATTGGCCACGCCCATTACGTTCACACCGAACACCCAGTCCCAGTCCTTCGCGGTGCTTTCCCACACGAAGCCGCCGGTGCCGACGCCCGCGTTGTTGAAGAGCAGATGGACCTTGCCATACGCGTCGAGCGCGGCCTTAGCGAGTGCGTCGACCTGCGCGGCATCGCGCACGTCGGTGCGCACGCCGATGGCCTGCGCGCCGCCTTCGCGCAAGGCATTGACGGTTTCGTCGAGCAGCGTCTGATCGACATCGGCGAGCACGAGCTTCATGCCGAGCGCTGCGGCCTGTTGCGCGAACGCGCGGCCAAAGCCGCTTGCCGCGCCCGTGATGACAGCCACGCGGCCGTCGAACTCAAACGGTTCGGACATTGCGAATCCTGCGGTGAAGGTTGCGGTGAACACTGCGCACGGAAAAGCGAAGCGCCCCTTCCCGGGCGCTTGCGCTCACACTCAGATAGTTAGATCAACTTGACGAGCTGCTTGCCGAAGTTGTGGCCTTTGAGCATGCCGAGGAACGCGCCGGGCGCGTTCTCGAGCCCCTCGGCCACGGTCTCACGATACGCGAGCTGCTGCTTCGCGACCAGCGTACCCAGTTCAGCGAGCGCCTGCGGCCACACTTCCATGTGCTCGCTCACGATGAAGCCCTGCGCAAGCAGGCGCTGCGTGAGCAGCAGTTGCGGATACTTGAGCGGCATCGGCTCGCCGTCGTAGCCGGCGATCATCCCGCACAGCGCGATGCGGCCGAACGCGTTCATGCGCGCGAGCGTAGCGTCGAGCACCGCGCCGCCGACGTTCTCGAAGTAGCCGTCCACGCCGTCCGGCGTCGCGGCCTTGAGATCCTGATAGAGATTGCCGGCCTTGTAGTCGACGCATGCGTCGAAGCCGAGCGTCTCCACGACATAGCGGCATTTGTCCGCGCCGCCCGCGATACCCACTGCGCGGCAGCCCGCGCGCTTCGCAAGCTGGCCGACCACGCTGCCCACCGCGCCGCTCGCCGCGCTCACGACGACGGTTTGCCCCGCCTTCGGCTCGATGATGCGATTCAGGCCGTACCACGCGGTGACGCCCGGCATGCCGACCGGCCCGAGGTACGCGGAAAGCGGCACATGCGTCGTATCGACGACATGCAGGTCACTGCCGTTCGAGGTGCCGAACTCTTGCCAGCCGAACATGCCCACGACCTTGTCGCCGACCTTGAACTTCGGGTTGCGCGATTCGACCACCTCGCCCACCGTGCCGCCGATCATCACCGAGTCGAGCGGCTGCGGCGCTGCGTACGACTTACTGTCGTTCATGCGCCCGCGCATGTACGGATCGAGCGAGAGATAGTGGTTGCGCACGCGCAGCTGGCCCTCTTCGAGCGGTGCGAGCGGCGTTTTGACGAGGCGGAAGTTATCGACGCTCGCGGCGCCTTCCGGGCGCGAAGCGAGCAGGATCTGGCGATTGGTCTGGGTCATGGCATCCGTGTTGCTTCGTTGGGCGCGGCGAGGCGTTGCACGCCTGCCGCGCGAGAGAACAGCACCCGGGTGCGCACGAGCAAAGCCCTCGCACGCGCCCGATTGCGCGTTTAACCGTCGCTCGGCCCCGGCCGCGCGCTGGGGTCGCTGCGCAGACGCTGACGCGTCACGTCACGGCCCACCGCAAGCCGGCGCATGTACTTGAAGGTGCCGAGCGCCTTGGCGACGAAATGGCCTTCGCTGTCGCGAATCTCGCCTTCGCAATAGGCCATGGTAGTGGAACGGTGCAGCACGCGGCCGGTGGCGCGCAATTCGCCGCGCCCCGGCTGCATGAAGTTCACTTTCATTTCGACGGTGACGACGCCCACGCCGTCGGCGGCGACGCTGCGCGCGGCCATGGCGAGCGCGATGTCGGCGAGCGTCATCGTGACGCCGCCGTGCGCGACGTCCCATGTATTCAGATGCCGCTCGGCGAGCGGCAGCACGACTTCGCTCGCGCCGTCACGCGCGCTCACGAGTTGCGCGCCGAGGTGCTCGACGAAGGGACTCTCGATGATCGTGAGCGATGGTTGCGGTTCTTGAGCGTCTTCGCTTTTTGGCGCGCCGCCGCCCTGCGATTGATCTGCGGTACCGGTCATGATGCGCGTTAGACCACGTAATCCACGCACTGACGCGACTCGACCACGAGCTTCGCGAACTGCTTCACGACGAGATGCTCGGGGTGGTCCTGATAGCCGTCGAGCGCGGCCTGGTCGGCGAAGTCGGAGACGAGCACGAGGTCGAATGTGGAAGCGAGGCCCGGCTCGGCCACACCGACTTCGAGGTGCAGCGTGCCCGGCACGAGATCGCGGCAGCCTTCGAGCAGCGCCTTGAACTTCACGACGTTCTCGGCGCGCGTCGCGCCTTCGGCCGACTCCTTGAGCTTCCACATCACGATATGACGAATCACGAACTCACCTCTTTCAGTCTGCATGGGAACAGGCGCCGCACCGTGCGCGCGCCGATAGCCGTCATGATACCCGCAGCGGCACGGGTGCGAGAGCGGCTCGGCACGCGGAAAGCCGCGGGAAAGCGGTGGTGTGGCCGAGGCGGCGGCAGACTCTCGCGAGTCCGCCGCACCGTGCATCACACGACCTCGAAGAGGCCGGCAGCGCCCTGCCCGCCGCCGATGCACATCGTCACCACGACGAACTTCGCGCCGCGGCGCTTGCCTTCGATGAGCGCGTGGCCCGTGAGGCGCGCGCCCGATACGCCATACGGGTGACCGACGGCAATTGCGCCGCCGTTCACGTTCAGGCGGTCGGCGGGAATGCCGAGCTTGTCGCGGCAGTACAGCACCTGCACTGCGAACGCTTCGTTCAGTTCCCACAGGCCGATGTCCTCGACCTTCAGTCCCGTCTGCTTGAGCAGCTTGGGCACGGCGAACACGGGACCGATGCCCATCTCGTCCGGTTCGCAGCCCGCCACGGCGAAGCCGCGGAAAATGCCGAGCGGCTGCAGGCCTTCGCGTTCCGCGACTTTAGCGTTCATCACGACGCAGGCGCTCGCACCGTCCGAGAACTGGCTCGCGTTGCCGGCCGTAATGACGCCGCCCGGCATCGCCGTGCGGATCTTCGCAACGCCCTCGAGCGTGGTGTCGGCGCGAATGCCTTCGTCGGCGGCGATCGTCACTTCCTTCGTGACGAGCTGCCCCGTGGCCTTGTCGGCGACACCGGCGAGGACCGTCATCGGCACGATTTCGTCGTTGAAGAGACCGGCTGCCTGCGCGGCCGCCGCGCGCAGCTGCGACTGCACGCCGTACTCGTCCTGGCGATCCTTCGAGATTTCATAGCGCTTCGCGACGTTCTCGGCCGTTTGCAGCATGCTCCAGTAGATTTCGGGCTTGTGCTGGTTGAGCCAGCCTTCGGCCACCATGTGGCGGTTCATCTCGTTCTGCACGCACGAGATCGATTCCACACCGCCCGCGACGAACACGTCGCCTTCGCCCGCGATCACGCGTTGCGCGGCAAGCGCGATCGTCTGGAGTCCCGATGAACAGAAGCGGTTCACCGTCATGCCCGGCACGCTCACGGGCAGGCCCGCACGCAGCGCGATCTGGCGCGCGATATTCGCGCCCGTGGCGCCCTCGGGGTTCGCGCAGCCCATGATCACGTCTTCCACGCGCGCGGGGTCGATCTTCGCGCGCTCGACGGCGGCTTGCGTCACGTGCCCGCCGAGCGTGGCGCCGTGCGTCATGTTGAAGGCGCCCTTCCAGGATTTGGCGAGGCCCGTGCGGGCGGTCGATACGATTACGGCGTCAGTCATGCGATGTCTCCCACTACGAATATTGAATCCAGAGGATGTCTTTGATTGGACGTTCAGGCGGACAGTGCCAGCACCTCGGCCGACTGCGCGCGCTTCACACCGGCCGCGAGCAACTGCTGCCACGCGGCGGCAAGCGAGCCGTTCAGGTCGATGGCGCGCGAGGCGTCTTCGATCAGCACGGTTTCGAAGCCGGCAGCGCGCGCGTCGAGCGCGGACCACGCCACGCAGTAGTCGGTCGCGAGGCCGCAGCAGTACACGCGCTTCACGCCTACGTCGCGCAGATAACCCGCGAGGCCCGTCGGCGTCTTGCGGTCGGCTTCGAGAAACGCGGAGTAGCTGTCCACGTCGGCGTGATGGCCCTTGCGGATCACCGCGCGCGCGTGCGGCACGTCCAGGTCGCGATGCAGCGCCGCGCCTTCGGTGCCCTGCACGCAATGCACGGGCCACAGCACTTGCTCGCCGTAGGGCAGCGCCGTCGTCTCGAACGGCGCGCGCCCCGCGTGGTTGGCCGCAAATGAAACGTGCTGCGCCGGGTGCCAGTCCTGCGTGAGCACCACGTGGCTGAAGCCCTGCGCGAGCCGGTTCGCGACCGGCACGACTTCATCGCCACGCGCGACAGCAAGCGCGCCGCCGGGCATGAAGTCGTATTGCAGGTCGATCAGCAGGAGCACGTCGTCTGCGCTTCTCATGATGTTCGTCCGCCTGTTCGTCCGCTTTTGCGTCCGCAAGTAATGCTTAGTTGAACGTACCGCCACTGGCAGCCAGTTCGACGATCGAAGGCGCGACTTCCCACGCCTCGCCATTGCGCTGCTGCGCATAGCGGCGAATCGCGCGCTCGACGTTGTAGAGGCCGACCGTGTCGGCGTACAGCATCGGGCCGCCGCGCCACAGCGGGAAGCCGTAGCCCGTGAGATAGACCATGTCGATGTCCGACGCCTTCGAAGCGATGCCCTCTTCGAGAATCTTCGCGCCTTCGTTGACGAGCGAGAACACGAGACGCTCGACGATTTCCTCGTCGCTGATCTTGCGGCGCTCAACACCGGCTTCCTTCGAGTACGCGACGATCATCTCGTCGACGAGTTTCGAAGGCAGCGCGTTGCGCTCGCCCGCCTTGTAGTCGTACCAGCCCGCGGCGGTCTTCTGCCCGAAGCGGCCGGTCTCGCACAGACGATCGGCGATCTTCGAGTACTTCATGTCCGGGTGTTCCTGATAGCGGCGCTTGCGAATGGCCCAGCCGATATCGTTGCCGGCCAGATCGCTCATGCGGAACGGGCCCATCGCGAAGCCGAACTTTTCGACTGCCCGGTCCACTTGCGCGGGCAGTGCGCCTTCTTCGAGCATGTAGAGCGCCTGACGCACGTACTGCTCGATCATGCGGTTGCCGATGAAGCCGTCGCACACGCCCGACACCACGGCCGTCTTGCGGATCTTCTTCGCGACCTGCATGACGGTGGCGAGCACGTCTTTGGCCGTTTCCTTGCCGCGCACGACTTCGAGCAGCTTCATCACGTTGGCAGGACTAAAGAAGTGCAGACCCACCACGTCCTGCGGACGCTTCGTGAACGCCGCGATCTTGTCGACGTCGAGCGTCGAAGTGTTCGAGGCGAGGATCGCGCCAGCCTTGGCGACTTCGTCGAGGCGCTTGAACACCTGCTCCTTCACGCCGAGTTCTTCGAATACTGCCTCGATGATGAGATCGGCTTGCTTGAGGTCGTCGTAGGAGAGCGTCGGGCTGATGAGCGCCATGCGCGCCTCCAGCTTCTCCTGCGTGAGCTTGCCCTTCTTGACCTGCGCTTCGTAGTTCTTGCGGATCGTGGCGAGGCCGCGATCGAGCGCTTCCTGCTTCGTTTCCAGCAGCGTGACCGGCACGCCCGCGTTGAGGAAGTTCATCGTGATGCCGCCGCCCATCGTGCCCGCGCCGATCACGGCCACCTTCTCGATATCGCGCGTGGGCGTGCTCGACGGCACATCGGGAATCTTGCTCGCGGCACGCTCGCCGAAGAACGCGTGGCGCAGCGCGCGGCTTTCCGGCGTCTGCACGAGTTCGAGGAAGCATTCGCGCTCAAAGGCGAGGCCCTTTTCGAAGCCCTGCTTCACACCCGCAGCAATGGCGTCGACGCACTTCACCGGCGCGGGATAGTTCTTCGCCATCGCACCCACGGTGTTGCGCGAGAACTGCAGGAAGCCCTCGGCGTTCGCGTGTTCGATCTTGCGATTGCGCACGAGCGGATGCGGGCCCGGCTTGTCGGCCGCCTTGCGCGCGAATGCGATTGCCTCTTCGAGCAGATCGCCTTGCGCCATGGCGTCGAAGAGCCCCGAATTCGCGAGCTTTTCGCTCATCACAGGCGCGCCCGTGACGATCATGTTGAGCGCGGCTTCCAGGCCGATCGCACGCGGCAGACGCTGCGTGCCGCCCGCGCCCGGCAGAATGCCGAGCTTCACCTCGGGCAGCGCGATCTGCGCGCCGGGAGCAGCGATACGGTAGTGCGCGCCGAGCGCGAGTTCGAGACCGCCGCCCATGGCCACGCTATGGATCGCGGCCACGACCGGCTTCGCGCTCTTTTCGACTTCCTTGATGACCGTGTGGAGCGTGGGCTCCTGCATCGCCTTGGGCGTGTTGAATTCGGTGATGTCCGCGCCGCCCGAGAACGCCTTGCCGGCGCCCGTGATCACGATGGCCGCAACGGCCGGATCGCTAGCGGCGCGCGCGAGGCCCTCGACAATGCCTGCGCGGGTCGAATGCCCGAGGCCGTTGACGGGCGGATTATTGAGCGTGATGACGGCGACGCCGTCGCGAGTCGTGTAGTCCACTGCCATTTGCCTGCCTCCATGCTTGCGGGCCGCGATGTGCGTCGTCGGTTTCATTGTCCGACATTCCCGGTCAGCAGGCAGAATACCCAAAAAAAGAACGTTCGTTCAATTTTTTGCTGCGCTGCGGACGCCAGGGTTTGTACTGAACCCACGAATCTGGCGGGTTGACCGGAAAAAGTCGGAAGAAAAAAACGCAGCCAGATGGCTGCGCCGGAGAACCTTGCGCGGCTGCGCGGGCGGCTCGGGGTAGCTTATCCGCGCTTCGCGGCGTCTTGCGCCGGGTCGAGCGGACAGCCCTCCACGGCCAACGCAGTCGGTAGCACATAGGCGCGGAACTGCTCGCGCAGCTTGAGCTTTTGCAGCTTGCCCGTTGCCGTATGGGGCAATTCGTCGACGAACACGGCGTCGTCGGGCAGCCACCATTTCGCGACCTTGCCTTCGAAGTGCGCGAGCAACTCTTCACGCGTCACCGCGGCGCCGGGCTTCTTCACCGCGACGATGAGCGGCCGCTCGGTCCAGCGCGGATGCGCGCAGGCAATGCACGCGGCCTCCGCGATGGCCGGATGCGCCACGGCGATGTTTTCCAGGTCGATCGAGCTGATCCACTCGCCGCCCGACTTGATCACGTCCTTGCTGCGATCGGTGATGTGCAGGAAGCCGTCGGGGTCGATCGTGGCGACGTCGCCCGTGGGGAACCAGCCGTCCACGAGCGGCGAGCCGCTTTCCTGGCGGAAATAACGGTCGATCACCCACGGCCCGCGCACGTGCAGGTCGCCGAACGTCACGCCATCCCACGGCAATTCCCGCCCGTCTTCGCCCACGATCTTCATGTCCACGCCGAAAATCACGCGCCCCTGCTTTTCGAGCAGCGCCTGCTGCGCTTCGCGCGGACGCTCCGACTGCTCCCAGTTGAGCCTCGAGAGCGTGCCGAGAGGCGACATCTCCGTCATGCCCCACGCGTGGATGGTCTGCACGCCGTAGTCGTCCTCGAAGGCGCGCTGGATCGCCGGCGGGCAGGCCGAGCCGCCGACCACCGTGCGCTGCAGCTTGGTAAAACGCACGCCCGCTGCGCGCACATACGCCAGCAAGCCGAGCCAGACGGTGGGCACGCCGGCCGAGGCGGTGACGCCTTCCGCTTCCATGAGTTCATAGAGCGACTTGCCGTCGAGATCCTTGCCGGGCATCACGAGCTTCGCACCCGTGAGCGGCGCCGCATGCGGAATGCCCCATGCGTTCACATGGAACATCGGCACGACCGGCAGGATCGCATCGCGCGCGCAAAGCCCCATGGCGTCGGGCAGCGACGCGCCATAGGCATGCAGCACCGACGAGCGATGCGTGTACAGCGCGCCTTTCGGGTTGCCCGTGGTGCCGGACGTGTAGCAAAGGTTCGAGGCGCTGCGCTCGTCGAGTTCGGGCCACGCGAAGTGGCCGTCCTGCGCGGCGAGCAGCGTTTCGTAGCAGAGCACTTCCGTGCGCATTGCCGGCCGGTGCGACTCGTCGCACAACGCGATCCAGCCGCGCACGCTCGGGCATTGCGGCGCGAGCGTGTCGACGAGCGCGGCAAACGTGATGTCGAACAGCACGTAGCGGTCTTCGGCGTGATTGACGATCCACGCGATCTGCTCGGGAAAGAGCCGCGGATTGATGGTGTGGCACACGGCGCCGAATCCGGTCACACCGAAATAGGCTTCGAGGTGCCGGTAGCCGTTCCAGGCCAGCGTGCCGACGCGCTCGCCCGGCGCCACGCCCAGCGCAATGAGCGCCTGGGCAAGCTGCTTCGAGCGCACCTCGCATTCGCGGTACGTGTAGCGGTGAATATCGCCCTCGATGCGGCGCGAGACGATCTGCGCGTTGCCATGGTGGCGCGCCGCATGCGCAATCAACGACGGGAGCGTGAGCGGCACATCCATCATCTGTCCCAGCAGCGGCGCAGTCATCGGTGGCGGTCTCCTCGCGTTTGATCGGCTTTGTCTGGCGTTGTCTTTGGCGCATCGGGCTGGCTCGCCGGCAAGCTTCGAACCTGCCCCAGCACGCCGGCGGGTGCGGACTTACAATATCGACTATTCAACAGGCCCTCAATATGTCGTTTTCACCAGGCACTCCCGACTCCCAAGGCGGCTCGTCCGCTACGCACACGCCCGCCACCGGTCCGCTCGCCGACTTCGAACGCGCACTGATCGTGCCGCGCGACGACGCCTTCGCCGCGCTCGGCGCACGCTTTTACACGCGACTGCCCGGCGCGCCGCTGCCTGCGCCTTACGTTGTCGGCTTCTCGCAGGCCATGGCCGCGCAACTCGGGCTCGATGCATCCGCCGTTGCCGACCCCGCGTTCGCCGGGTTCTTTAGCGGAAATTTCACGCGCGAGCGCTCGCCTTCGGCCATGTCGTACGCAACGGTCTACTCCGGCCACCAGTTCGGCGTATGGGCGGGCCAGCTCGGCGACGGCCGCGCGCTCACGCTCGGCGAGGTCGAGCACGAGGGCAGGCGCAACGAGATCCAGCTCAAAGGCGCGGGCCGCACGCCCTACTCGCGCATGGGCGACGGCCGCGCGGTGCTGCGCTCGTCGATCCGCGAATTCCTGTGCTCGGAGGCCATGCATCATCTCGGCATTCCGACCACGCGCGCCCTCACGGTGACCGGCTCCGACCAGCCCGTGCGCCGCGAAGAAATGGAGACGGCTGCGGTCGTCACGCGCGTGTCGCCGAGCTTCGTGCGCTTCGGCCACTTCGAGCACTTCTATTCGCACGACGACGTGGACGCGCTGCGCGCGCTCGCCGACCACGTGATTGCGCGCTACTATCCGCAACTGCGCGAAGCCGACGACCCGTACCTCGCCCTGCTCGACGAGGCGGTGCGCACCACGGCAGCGCTGATGGTCGAGTGGCAGGCCGTGGGCTTCTGCCATGGCGTGATGAATACCGACAACATGTCGATCCTCGGCCTCACGATCGATTACGGTCCGTTCGGCTTCATGGACGGCTTCGACGCCAACCACATCTGCAATCATTCGGATTCGCAGGGCCGCTACGCGTATCGCATGCAGCCGCAGATCGCGTACTGGAATCTCTTTTGCCTCGCGCAAGCGCTCGTGCCGCTGTTCGGCGCGCACTACGACATCGCCGACGAAAAGAAGCGCGGCGAGCGCGTGGTAGCCGACGCGCAAGGCGTGCTCGAACGCTTCAAGGGGCACTTCGCGCCCGCGCTCGAAGCGCGCATGCGCGCGAAGCTCGGCCTCGAACACGAGCGCGAAGGCGACGACGCGCTCGCGAACAAGCTGTTCGAAATCATGCATGCCAACCGTGCCGATTTCACGCTCACCTATCGCCATCTCGCGCGCGTCTCGAAGCATGACGCGAGTGGCGACACGCCGGTGCGCGATCTCTTTCTCGATCGCGCCGCCTTCGACGCGTGGGCTGCCGACTACCGCGCGCGCCTCGCGCACGAAACACGCGACGACGCTGCGCGCGTCGAGGCGATGAACCGCACCAATCCGAAATACGTGCTGCGCAATCACCTCGCGCAAACGGCGATCGAGCGCGCTGCGCAGAAGGACTTCAGCGAAGTCGAGCGGCTCGCCAGGGTGCTCGAGCGGCCATTCGACGAGCAGCCCGAGAACGCGTCGTACGCAGGGCTGCCGCCCGACTGGGCGAGTTCGCTCGAAGTCAGTTGCTCTTCGTGAGCGCGCCCCCATCTACGTGATCCTTGTTTCCCACCCGACAGGAACCCGACATGAGCCAGGACGACCACAACTCACCCTCCTACCCCGGCTACCGGTCCGACGAGCAATGGCGCGAGCAGCTCGACGAAGGCCAGTATCAGGTCACGCGCCATGCGGCCACGGAGCGAGCCTTCACGGGCAAATACTGGGATCATTTCGATCGCGGCGTGTATGACTGTGTGTGTTGCGGCACGCCGCTCTTCGAGTCCGACACGAAATTCGACGCGGGTTGCGGCTGGCCGAGCTACTTCCGCCCGATCAACGGCGAGGTGATCGAAGAGAAAACCGACCGCACGCACGGCATGCTTCGCATCGAGGTGCGCTGCAAGAACTGCGGCGCGCACCTCGGCCACGTGTTCGAGGATGGTCCGGCCCCGACGGGCCTTCGGTATTGCATCAATTCGGCTGCGCTACAATTCGAGCCCAAGTGACGTTGCCAAGGCAGCCTCGCGCCCCGCGCGGGGCCCAATGCGGCCTTGACAACGTCGTGCCCTCTTTTGCCGGGCTCAATTCGTCAACTCTCAGGCCGATAATGAAATTCCTGTTTGATCTGTTCCCGATCATCCTCTTTTTCGTCGCCTTCAAGCTGTGGGGCATCTTCACGGCTACGGCCGTGGCGATTGGAGCTACGCTCGTGCAGATCGCTTGGGTCGCGTTCCGTCACCGCAAGGTCGACCCGATGCTGTGGCTTTCGCTGGGCATCGTCGTCGTGTTCGGCGGCGCCACGCTAATGCTGCACGACGAAACCTTCATCAAGTGGAAACCGACCGTGCTCTACTGGGCGTTCTCGGTCGTGCTGCTCGTCTCGCAGATGGCCTTCGGCAAGAACCTCATCGAAGCGATGATGGGCAAGCAGATCACCCTGCCGCCGCGCATCTGGACGCAACTGAACTTCGTCTGGTCGATCTTCTTCGCGCTGCTCGGCATTCTCAATCTCTTCGTGGCATTCCACTTCTCCACCGACGCGTGGGTCGACTTCAAGCTGTTCGGCGCGACCGGCATTCTCGTGGTGTTCATCGTCGGCCAGAGCCTGTGGCTTTCGCGTTACATGAAGGAAGAAGAATGAGCGACGTCTTTCTCAACGCCAGCCCCGCCGAGCGCATGGCGCTCATCGAAACGCGCCTGACCGCGGCGCTCACCCCGGTTTCGATCGACGTGCGCGACGACAGCGCGCAGCATGCCGGACACGCGGGCGCCGCTGCCGGCGGTCACTATCATGTCACGATCGTTGCGGGCGCATTCGCGGGGAAAGCCCGCGTGGCAAGGCATCGCATGGTGTATGATGCGCTGGCCGAGGCCATGCAGCGCGGCATCCACGCTCTCGCGATCACGGCGCTCACGCCCGAAGAAGCCGCGGCGCTGCCCCGCTAGCCCACGTTAGATTTCGACTTTTTTGTTCGCCATTTTGGTTCGCCCCGTTAGGACTTTCCGATGACCTTGAAGAAGACCCATCTCTGGGTGTTGCTGGCTGCCTGCGCGGCGGCTCCCGCCTTTGCGCAGAACATCGCCGTCGTGAACGGCACGCCGATTCCCAAAGCGCGCGCCGATGCGCTGGTCCAGCAGCTTGTCCAACAAGGCCAGCAGGATTCGCCGCAACTGCAAATGGCGGTGCGCGAGGAGCTCGTGAACCGCGAAATCCTCATGCAGGAAGCCATTCGCGAGGGCATTCCGAACAACCCGGACGTGAAGGCGCAAATCGCCGTGGCCCAGCAGACCGTCGTGCTGCGCGCGCTGATTCAGAACTTCGTGAAGAACAACCAGCCGACCGACGCCGAAGTCAAGGCGCGCTACGACCAGTTGACCAAGGATGCGGGCGGCAGCGAATACCATCTGCACCACATCCTCGTGGACAACGAGCAGCAGGCCAAGGACCTGATCGCGAAGATCAAGGCCGGCGCCAGCTTCGAAGACCTCGCGAAGCAGTACTCGAAGGACCCGGGCTCGGCCAAGAACGGCGGCGACCTCGACTGGTCCGATCCGAAAGCCTATGTGCCGGAATTCGCGGCTGCGGCCACGCATCTGCAGAAAGGCCAGATGACCGATACGCCGGTGCACACGCAGTTCGGCTGGCACATCATCCGCGTGGACGACATCCGCCCGGTCACGCCGCCGCCGCTCGAGCAGGTGCGCCCGCAGATCGTCCAGCAGATCCAGCAGGAAAAGCTGCAGGCGTTCGAAGAGAATCTGCGCAAGCAGGCGAAGATTCAGTAAGGCTGCACGCGGCTCCAAGTACTGCAAAAAACCCCGCGACCTTCGAAGGCGCGGGGTTTTTGTTTGCGGACTACGCGTTGAGCTCGTAGCTCGTGCTGCGCCCGCCACCCTCCGTCTTGCGCAACACGCCACGCGCCACCAGGTCGTTGATGTCACGCAAGGCCGTATCGGACGAGCATTTGGCAATAGCCGCCCACTTGCCGCTCGTGAGCTTGCCGTCGAAGCCGTCGAGCAAGCGGTTCAGGAGCTTGACCTGGCGCTCGTTGAAGGGCGTCGTGGCCCACTCGCGCCAGAAGCGCGCCTTGGCGAGCACCGCGTCCAGCGTAATTTGCGCCTGATCGACCGCGCGATGCAGCGCGTCGAAGAACCAGGCGAGCCAGAGCGTGACATCCATCGAGCCGCGCTGCGTGCGCTCCAGAATGTCGTAATACCCTTTGCGCTCCCGCTGGATCTGCGCGGAGAGGCTGTAAAAGCGCTGCGCACTGCCGTCTGCGCGCGCGAGCAGCAGGTCGCCGATGGCTCTTGCCACGCGGCCATTGCCGTCGTCGAACGGGTGCAGCGTGACGAACCACAAGTGGCCGAGGGCCGCCTTGATCAACGGCGGCTCTCGCGGCGGGCCGTTGAGCCAGTCGAGAAAGCGCTGCGTTTGGGCTTCCAGCCGGTTCGCGGGCGGCGCCTCGAAATGCACGCGTTGACGGCCGATCGGCCCCGAGATCACCTGCATGGGCCCGCTCGCATCGTCGCGCCATGCCCCGACGTTGATGCGCGACAGGCCCGCGTAGCCCGTGGGAAATAGCGCGGCGTGCCAGCCGAACAGGCGCTCGCGCGTAACCGGCGCGCGGCTGTTGGTGGTCGCGTCGAGCACCATCTCCACCACGCCTTCCACGTGGCGGTCCACCGGCGCGAGCGCCCCGATGTCCACGCCCATGCGACGCGCGATGGACGAACGCACGGAGGCGACGTCGAGCTGCTCGCCCTCGATCTCGCTGGTCTTGAGCACGTCCTCCGTCAGGGCCGCGAGGCTCGCCTGATCGCGCAGCGCGAGTCCCACATCGGCCAGTCTGCCCACCAGCAGGCCCTGGGCGCGGCTGACCTCGGCCATGGGCTCGGCGAGCGCCGCCAGATCGAAGCGCCATTGAGGCCAGTCGCCCGCTTCCCAGATGTAGGTGTATTCGCCGCTATTCATGCGGCGATTATGAGACGTATTCGCCGCACGCGCAAGCCAATCACCGCAAAATATGCGGCGATTAATGTCGATTTTCGCCGCAAGGTCCCACCGGCCGGCGCTCAAAAAGCACAAACCCCGGTCCGCACTCGCAATCGAGGCAGGACCGGGGTTTTCCGCCGGGGCGAGTTGCCCTGCTCCGGCGTCAACCGTCCGCGAAGTTCGCGTGGTTCGCGAGGCGCATTAGCCCACCCACTTGCGCGCGTTCTGGAACGCACGCATCCACGGGCTCGCCTCGCCCCAGGCTTCGGGGTGCCAGCTCATCGTCACCGTGCGCTGCACGCGCTCGGTGTGCGGCATGAGCACCGTGAAGCGGCCGTCGGGCGTCGTGACCGACGTGATGCCTTGCGGCGAGCCGTTCGGATTGAATGGGTAGGCCTCGGTTGCCTGGGCGCGATGGTCGACGTAGCGCATCGCCACCGCGACCTTCGCGATGTCGCCCTGCTGCGAGAAGTCCGCGAAACCTTCGCCGTGCGCGACCGCCACGGGAATTCGCGAGCCTTCCATGCCGTTGAAGAAGATCGACGGCGAGCCCTGCACTTCCACCAGCGAGAAGCGCGCTTCGAACTGCTCCGATTTGTTGCGCGTGAACTTCGGCCAGGCTTCGGCGCCCGGGATCATCGAGGCGAGGCTCGACATCATCTGGCAGCCGTTGCAGATGCCGAGCGCGAACGTGTCCTGACGCGCGAAGAAGGCCGCGAACATGTCCGCGAGCTTCGCGTTGAAGCGGATCGTCTTGGCCCAACCTTCGCCCGCGCCCAGCACGTCGCCGTACGAGAAGCCGCCGCAGGCCACCGCACCCGCGAAGTCAGCGAGCGTGGCGCGGCCTTCGAGCAGGTCGCTCATGTGGACGTCGTGCGCGTCGAAGCCGGCGCGGTCGAACGCGTATGCGGTTTCGAGGTGCGAGTTCACGCCCTGCTCGCGCAGGATGGCGACACGCGGACGCGCACCCTTGCCGATGAACGGCGCAGCGATGTCCTCGGCCGGATCGAACGTGAGATGCGGCTGCATGCCCGGATCGGCGGCGTCGAGGAGCGCGTCGTATTCGGAATCGGCGCACGCGGGATTGTCGCGCAGACGCGCAATACGCCAGCTCACTTCGCTCCACACGCGTTGCAGCTCCGCACGCGGCGCTTCGTAGATGCGCTTCGCGTCACGGTAGATTTCGATCGAGTCGCGATTGTTCAGCGTGCCGATCACGTGCGAGCACACCGAGAGGCCATGCTGACGCAGCACGCCCATCACGACGTCTCGCTGCTGTGCCGGCACCTGGATCACGGCGCCCAGTTCTTCGGAGAAGAGCGCGCGCAGCGTGCGGTCTTCGCGGCGGCCGCTCGTTTGCTTCGCCCAGTCCTTGGCGTCGCCGTAGTCGGACTCGTGCTCGCTGTCGAGCGCGAGCATGTCCACGTTCAGCGACACGCCCGTGTGACCCGCGAAAGCCATTTCGCACACCGTCGCCCACAGGCCGCCGTCCGAGCGGTCGTGGTACGCGAGCAGTTGCTCGTTCGCGTTCAGTTGCTGGATGGCCGTGAAGAACTGCTTGAGGTCTTCGGCGCTGTCGACGTCGGGCACCGCGTCGCCGACCTGCTGCGTGACCTGCGCGAAGATGCTGCCGCCCATGCGGTTCTTGCCGCGGCCCAGATCGATCGCGATCAGCACCGACTCGCCCGCCTCGTCGACGCGGCGCAGTTGCGGCGTGAGGTGGCGGCGCACGTCGTCGACCGGCGCGAACGCCGAGATGATCAGCGAAACCGGCGCGACCACTTCCTTCGCCACGCCTGCTTCGTTCCACTTCGTGCGCATGGAGAGCGAATCCTTGCCCACCGGAATGCCGATGCCCAGCGCCGGGCACAGCTCCATGCCGATCGCCTTCACGGTGTCGTAGAGCGCCGCGTCCTCGCCCGGTGCGCCGCACGCGGCCATCCAGTTCGCGGAGAGCTTGAGCTTGTCGAGCGACAAAATGGGCGCGCTGGCGATGTTGGTGATCGCCTCGCCCACGGCCATGCGGCCCGATGCAGGCGCATCGATCACGGCGAGCGGCGTGCGCTCGGCCATCGTCATCGCTTCGCCCTTGTAGCCCGCATAGTCGAGCGCGGTGATCGCGCAGTCGGCCACCGGCACCTGCCACGGGCCGACCATCTGGTCGCGCACCGTCGTGCCGCCCACCGAGCGGTCGCCGATGGTGATGAGGAACGACTTGCTGCCCACGGTCGGGTGGCGCAGCACGCTCTTCGCGACTTCGTCGAGCGAGACGCCCGTGACTTCGACCGGCGCGAGCGGCACGCTCGCGTGCTCGACGTTGCGGTGCATACGCGGCGGCTTGCCGAGCAGGATGTCCATCGGCATGTCGACGGGCTGGTGGCCGCCGTTGGCCGCGAGCGCCTGCTCGTCGGTGTCGATGAGCTTCAGGTCGCGCGCGTCGGTCGCGACGCCCACGACGGCGAACGGGCAGCGCTCACGCTCGCAGATCGCCTGGAATTCGGCCAGATCGGCGGGTGCGATCGCGAGAACGTAGCGTTCCTGCGACTCGTTCGACCAGATTTCGCGCGGCGAAAGGCCCGACTCTTCGAGCTGCACCTTGCGCAGCTCGAAGCGCGCGCCCTTGTCGGCGCCGTCGACGAGTTCCGGGAAGGCGTTGGAAAGGCCGCCCGCGCCCACGTCGTGAATGCTCAGGATCGGGTTGCGCTCGCCCAGCTGCCAGCACGAATTGATGACTTCCTGCGCGCGACGCTCGATTTCCGGGTTGCCGCGCTGAACCGAGTCGAAGTCGAGTTCGGCGGTATTGGTGCCGGTGGCCATCGAGCTGGCCGCGCCGCCGCCCATGCCGATGCGCATGCCCGGGCCGCCGATCTGGATCAGCAGCGTGCCGGCCGGCAGGTCGTGCTTGTGCGTGTGCTGCGCGCTGATGTTGCCGAGGCCGCCCGCGATCATGATCGGCTTGTGATAGCCGCGCACGGTGCCCGCCACGTTCTGCTCGTAGGTACGGAAATAGCCGCCGAGGTTCGGCCGGCCGAATTCGTTGTTGAACGCGGCGCCGCCGAGCGGGCCGTCGATCATGATCTGCAGCGGCGAAGCGATGCGGTCCGGGCGGCCATAGGCGCCCTGCGTGTCGGCGGGGTTGCGCAGCGCGAGCGGCACGGCCGCGTCACGCGCGTCTTCCCATGCTTCGCGTGCGTCGGGCAGATCGAGGTTCGAAACCGTGAAGCCCGTGAGACCGGCCTTCGGACGCGCGCCGCGGCCCGTCGCGCCTTCGTCGCGGATTTCGCCGCCCGAGCCCGTCGCCGCGCCCGCGAACGGCGAGATCGCCGTGGGGTGGTTGTGCGTCTCCACCTTCATCAGCGTGTGCGTGAGTTCGGTGTGGCGGCCGTACTGTTCGCCGGGCGTGCCGTCGGCGTGGTTCTTGCGCGGGAACCAGCGCTCCGCGACCGCGCCTTCCATGATCGACGAGTTATCCGAGTAGGCAACGATCGTGCCCTGCGGGCTGATCTTCTCGGTGTTGCGGATCATCGCGAAAAGCGACATATCCTGATCCTGGCCGTCGATCGTCCAGCTCGCGTTGAAGATCTTGTGGCGGCAGTGCTCGCTGTTGGCCTGCGCGAACATCATCAGCTCGACGTCGGTCGGGTTGCGCTCGAGCTTCTTGAAGTTGTCGACGAGATAGTCGATTTCATCGTCGGCGAGCGCGAGGCCCAGTTCGCCGTTGGCCGTTTCCAGCGCCGCACGGCCGTGGCCGAGCACGTCGACCGTCTGCATCGGGCGGGCCGGCAGTTCGTCGAACAGATGCAGTGCCGCGTCGCGCGAAGGCGCCACGCTTTCCGTCATGCGGTCGTGCAGCGCCGCGGCGACGGCGGCGTGCGCCTCTTCCGGGAGCGTCTTCTTGCCGCCGAGCAGGCCCGCCTTGAGCACCACGGTGTATTCGACGCCGCGCTCGATGCGGCGCACCTGCTCGAGGCCGCAATGGTGCGCGATGTCCGTGGCCTTGCTCGCCCACGGCGACACCGTGCCGAAGCGCGGCACGACGAGGAACGTGAGCGCGCTGCCGCGCTCCTGCGGCGCCGCGAACGGCGCGCCGTAGTGCATCAGCGCGTCGATCTTCGCGCTGTCGTCGGCAGAGAGCGGCTCGGCCGAATTGACGAAGTGCAGATACTGGCCGTGCACGCCGACGATGTTGGCGTCGATACGCTGAAGCGTCTCTAGCAGGCGGGTCTGACGGAAGTCGGAAAGGGCCGAAGCGCCGGGGAAACACGAGAAGTGGGCCATGGACTGGGGCGTTGCGTCGAGGTTGCGTCAGAGTTGCGTCGCGGCTTCGCCTCGCGCGAAACACGTCGCAAGGTGGCGATGCGTCGCGCGGGGGATGGCGACGGTCAGGCGAAGGGAGACCGCGATTATAACCCGGAAGGCCTGTCCTGACCGCCCCGGTGGCCGTGCGACACGCGTGTGGCAAGCCGGCCTCGCGCATGGCGACGCGGACGCTTTCGCTGCTATGATTGCGCGTTTCGTCTGATCGGCGCACCCGGGCATGGCTTCGGCGCGCCGCACGCCCCACCTTCGGCAGGACGCCCTCACCCGAGCGAGCGCCGCCTGCCTGCAGATCGTATCGTCATGGATGTCATCGTCATCGGCGGCGGAATCGCCGGCATCGCTACCGCCTGGCAGCTGCGCGCGGCCGGGCATCGCGTCTGCGTAATCGAACGCCACGCCACCGTTGCGCAAGGCGCGACCTATGGGCATAGCGGCATTGCGCTGCCCACGCCGCTCGACGTCTGGTTCGGCCCCACCTTCCTGCGCAATGGCCGTCAATCGTCCGGCGGCGTGATCAGCAAGACGGGCTGGCGCGGGCACGCGCACGGTTTCGTTAAGCGCCTCGCCACGCTGCACGGCTCCGAGGCGTTTGCCGAGCGCTATGCGCTGCTGCGCCCGCTCATCGACTCGGCGCAAGCGGCGCTCGCCGACATCGACGCGCGCTTCCAGCTCGACTACGAGCAGCGCGACGGCCTGCTCTACCTCGTGCGCGGCAACGACGAATGGTCGCTCACGCAACCGGCCCTCGAACTGCTGCGCCGCTTCGAGACGCCTCACCACGCGCTTTCGCCCGCGGAATGCGTGGCTTTCGACCATGCCATCCCCGCCGATCCGCCGTTTGCGGGCGGCGTGCATTTCGAAACCGGCCGGGTGGCCAACTGCCCGCTCTTCGTGAAGCTGCTCAAGCAGGTGCTCGACGCCCAGGGCGGCGTGCAGTTCGAGATGAGCCGCGAGGTCAATGCGATACGCCTGGAAGACCGGCGCGCAGCCGTGGAGCTGGCGCCGCCGGCGCACGAAGCGGGCCGCTCGCGCGACGTCGAGGTGATCTCGGGCGACGCCGTCGTGGTCGCCGCGGGCGCGCAAACGCCGCGCCTGCTCGCGCCGCTCGGCCTCAAGGTGCCGTTTTATCCGCTGCGCATGCACACGCTCAATTCGCCGGTGGCGCACGAGGAATGCGTGCCGCAGACGACCATCGTCGACGCCGGCAAGCGCATCGCCATCGCGCGCATGAATCACCGGCTGCGCATATCGGGCGCCGCCGTGCTGCTGCGCGCACAGGAGGTCGATGACGCGCTGCCCGAGGGGCTCACCGAAGACGCCCTCGCGCTGCTCGGCGAGGCGTCGCGCGACTGGGCGCCGGGCGCCGCGCGCATTTCGGCGGCGCTCGCGTGGGAAGGCATCAAGCTGCTTTCCGCCGACGGCCTGCCGGCGGTCGGCAACGTGAGCCATCCGCGCCTGTACGTCAACGCGGGCCACGGGCCGGCAGGCTGGGCACTTTCGCTCGGCTCCGCGCGTCTCATCGCCCAGCAGATCTCCAACGCGGCGCCTGACCTGCCGGCCGATACCATCAAGGCGCTCTCGCCGGGCCGCGATTGAGCCGCGCACGCGTGTGCGGCATTGCCGCGCCGCCGCGCCAGTCCAGCCCGCGCCTGGGGCGTGCCGTCTGAAGGCATGCTCGGGTATCGTTGCGATGTCGCCTCCGAGGACCGCATCGTCATGACGCACGCTCTACATTCCTCCGGCGCCGGGCAACCGGTGCTCGTCTACCCGCACGACCGTGCGGTCCCGCTGCTTACCGTCGAACCGCTGCGCGTGGCCGAAGTCGCCGCGCAGTCGGCTCTGCCTGCCCACACGCTCATGGCGCGCGCAGGCGCCGCCGCCGCGCACTTCCTGAGCGAGCAACTCGCGCACGCGCCCTCGTCGGCGAGCGACAAGCCCGTCTGGTTCGCCGCCGGGCCCGGCAACAACGGTGGTGACGCGCTCGTCGTCGCCACGGAGCTGCATCGCGCGGGCGTCGCCGTGGAAGTCTGCATGCCCGTCGAGGTCAAGCCCGACGACGCGCGCTGGGCGCTCGCCGAGGCGCGTGCGGCGGGCGTGCCCATCGCCGCGTCGGTGCCCGGATCGTTCGATGCATACGGCTGGCTCGTCGACGGCATGTTCGGCATCGGCCTTGCGCGCGGGCTCGAGGGCGTGTTCGCCGAACTCGCCGTAACGCTCTCGGCACGCGCGCGCAGCCATGGCCACGTGCTCGCGCTCGACGTGCCGAGCGGCCTCGACAGCGACACAGGCAACGTCGTCGGCAGCGGTCCGGCGGTGCGCGCAACCCATACCGTGACCTTCATCGCCGCCAAGCCCGGCCTGTACACGGGCGTTGGGCGCGACTACGCAGGCGCCGTCGCGGTCGCGCCGATCGGCATCGACACCGCAGGCACACCGGGCGCCGCACACCTGAACGCGCCCGCGCTCTTCGCCGCCGCGCTGCCCGCCCGCGACTTCGCCACTCACAAGGGCACGTTCGGCACGCTCGCCGTCGTCGGCGGCGATACCGGCATGTGCGGCGCGCCGATTCTCGCGGCGCGCGCGGCGCTCCTCACCGGCGCGGGCAAGGTTCACGTGGGCTTTCTCGGCAGCGACGCGCCGCCCTACGACGCCCCGCACCCCGAACTCATGCTGCACGCGGCGGCCAGGCTCTCGCTCGGCGCGATGGACGCCGTCGCGGCGGGCTGCGGCATGGGCGGCAGCGCGTCGGCGCGCCAGCTCGTGGACGCCATCCTGCGCCTTCACGCCCCCGTGCTCCTCGATGCCGATGCGCTCAATCTCGTCGCGCGCGACGAGGCGCTCGCGGCGCACGTCGCGCAGTCGGCCACCGCGCGCGGCGCGCCTTGCGTGCTCACGCCGCATCCGCTGGAAGCGGCGCGCCTGCTGGGCTGCGACACCGCCGCGGTGCAGCGCGACCGCCTCGCCGCTGCGCGAACACTTGCGGCCCGCTACGCGGCGGTTGCCGTGCTCAAGGGCAGCGGCACCGTGGTCGCCGCGCCCGACGGCCGCGTCGCCGTCAATCCCACCGGCAACGCGGGCCTCGCCACGGGCGGCACCGGCGACGTGCTCGGCGGCATGATCGGCGCGCTGCTGGCCCAGCGCGTGCCGCCCTATGAAGCGGCGCTCGCGGGCGTCTACCTGCACGGCCTCGCCGCCGACACGCTGTGCGCACAAGGCGACGGCCCCGCGGGCCTCACGGCAGGCGAACTCGCGCCAGCGGTGCGCAAGCTCATGAACCGGCTCTTTTACGCGCCGTCTTATGCCGCCTGAAGCCGCATGCCGCGCGTCCGGTCGCACGGCACGCGGCTTGCTTCACGGCGACGCTGGCCCTACCTCCCGCTCCCGGCACAGCCGCAGGCATCACAACGCTGCGCAGTGTCGCGCGAGGCCGCTATACTGATCCTCCGCACGCCGTCTTCCACCGGAGGCGGTCCGTGCTTGCCCGCGGCGCGCGAAGCGCGCGTTCGGCCAGACCGGCGAACCGCACCTGCCGCCCTCCATTCGTGATCCCTCGCTAGACGAACATGACGAATCCGCTCCCCGCCTGGTCCGCGCTACAGACGCATTACGAACAGATCCGCGACGAAAAGCTGCGCGACTGGTTCGCCCCCGCCAACGACCCTGCGCCGACGCGCGCCGAACGCTTCACGTTCGCAGGCGCCGGTCTCGGCGCCGACTTCTCGAAGAACCGCATCACCGACGCCACGCTCAAGCTGCTCGTGCAGCTCGCTCGCGAGGCCGGCGTAGAAGCGCGCCGCGATGCGATGTTCAAGGGCGAAGCCGTCAACCCGACTGAAGGCCGCGCGGCGCTGCACACCGCCTTGCGCGCCACCGAAGCCGACGCCCCGTACCACGCCCAGATCGCCGCCGAACGCGCGAAGATGGCGAAGTTCGCCGACGCCGTGCGCAGCGGCGCATGGACCGGCTACACGGGCAAGCGCATCCGCCATATCGTGAATATCGGCATCGGCGGCTCGGACCTCGGGCCGAAAATGGTCGTGCACGCGCTCAAGCATCTCGAGCTGCCCGAGATCACCTCGCACTTCGTCTCGAACGTCGACGGCGCGGACCTGTGGCGCACGATCGAAGACATCGATCCGGAAGAGACCCTGGCGATCATCGTCTCGAAGACGTTCACGACGCTCGAAACCATGACCAACGCGCTGTCGATGCGCGACTGGTTCGTCAAGCACGGCTGTCCGCAAGGCGAACTCGCGAAGCACTTCGTGGGCGTCTCGGCCAATCCGGCCGAAGTCGTGAAGTTCGGCATCGCCAAAGAAAACGTGTTCGAGATGTGGGACTGGGTTGGCGGCCGCTATTCGTTGTGGTCGGCCGTGGGCCTCTCGATCATGATCGCCATCGGACCGCAGCAGTTCGACGAACTGCTCGCCGGCGCGCACGACATGGACAAGCACTTCCGCGAAGCGCCGCTGGAGAAGAACCTGCCCGTGCTGCTCGGCATGATCGGCATCTGGTATCGCAACTTCTTCGGTTCGCAGAGCTATCTCGTTGCGCCCTACTCCGAAGCGCTGCACTTCCTGCCTTCGTATCTCCAGCAGCTCGAAATGGAGAGCAACGGCAAGTCGGCGCGCCTCGACGGCAAGTTCGTCGATTACGCGACCTCGGCGATCACCTGGGGCGAGCCCGGCACGAACGGCCAGCACGCGTTCTTCCAGATGCTGCACCAGGGCACGACGATCGTGCCGATCGACTTCATCGCCGTACTCACGCCCGAGCATCCGCTGGCCGACCATCATCCGAAGCTGCTCGCAAACTGCTTTGCGCAGAGCGAGGCGATGATGCTTGGCCGCACCGAGGAAGAAGCGAAGAAGATTGCCGGCCCGGACAAGCCCGAGCTCGTGCCGCACATCATGTTCCCCGGCAACCGCCCGACCACGACGCTGCTCGTCGATGCGCTCACGGCCCGCTCGCTCGGCGCGCTGATCGCGCTCTATGAGCACAAGGTGCTGGTGCAGGCTTCCGTGTGGGACATCAACCCGTTCGACCAGTGGGGCGTGGAACTCGGCAAGATCCTCGGCAAGGTGGTGGAAGCGGACTTGAACGCGGCAAGCGCCGATGTGAAGCCGCACGATTCGTCCACGGCCGCGCTGATCGCGCGCGCCCGTGCGGCGCTCAAGCGCTAAATCGGGCAGAAGCGGCGTGCGCATGCACTGCGCACGCCGTTCACCGGACAGACGCTAACGCCCGGCTTCGACATTGCTCGCGTTGCGCGAGGATGCCGCGCCATGCGGCGCGTTGGGCACGCGGTGGCCCGCTTCGATCGTGATGATGGCGTCGCAGCGCTGCGCGAGATCGACGTCGTGGGTGACGAGCACGAGCGTCGCCCCGTTCGAGCGATTGAGTTCGAACATCAGGTCGATGACGGCGTGGCCGGTGGCGGCGTCGAGGCTGCCAGTGGGCTCGTCGGCGAACAGCACCGCGGGGCGCGTCACGAATGCGCGGGCGAGCGCCACGCGCTGCTGCTCGCCGCCCGAGAGCAGCTTCGGATAGTGGCCCGTGCGCTCGGCAAGACCCACACGCTCGAGCAGCGTGCGCGCGCGGGAGAACGCGTCACGCGTCGACATGCCGCCCTGCAGTTCGAGCGGCAGCGCGACGTTCTCCAGAGCGGTGAGATGCGGCATCAGCTGGAACGACTGGAACACGAAGCCCACCGAGCCGTTGCGCAGCGCCGCGCGCTGATCTTCGGCCATGCCGGTAAGCTCATGGCCTAGCAGGCGCACCGAACCCGCGCTCGCGCTGTCGAGGCCGGCCAGCAGGCCGAGCAGCGTCGACTTGCCGGACCCGGAAGCGCCGACGATCGCCACGCTCCCGCCCGCCTGCACGGTGAGGTCGATGCCGTCGAGGATCGTCAGTTCGCCGGTCGCGTCGGTGACCCGCTTGGTCAAACCCCGTACTTCGATGACTGGATCGCTATTCATTCGCACATGATGACGCACAGGTTAGCCGTGAACCAGAAGCGCGCCGCGCGGCGCGCCGCCCTTTCCCGCGCTTGGTCCCGCTTCAGCGCGCTTGCCGCTATCGCCACCTTGACCGCTGCTGCGTTGCTGGGCGCCTTATGCGGCACGACCGGCACCGCGCTCGCTGCCACGCCCGTCTCTACTGCCAACGCGGCGACAAACCCCGCCGCAACGGCGAAGCCGAACATCGTCGTGCTCGGCGACAGCCTTTCGGCCGAATACGGCCTGCCGCGCGATACGGGCTGGGTGGCCCTGCTGCGCCAGCGGCTCGCCAGCGAGCGGATCGATTATAACGTTGCGAATGCGAGCATCAGCGGAGACACGACCAGCGGGGGATTCACGCGCCTGCCGCTCGTCATGCAGCGCATCAAGCCCGCAATCGTGATCGTCGAACTGGGCGCAAACGACGCACTGCGCGGCGTACCGCTCACGACGACCGAGAGCAATCTGCGCGCCATCGTCGCGCAGATCCGCACGGGCGGTGCGAAACCCGTGCTCGTCGGCATGTATGTGCCGCCCAACTACGGGGTCGACTATACGCGTGACTTCCACGCCATCTACGAGCGGCTGGCGAAAGAACTGAACGTGCCGCTCGTGCCCTTTCTGCTCGCCGGTCTCGCCGACAAGCCCGAACTCTTCCAGGCCGATCAGATCCATCCCACGCAGCAGGCACAGCCTTTGCTGCTCGATAACGTGTGGCCAACGCTCAAGCCGCTGCTAGGCAGCGGCGTGCGGCGCTGAGGCGGCAGCGGGACAAACGCGCGGGCGTCCTCACCGGGCGCCCATTCTCAGGGCCCGCCCTCGGCGCGTTCAAGCCGCTCGAGCCTCTCGGCCAGCGTGGCGGCGGGCAACCGCGTCCCGCCATTGGCCACCGTTTGCGTCAGACACGCGAGCCCGCGAAGCTTCGCTGTCTGAATCCGACCGACCCTGACTGGAGGGAAGAAGCATGAAATATTTACCTCTCATTGTCGTTACGGCAGCCCTTGCTGCCTGCGCCAATCAGCCAATGCCGAGCGGAGCACAGTCCGTCGGCACGAGCCAGCAACCGCCTGCGACGGTTGCCCAATGCATCGCGCAAAAATGGGCCGACAAGTCGCAACAGCAAGTCGTCTCGCAGTCCGTGCTCGCCAACGGCCAGGCTGTCGACGTCTACGTCCCTGGCCAGCAGCCGCCTAACGGCGCAGCCGCAACGGTGCGCCCGGCATGGAGCGCCAGCGCGAAGACGTGGGTCGGCTTCCGCTCAGGCGGCGGCGCCGGTGGGGACGCCACCAGTGACATCAGCGCCTGCCTCTGATTTCGCGCTCGCCAGAACGCAAAAAGCCCCGCGATGTCTCGCGGGGCTTTTTTTGTGCCGGCTCTCGACGCCGGCGGGCGGATACGCGGATCGGGCTTACTGGGCGTTGTCGCCGTCGCCCGACTGGCTGGCCGAGCTGAGCGAGCCGTAGAGCTTCACCTTCGCGCGCTCGCGCAGCGCGTCGAGGTACGCCTGCACCTGCGACTGGCCGTCCACCTGGGCCAGCTGCTGCTGCGCGGCGGCCAGACGCGGGCCTTCTGCGGCCGCACCGTTGGTCACGCTGTTCACGCGGTAGATCGCATAGCCGTCGTTGCCGAGGTCCACGCCCACGTAAGCGGGCAGCTTCTGCGCATCGGCCTTGAAGACGGCGGACAGCGCGCTGGGCGGCAGGCCCTGTGCGTCGTTGCGCGACACCTTGAGCGCCGACGAGAAACCGTCGGTGGATTTCGACTTCTGCAGCTCCGCGAGCTTCGCCTCGCCGTCCTTGTGCGCGATGTCGGCGGCCTGCTGCGCGACCACCTTCCGGCGCACCGCGTCCTTGACCGCGGCGAACGCGGGCACGGCGGCCGGCTGGTAGTTCGTCACGTGAGCCGAGATCAGCGTGTTGTTGCCGACATCGATCGCCTGGGTGTTGTTGTGCTGGTTCACCGAGTCGCTCGCGAATACCGCGTCGAGGAACTTCTGGTTGTTCAGCGGGCTGTCCGGCGGCAGCGCTGCATTCGGCTTCGGCGTGACCGTCGCCGTCTGGATCGTCAGCCTGTACTTGTCCGCGGCCGGCTGCAGGCTCTTGGCCTGCTCGTAGACCACCGACGTAAAGCCATCGCTCGCGTCGGCGAGCAGCTTCGCGGCTTGCTGCGTCTTCACGTCGTTCGTGATCTGCGCCTTCACGTCGTCGAACGGCTTCGTGACCGCCGGCTTCAGGTCCGTGACCTTGACGATGTGATAGCCGAAGTCCGACTGGATCACGTCGCTGATCTCGTCCTTCTTGAGCTTGAAGACCGCGGCGTCGAACGCCTGGCCGCCCGCGATCATGCCGGGGCCGAAGTAGCCGAGGTCGCCGCCCTTCGAGGCCGAACCGGGGTCCTGCGATTCCTTCTGCGCGATCTGCGCGAACTGGTCCGGATGCGCCTTCACTTCGGCGAGGATCGATTCGGCCTTCTGCTTCGCGGCGTTGCGCCCGTCGGCGCTGGCGTCCTTCGGCACCGTAATCAGGATGTGGCTCGCGCGCACTTCTTCCTGCGTGCGGTAGTGCGCGATGTTGTCGTCGTAGTACTTCTTGAGATCGGCGTCGCTCGGCTGCACGCCGGCGGCAACCGTCGCCGCCGAGAGCACGAGATACTGGATCTGCGCCGTCGCCGGCGTGGCGAACGCGTTCTTGTTCGCGTCGTAGTACGCCTGCAATTGCGCGTCGGTCGGCTGGACCTTGGGCGCATAGTCGCTCGTGTGGAACGCGAGGCCCTGCACTTCGCGCTGCTGCTCCGAGAGGCCCGTGAGCTGCTGCGCGAGCGCCTTCGGCGTGAACGCGCTGCTGATGATCGACGCCGGCAGTTGCTGCATGGCGAGGCTATAGCGCACGCGCTCGTCGTACTGCTCCGGCGTCATACCCTGCATGGCGAGCAGCTGCTTGTACTGGTCGAGGTTGATCGAACCGTCAGGATTCTTGAGCGACGAGATCACCGGGTCGGAGAGCAGCGCGCGGCGCACGGCGTCGTCCGAGGCGGTCAGGTGCAGGCGCTGCGTTTCGTCCACGAGCACGCGCTGCTGGATCAGACCGTCGAGGATGTCCTTGCGGTGCTGGGGCGTGTCGAACATGCTCGCATCGAATTGCGCGCCAAGGACCTGGCGGGCCTGGTCGAGCTGCTGGCGCGCGGCGTTGTCGTATTCGACACGCGTGATCTTGTGCCCGTTGACGCTCGCGACGTTCGCGCTTTCATCGAAGAAGCCGCGGAAACCTTGAATACCGACGAAGCCCAGCCCTGGCAGGACGACCAGGAGCAGCATGAACATCATCAGGCGTTTGTGATTGCGGAAAAAGTCGAGCATGCGTGACCAGACGTTGAGGGCGCCAAAAAACGGAACGCCCGATATTACAACAGCGGCCAACAAAAAAGGCGAACCGGAGTTCGCCTTCTTGTCGAGATATCCTTGGCGGAGCGGACGGGACTCGAACCCGCGACCCCCGGCGTGACAGGCCGGTATTCTAACCAACTGAACTACCGCTCCGTGCGGGTGCGCTACGTACCGGAACTGAAGCTGTGGTGGGTGCTGAGAGGCTCGAACTCCCGACCTACGCCTTGTAAGGGCGCCGCTCTACCAACTGAGCTAAGCACCCAGCTTCATGCTTTCCTGCGCTGCTTCCTGTAGTGCGACTTCTGCTGCGCTACCCATCAGGTAGCGAGCCCGCTAGTTTAGCGCATCCTTCAGCGCTTTGCCAGGCCTAAATTTGGGCACCTTCGCCGCCTTGATCTTGATCGCGTCGCCAGTCCGCGGATTGCGGCCCGTGCGCGCCGTACGCTTGCCGACGGCGAACGTGCCGAAGCCGACGAGCGTGACCGAGCCGCCCTTCTTGAGCGTGCCTTTGACGCCGCCGATCACGGCGTCGAGTGCGCGCCCCGCAGCCGCCTTCGAAATGTCGGCTTGTTGCGCAATATGGTCAATCAGTTCCGTTTTATTCATTCCAGCCCCCGAGAATGTGTTTGGGTAAACGTAAGAAAGAAGGTCAACTTGTTGGATAGACGTCCCCGGCATAGCGCGGGGCCCGCTCATTTAACGGGGCCGCAAATGCCGTGTCAAGCGGGGTTGAGCCTGATTTGGCGCGGGATTCGAGGGATTTTTCGATGGAGTCTTCGAACAAGTGGGAAAAGGCCGAAAAAAGCGCTGGTTGTCATCACAACGTCAAGAATCGCGACGCAAGCAAAAAGCCCGCGGACCATGCCGCGGGCTTTTTTGGGGTCCAACGCGCCGCGCAGAGCGCGGCTTGTCGAAGGCGTACTGAAGGTGTACCGAAGGCTTAGTGCTTGACGACTTCCGTCGCGCCGGCGTCCTTCGATTCGGCCACGGGCGCTTTGGCGTCCTCGGCCTTCACTTCTTCTTCCGGCAGCGGCTGCGGCACACGTTCGAGCGCGAGTTCGAGCACCTTGTCGATCCAGCGGACCGGCACGATTTCGATCGAGTTCTTCACGTTGTCCGGAATCTCGGTGAGATCCTTGACGTTCTCTTCCGGGATCAGCACGAGCTTGATGCCACCGCGATGCGCCGCGAGCAGCTTCTCCTTCAGCCCGCCGATCGGCAGCACTTCGCCGCGCAGCGTGATCTCGCCCGTCATCGCCACGTCGGCACGCACCGGAATGCCCGTGAGCACCGACACGAGCGCCGTCGTCATCGCACCGCCTGCGGACGGACCGTCCTTCGGCGTCGCGCCTTCCGGCACGTGGATGTGGATGTCCTGCTTCTCGAACGCCTCGTCCTTGATACCGAGACGACGCGATCGCGAACGCACCACCGAGCGTGCCGCTTCGACCGATTCCTTCATGACGTCGCCGAGCGAACCCGTGCGGATCACGTTGCCCTTGCCGGGCATGACCGCCGCTTCGATCGTCAGCAGATCGCCGCCGACTTCCGTCCACGCAAGACCCGTGACCTGACCGATCTGGTTTTCCTTCGCGGCCAGACCGAAGTCGTACTTGCGCACGCCGAGGAAGGTGTCGAGATTGGCGCTGTCCACCGTGACGGCCTTGTCGGCCTTCTTCAGCAGCAGCATCTTCACGACCTTGCGGCAGATCTTCGACACTTCGCGCTCGAGCGAACGCACACCCGCTTCACGCGTGTAGTAGCGAATGATGTCGCGGATCGCGCCTTCGGTCACCTCGATCTCGCCCGGCTTCAGCCCGTTGTTCTTCTTCTGCTTCGGCAGGAGATAACGCTGGGCGATGCTGACCTTCTCGTCTTCCGTGTAACCGGACAGACGGATGACTTCCATCCGGTCGAGCAGCGGCGGCGGGATGTTCAGCGAGTTCGACGTGGCGACGAACATCACATCGGAGAGGTCGAAATCGACTTCGATGTAGTGATCGGCGAACGTGTGGTTCTGTTCCGGATCGAGCACTTCAAGCAACGCCGACGACGGATCGCCGCGGAAATCCATGCCCATCTTGTCGACTTCGTCGAGCAGGAAGAGCGGATTGCGCACGCCGACCTTGGTCAGGCTTTGCAGGATCTTGCCCGGCATCGAACCGATGTACGTACGACGGTGACCGCGAATCTCGGCTTCGTCACGCACGCCGCCCAGCGCCATACGCACGAACTTGCGGTTCGTTGCGCGCGCAATCGACTGCCCGAGCGAGGTCTTGCCGACGCCCGGAGGCCCGACGAGGCACAGGATCGGCGCCTTGACCTTGTCCACGCGCTGTTGCACCGCGAGATACTCGAGAATGCGTTCCTTCACCTTCTCGAGACCGAAGTGGTCTTCGTCGAGAACGGCTTCTGCATTCGAGAGGTCGTTGTTGACCTTGCTCTTCTTGCGCCACGGCAGGCCGATCAGCGTGTCGATGTAGTTGCGCACGACGGTCGCTTCCGCCGACATCGGCGACATCAGCTTGAGCTTCTTGAGCTCGGCGTCGGCCTTCTTCTTGGCTTCCTTGGGCATGCGCGCAGCCGTGATACGCTTCTCGAGTTCTTCGAGATCCGCACCCTCTTCGCCTTCGCCCAGTTCCTTCTGGATGGCCTTGACCTGCTCGTTCAGGTAGTACTCGCGCTGGCTCTTTTCCATCTGGCGCTTCACGCGGCCGCGAATGCGCTTCTCCACCTGGAGAATGTCGATTTCGGCTTCGAGTTGCGCGAGCAGGTGTTCCAGACGCTCCACGACCGGGAACATCTCGAGGATGTGCTGCTTCTGGTCGAGCTTGAGCGGCAAATGCGCGGCGATGGTGTCAGCAAGACGACCGGCCTCGTCGATGCCCGACAGCGACGTCAGGATCTCAGGCGGGATCTTCTTGTTGAGCTTCACGTACTGGTCGAACTGCGAGACGATCGCGCGGCGCAGCGCTTCGGTTTCTGCGCTGTCGGCGTGGTCCGGTTCGAGCGGCATCACTTCGCACGAGAACTGCGTTTCCTGCTCTTCGATGGAAAGCGTCTTCGCGCGCTGCAGGCCTTCCACGAGCACCTTCACGGTGCCGTCGGGCAGCTTGAGCATTTGCAGGATGTTGGCGACACACCCTACTTCATACATGTCTTTTTCGGTCGGCTCATCCTTCGCGGCGGTCTTCTGCGCGACGAGCATGATGTGCTTGCCGCCTTCCATAGCCGCTTCGAGGGCCTTGATCGATTTCGGTCGGCCCACGAAAAGGGGAATCACCATATGCGGGAAGACGACGACGTCTCGCAGCGGCAGCAGCGGGAGCGTGGTGCGTTCCGGCGGGAGGAGTTGGGTTCCTGACATTTCATTTCCCCATGAGTGGAATCAATTGTTCGGTAATTGAGGCCTGAGATACCGATTGCAAGCCTCGCGCGTGTGGGAAAAGTTCAGTGACTCCAAAATAGTGCGCCATCGACCACAAGATTAAACGAAAAAGCCGTTCATCCCATTGTATGAACGGCCCTTTTCCGGAACTCTTTAGCCGATCACCACCATCAGTTCGACCCTGCAACCTTCGGAGCGTCTTCGTAGATCAGCAGCGGTTTGCCGTCGCCGTCGATCACGTTGTCGTCGATGATGACCTTGCTCACGCCCTTCATGGCCGGCAGCTCGTACATCACGTCGAGCAATGCCTGTTCCAGGATCGAGCGCAGGCCACGAGCCCCCGTCTTGCGTCGGATCGCCTTGCGGGCGACGGCCTGCAGCGCAGCCGGGCGAATTTCCAGCTCCACGCGCTCCATGTTGAAGAGCTTGTGATACTGCTTGACGAGCGCGTTCTTCGGCTCGACCAGAATCTTCATGAGCGCGGCCTCGTCGAGCTTGCCGAGCGTGGCGACCACGGGCAGACGGCCGATCAGTTCGGGAATCAGGCCGAACTTGATCAGGTCTTCCGGTTCCGTTTCGCGCAGCACTTCGCCTGTGTCGCGCTCCTGCTTGCTCTTCACGCTCGCGCCGAAGCCAATGCCGGTCTTTTCCGTGCGGTCGGTAATGACCTTTTCCAGACCGTCGAACGCGCCGCCGCAAATGAACAGGATATTGGTCGTGTCGACCTGGATGAAATCCTGGTTCGGATGCTTGCGGCCGCCCTGCGGCGGCACCGAAGCCATCGTGCCCTCGACGAGTTTGAGCAGCGCCTGCTGCACGCCCTCGCCGGACACGTCGCGCGTGATCGACGGGTTGTCCGACTTGCGGCTGATCTTGTCGATTTCGTCGATATAGACGATGCCGCGCTGGGCCTTGTCGACCTCGTAATTGCAGTTCTGCAGCAGCTTCTGAATGATGTTCTCGACGTCTTCGCCCACATAACCGGCTTCGGTCAGCGTGGTGGCGTCGGCGATCACGAACGGGACGTTCAGAAGGCGCGCGAGCGTCTGCGCGAGCAGCGTCTTGCCCGAACCCGTGGGCCCGATCAGCAGGATGTTGCTCTTGGAGAGTTCGACGTCGTCCTTCTTGTCGAGATGCTTCAGACGCTTGTAGTGGTTGTACACCGCCACTGCGAGAATCTTCTTCGCGCGCTCCTGCCCGATCACGTACTGGTCGAGGATGTCGCGGATCTCCTGCGGGCTCGGCAGGTCCGAGCGCGACAGCGCCGCGTCGACGCCGGCACCGGCGGCTTCGTCGCGAATGATCTCGTTGCACAAGTCGATGCATTCATCGCAGATGAATACCGACGGACCAGCGATGAGCTTTTTCACCTCATGCTGGCTCTTGCCGCAGAACGAGCAATACAACAGCTTCTCGCTGTTAGAACCTTTCTTGTCCGCCATGGATAAATGAGCCTCCGGACACTCTGTTACATGATACGCCGTTTCCCCCGGCGAGGCCGGAGGGTGCGTGAACCGCTTGCTGTGACGGCGTTGGGGGCCGCAGGCCGCGAAGCGCGTTTGCCGATTATTTCACAAGGTCTGCGCGGCGTCGGCTATCCCCTTTTGTACGGGGGCCGAGCTGTTCCTTTACGTGCCGTTGTCACGGCTTGCGCGCCCTTCGCAGGGTCGGACGCGCAAAACCGCTCGCGCAGATCAAGGACGCTTGTGCAGGACCTGATCGACGAGACCGTAGGCCTGGGCGTCGTCACCCGACATGAAGTTGTCGCGATCCGTGTCGCGCGCAATGCGCTCGACCGGCTGACCCGTATGGTGCGCGAGCAACTGGTTCAGGCGCTCCTTCAGGTACAGGATTTCGCGAGCCTGGATTTCGATGTCCGAAGCCTGGCCGCGCGCGCCGCCGAGCGGCTGGTGAATCATCACGCGCGAGTTCGGCAGCGCGAAACGCTTGCCCTTGGCGCCCGACGCCAGCAGGAACGCGCCCATGCTGGCCGCGAGGCCCATGCAAAGGGTCGAAACGTCCGGCTTGACGAACTGCATCGTGTCGTAGATCGCCATGCCGGCCGACACCGAGCCGCCCGGGCTGTTGATGTACAGGCTGATGTCCTTGTCCGGATTTTCGCTTTCCAGGAACAGCAGCTGGGCGACCACGAGGTTGGCCGTCTGGTCGTTCACTTCGCCGACCATGAACACCACGCGCTCCTTGAGCAGGCGCGAGTAGATGTCGTAGGAACGTTCGCCGCGGCCGCTCGTTTCGACGACGATCGGCACGAGGCCGAGCGCCTGCGGGTCGAAGTCCCGCGACGAGTGGGAGGTCAACGTATCCAGCGATTGAGCGCGAATGGTCATGCGATGCATCCTTGTCTGGAAAAGTTCTTCTATATACCCGTATGGCGACGGACCCCGGCTAAATCAACCACACGGACAGCATGGCTAAAACCTGCGGATGCAAAAACGGCGTGCTGGCCGTCGGTCGCTCCGACAGCCGGCACGCCGTAGCGGGCAGATTTAAGCCTGCGCCGTCGCGCTTGCCAGTTCTTCGAAGCTAACTTGCTTGTCCGTCACCTTGGCCTTGCCGAGCACGAAGTCGACGACGTTCGATTCGACGACATAGGCTTCCATTTCGGCCAGACGCTGCTGGTTGGAATAATACCAGCGCACGACCTCCTTCGGGTCCTCATAGCTTTTCGCGAATTCGTCGACTTCAGCACGGATCTGCTCCGGCTTCGCCTCGAGGCCGTTGGCCTTCACGAGTTCGGCGAGCACGAGGCCGAGCTTCACGCGGCGCTCGGCTTGTTCCTTGAACATTTCGGCCGGGATCGGTGCGTCCTTGGCGTTGGGCACGCCACGCTGCGCGAGGTCGGCGCGCGCCATTTCGACGAGGCGTTCCTGATCCTGCTCGACGAGCGCGTTCGGCACGTCGAGTTCGGCGATCTTCAGGAGCGCGTCCATCACCTGGTTCTTGACGATCGACTGCGTGCGGCGCTTCGCTTCGCGTTCGAGGTTGTCCTTGATTTCGGCGCGCATCTTCACGAGGTCGCCGTCGGCGATGCCGAGCGACCTGGCGAATTCAGCGTCGATTTCCGGCAGGTGCGGCCACTCGATCTGCTGCATCGTGATCGTGAACTTCGCCGTCTTGCCGGCGACGTCCTTACCGTGATAGTCCTCGGGGAACGCGAGGTCGAATTCGCGCGACTCGCCCTTCTTCAGGCCGATTGCCGCCTTTTCGAATTCCGGCAGCATGCGGCCTTCGCCCAGCACGAACGCGAAGCCTTCCGCGGTACCGCCCTGGAACGCGACGTCGTCGATCTTGCCGACGAAGTCGACCGTCACGCGGTCGCCTTCCTTCGCTGCGGTGTCGGCGCCGCCGTCACCGTGCTCGCCAGCTTCGCCGCGAGCGTGGAAGTGCACGCGCTGCTTGCGCAGGATGTCGAGCGTGCGGTCGATTTCCGCTTCGGTGATGGTCGTGGTCGTGCGCTCGATTTCGGCCGTCGCGACGTCGCCGAGCTTCACTTCCGGGTAGACCTCGAAGGTCGCGTCGAACGCGTAGTCGCCTTCAGCGGCTTCCGACTTCGGTGCGAAGCTCGGCTGGCCGGCGACGCGCAGGTTCTCGGCGCGGCTGATGTCGAAGAATTCCTTGCCGACCTTGTCGCTCAGGACTTCGGCTTCGACCTGGCCCGAATACTGCTGCGTGACCATCTTGAGCGGCACCTTGCCCGGGCGGAAACCCGGCATGCGCACGTTTTTCGCGAGTTTACGGATGCGCGAATCGATTTCTTTCTGCACGGCGTCCTTCGGCAGGGAAATCGTCACGCGGCGTTCCAGCTTGCCGAGGTTTTCAACAACGTTAGCCATGGCTTCAATCGTCCTAAAATTGTTCGAGCGAATCAGTAATCTGTGGTCTTTGCGAGCCGCGGTCCGCCTGGATCCGATGTGGTCCAGCAACCCGCTTTGGAGCTGAACGCAGGCGCCTCGTGCGCCGCTCAACAGCGCCGAAACGGGCGGCTTGCGGTGCGGTTGCGTCAAAAGAGCCAAGTATTTTAGCAAACTATTTCCCGGTCCCACTGGAATTGCCGTTTGAGTGTGCTATGTGGCTGTTTTTGACCCGGTTTCGACCTGCTTTTGAGCCGCTGCGAGCCTCAAATGCACTCCGATGCGCGCTATCGCAACGCCGCTATCCAGCCCACCCGGCGAGGCTGTTAAGCTTACGCTCGCGCCGGACGCCCCACCGGCCGCAGCCGCTCCCAACACAATTCTTCCAGCAGAGACACCATGCCGAATTCGTCGACTGACGCTCCCGTTATCGTCATTGCTCCTGATTCTTTCAAAGGCTCGCTCAGCGCGGACGGGGTCGCCGCCGCGATCGCCGAGGGCATCCGCCGCGTGCGCGCCGACGCCGACATCCGCATCCGCCCGATGGCCGACGGCGGCGAAGGCACGCTCGACGCGATGCTGTCGATGGGCGGCGAGCGCCGCGTGCTCACCGTGGAAGGCGCCGCGGGGCCGAAGCGCGACGCCGCGGTGGGCCTGCTGCACGACGGCAGCGCGATCGTCGAAACGGCCGAGATCGTCGGCATCACGGACCCCGTGGGCATGGGCGTGCCGGTCGACGCGCGCAGCACGCGCGGCATGGGCGAGGCGATCCGCGCACTGCTCGACGAAGGCGTGCGGCGCTTTTACGTGGCGCTCGGCGGCAGCAGCACCAACGACGCCGGCGCGGGCCTGCTCGCGGGCCTCGGCCTGCAACTCTTCGATGCCGTCGGCAAGCCCCTCGAACCCACGCCGCAAGCGCTTGTGCACGTAGCGCGCGTGGACGTTTCCGGGCTCGACGCGCGGCTTCGCGAGGCATCGTTCGTCGGTATGTCGGACGTGGACAATCCCCTTACGGGCGAGCATGGGGCAACCGCCGTGTTCGGCCCGCAAAAAGGCGTGACGCCCGAGCAGGTCGCACCGATCGACGCGGCGCTCGGCCGTTTCGCCGATCTGCTCGAAGCGGCGCTGGGCCGTCGCGAGCGCGACGAAGCCGGTTCCGGCGCGGCGGGCGGCCTGGGTTTCGCGCTGCGCATGCTCGGCGCGAGCTTCGAGCCCGGCGCCGAGGTCGTTGCGCGCACCATCGGTCTGGACGAAGCGCTCGATCGCGCGGACTGGCTCATCACCGGCGAAGGCCGCTCCGACGTGCAAACGCTGCACGGCAAGGCGCCGTTCATCGCCTGCCGCCGCGCCGCGGCCGTGGGCGTGCCGGCCACGCTGCTCTCGGGCGCCGTGGACGCAGCCGCCCTGCCGCGGCTCGCGGAGCATTTCAGCGGCTGCTTCTCGCCCGCGCCAGGCCCCATCACGCTCGAAACCGCGATTCGCGACGCCGCGCGCCTGCTCGCCAACGAAGCCGAGCAGCTCGCCCGCCTCAAATACGCTGCGCGTACATCCAACTGAGATCCGGGCAGACCGGCCGGGGCCCGCCGCCCCGGCTTCGTCGCCCGCATCCGCGTGGCCAGGTCGCGGCCAGATTCTTGACCCTCGGCGCGACACGCATTCCACAGTAAGCGATTAATAGATTCGTGCACCGCACCGGATGCGCTGGACAAGGGTTAGGATGCGTTGACCGGCGCGCAAGATGGGGCAACAATCATGGAATCGCGACACGTGTCGCGCCCTTCCCAAGCGACCAGACCAGGACTCCCATGAAGGCAAGCAAAGCCGGACTCGAACAATTCCTCACCTATCGGCTGCATGTCCTGAACAAACTCTCCGAACGTGGCGCGAGCGAACGCTACCAGGCGAAGCTCGGCATCACACTTCCGGAGGCTCGGCTCATTGCAGCTGTGGGGGCGTTCGGCCCGTTTTCCGTGATGGAGCTTGCGCGTCACGCAAATCTCGACAAGAGCCAGGCAAGCCGTGCAGCCGAGGCGCTGATGCGCCGCGGCCTCATGCAGCGCGACACGAGCGAGGAGGATGGACGCCTCGTGCTCGTTTCGCTCACAACCGACGGACGCGCGCTGTATCGCAAGGTCATGCCCATCGCGCGCAAGTGGAATGTCGACCTCTTCGCGAGCCTCGACGACAAGGAACGCGACGCACTCGCACGTGCGCTCGACAAGGTGATCGAAGCCATGCAGACCGAACCGTAAGGCAGTCCGAACAAGCAGAGGCAATAAGTCAAACAGATGGCGGCCAGAGTCAAGCCGCCATCGCGAGTGCTTCGCGTAGAACGCGCCCAAGCCGCGCACAAACAAAAAGGCCATGTACCGGAAGGTACATGGCCTTTTTGTTTTGGTGCGTGAGGCCGGACTCGAACCGGCACACCCTTGCGGGCGTCAGGACCTAAACCTGGTGCGTCTACCAATTTCGCCACTCACGCGAATTCTTTGCGCTTGTCTTCTTGCGCCCGGCAGGACCGCTGCCAACAACGCGTGCGATACAACCCTGTGCGACATGCCGACTGATCGAGTCCTCGTGAGACGCCGGGCGCGGTGTTGTCCACCTCGCCCGCAATACAGCCTGCTTTCTGACTGCGCCCGCCGGCAGCGATGCTTCATTATGGGCCGGCTACGCGATTCCAGCTAAGCGTCAGAAAGCGCAAGCGCGAGATTCTAACCGATTGACTGGCGCTTGTCTGCATCCCGAAAACAGTGCACGACGGGGCACGACAGCGCATCGACCCACGCGCCGGGGCGCCCTCCAGGGCCGGCCGAAAGCCGCGCCGATGCTAGAATCGCGGCTCTACCGTCGCGGCGCGCGCTGGCCGCCGCGCAAGCCGCTTCGCCCCACATCTCCGAACGCCGTGAACTTCGACGACTACTGCCTGCAAAAGGCGGCTCCCCCTGGTTCGAGCACTTACTATGCGCTGCGTCAGGCCCGCGCTGCGCGCCAGCCGCTCCTGACCGCCCTCTTCGCACTGCGCCGCGAACTCGAGGAAACCGCGAAAGAGACGAGCGATCCCACCGTCGGCCGCACGAAGCTCGCCTGGTGGCAAAAGGAACTGGCCGCGCTCGCCGCGGGCAAACCCGCGCATCCGGTCACCCAGGCGCTCGCCGCGCATCTCGGCGATGCGAGCGCCGTCTATCCCGATCTGCAGGCGCTGCTCGCCGGCTTCGAGATGGACTTCGAGCAGGCGCGTTATCTCGATCTGCCGAACCTGCGCCGCTATATGCAGGGCGTGGGTGGCACGTTCGCCTCCCTCGTCGCGCAACTGAGCGCGCGCACCGACGAGGACCGCGAGAACGCTGCACGCTGGGCCGCGCCGCTCGGCAACGCGCTGATGCTCGCGCAGTTCGTGCCGGAAATCGGCAACGACGCGCGCCATGGCCGCATCTACGTGCCCATCGACGAACTGCAGCGCTACAACGTCACCGCCGCCGATCTCATCAACCGGCGCTATAGCGCGGAGTTCACCGAGCTGATGCAGTTCGAGACCTCGCGTGCGCGCGAATCGGTTCAGGCAGCGCTCGACGCGATTCCCGCTTCGGCACGGCGGGACCAGAGCACCTTGCGTGCGCTCGCTGCGCTCGAACTCGCGTTGCTCGACGAAGTCGAGCGCGAAGGCTACCAGGTGCTGCATCAGCAGATCGTGCTCACGCCAGTGCGCAAGCTCTGGATCGCCTGGCGCGCCGCGCGGCGCGGTTGACGCCCGCGCTACGCGCGCAGCAAGGGCAGCGGCTCGAAGCGCTGCTGCAGCACGGCCTGCGCGTCGAGGCCCCACCACGGGCCTAGCACGGTCGCATAGATCTGCCTGAAATCGACGCCCACCGGCAGATTGCCGTTGCCGTCGAGCCGCGTGAGTTGCGGCGCCTGGCCATAGAGCCCGCCCGCCACCCGCCCGCCCGCGACGAAGTGCGCCGAAGCCGTACCGTGATCGGTGCCGCGGCTTTGATTCTCGCGCACCCGCCGCCCGAATTCCGCATACGTCACGATGAGCGTGCGGTCCCAACGCCCGAGTTCTGCGAGCGCCGAGCGCATCGCCGCCATGCCCGTCGCGAACTGGCGCAGCAAGTCGGCGTGACGCTGCGGCTGGTTCTGATGCGTGTCGAAGCCGTTCAGCGTCAGACGAATCACCGCGACACCGCGCCCCGCCATCGGCGTACCTTGCGGGGTGTCGCTCGAGGCGAGCGCCTGCATGGCCGTTTTGATCGAGGTGCCGAACGCGCCTGGCGGAAACGCAGTCTTCAGCGCGTAATTGCCCGGGCGGGGCCGCAGCGCATCGGCGGCATGCACGATGTCGTTCTCGACGTCGAGGATATGCGCGAGCGCGGGATTGCGTTCCTTGAGCGAGACCGGTGTCACGAGGCGCGAAGCGCGTGCGAACTGTGCCGGATTGACGAGCGCGATGGCGCGCGCGCCGTTCGAGAGCGGCCCCATCTCGGCGCTGCCGAGCACGAGCGCATCGGCGGCGAATCCGGACGGCACCGGCTCGCGTGCAAACGCGCGCGTAAGCCAGCCCTCGCGCAGATATTCGTTGGAGCGCGAAGCCGTGTCCCAGATCTCGATGGACCGAAAGTGCGAAAGATTGGGCTGCGGGTAGCTCACGCCCTGCACGATCGCGAGCTCGTGCGCGCGCCACATCGGCATGAGCGGCGCGAGCGCCGGATGCAGCGCCGTGCGCTCGTCCAGTTGAATCGCCTGTGCGCGCGGCACGCCGATCGTTTGCCGGTAGCTGTAGTAGAGCGGATCGGCAAACGGCACGACGGTGTTGAGGCCGTCGTTGCCGCCCTTGAGCTCGACGAGAATCAGCAGGTTCTCGTAGCCGCTCGCCGTGCCCGCATGCATGGACACCGTGCCTTGCGCGCGCGCAGCGCGAGGCAACCATAGCGTAGTACCCGCCACCGCGGCGGCCGTCGCACCGGCTGCAAGAAAGTCGCGTCGCTTCATGGCTTGCCTCGCTCGTCAGTGCGGCGGCGCACATTGCCGCCAGGGATTCGGCTATTCGTATTCATTGCTTCACTTCAACTGATACACCGGATCCATCAGCAGTGCCTGGAGATACGAACCCGCACGGCTGCCAACTGCAATCGCATCGACGGGCGCCAGCGGCAGGACTGCATGCTGCATTTGCAACTGCGCGGACAAGCCTGGCGTGGCATCGGCGGTGAGACCGTAGCGCGAGAGCCAGCCATCCAGATCGAAGCGCATGCCGCCTTGCAACGCGTCACGCCGCATCGCGTTCGGCGCGTTCTGCATGTTTTGCGGCATGCTTGCGGCGATCCTGGTCGCTGCGGCCGAAGCATGCGGCCGCCCTGCTTCCGTCGCACGAAACAGCTGCTCGACGAACTGCTTGCGCGCGAGCAGCGTCGAGCTATTGATCCACGATGCCCCGCCGGGCCACCCCTTCACGTTCGGCGGATAGAACAGGTTCTCGCCCAACGCGGCCGAGCGGAGCGCGAACGGCAGCGTATCGCCATAGGCCACATCGAAGCGCCGCAGCGTGCCGACGATGAACTCCACAGGCGAACTGACGAGCACACCCCGATTGCGCTCATCCCAGAACGCGGGAGTGACGAAGAGCGCGCGAAGCGCGGCGCCGACGTCATAACCGCTTGCGCGAAAACGATCGGCGACGCTTGCAAGCTGCGCATCGTCGGGCGTCGCGGAGATGAACTCGCGCCAAAGCCTCGCCGACACATACCTGGCAGTTTGCGGCTGCATGAGCAGGATGTCGAGCACCTGGTCGCCGTCGAACGGCCCGCTGCGTCCCAGCACGGTCTTCTCGCCGTCGTCGTGCAAATCGGCGCGCCAGACGAACGCCTGGGTGTCGGGATCGAGACTCCAACCCGTGTAGGCGCGCGCCGCTTCGGCAACGTCGCGCTGCGCGTACTGTCCTTCGCCCAGCGTGAACAGCTCCATCACTTCACGCGCGAAATTCTCGTTGGGCCGGCCCTTGCGATTGCTCGCGCCGTCGAGGTAAAGCAGCATCGCGGGGTCCTTCGCGACCGCATGCAGCATGCTCGCGAAACTGCCCAGCGCATCGCGCCGCAACAGCGCGTTTTGCGCGGCCATCAACTGCGGTTCGCCGACTTTGTCCTGACCCGAGGTGAAGTGGTTGTGCCAGAAGAGCGTCATGCGCTCGGTCAGCGGCGAAGGCGTGACGAGCATCTCGCGCAGCCACCATGCGCGCAATTCGTCATAGCGCGCACCGCGCTGGCGCTGCGCTTGCTGGCGCTCTTCTGGGGTCCACGCGTTGCGCTGCGCCCGACTCGGCGGGACTTCGGCGGTCCACGCGGGCAGCGGCGTGAGCGCCTCGCTGCGCGCGCTGCCGATGAGCCCCGCGACAGCCTGCTCTCGCGAGAGCCCCACATAAGGCTCGACTTCGCTCTCGCGCGGCGCGAAGCCCGTGCGCACGAGAAGATGGCGGGCGTCATCGGCATCGAGCAGTGCATCCGCGCCGTCGTCGGGCGCCGCTGCGCGGGCGGCGGACTGCGCGCTTGCCTTCGACCGTCTGGAGTCGCTCATGATGAATGGGCGCACGACGAATCCGCCGGCGCAATCATTGAAGGTACCGGCTTAACGGCTGCGACGAAACGGATGTTGACAGTGCAATTGCTACGGTATTTTTCAGCGCGTTTCGGCGGCGCAAGCGCGCGAATGCGCGCTTCGAAGCCGGTAAAATCATGAAAGGCGTGAGAAAGGCGTGCATGAGGTGCGAAGAGAAAATCGCGTAAACGTTATTGCGGCACTTTCGCAGCAGAGCGGCATTTACACCGCCTCAGCGGCATTAGCGCTTGTACAGTTCGCGCACGGCGTCTTCGATATGCTGGCGCAGGAGGCGCCGCTCATCAGGCGTCATATGGCCGTCGCGGCGACGCTGATCGAGATCGGGGGGAACCGCGGGACGCTGGTTGATGTCCGACGCGGGGCGCGGGATCGTGTCGCTGCGTACGCGCCGCATCGACGATTTGCCGAACGGCGAGCGAGCGGAGGACTGCGAGTTCTCGTAGCGGTCTGCGGAGGGCTGGGCCCGGGCCGGCACCGACTCCAGTGCAGCCGCCACGCCACCGGCTAGCGCCAGTGCAAGCATGGTGTGGCGCATTGTCGGCCTGACCCCTCCCATCGTTTTGTTCCCTTCTTGACGCGGCAAACGGCTACCTCGAATACATGTGCGAACCCGGCTCGGCGCGGGCATGAATTTTAAAGTCGAATGAAGTATCTACCGAACTGCCGCTTTCCGTAAAGAAGTCTATCTGTCGGTGCTTGCGGTCGTGGCACAGCACGGGTAAATTTTGTAACTGACTGTAACCTGATAATTGGTGCAAACTCGCACCACTATCCAATCGCGCTAAGATGCCAGGCATGGAAACCAAAAACCCGTCCAAAATTCTCGTTGTCGATGACGATCCCCGACTGCGGGACCTGCTGCGCCGCTACCTCGGCGAGCAAGGCTTCAACGTCTATGTGGCCGAAAACGCCCCCGCCATGAACAAGCTGTGGGTGCGCGAGCGTTTCGACCTGCTGGTGCTCGACCTCATGCTGCCAGGCGAAGACGGCCTGTCGATCTGCCGCCGCCTGCGCGGTAGCAACGACCGCACGCCCATCATCATGCTCACCGCCAAGGGCGAGGACGTGGATCGCATCGTCGGCCTCGAAATGGGTGCCGACGACTATCTGCCCAAGCCTTTCAACCCGCGCGAACTCGTCGCCCGCATTCACGCGGTGCTGCGCCGTCAGGCGCCGTCCGAACTGCCGGGCGCGCCCTCGGAAACCACCGAAGTGTTCGAGTTCGGTGAATTCGCGTTGAACCTCGCCACGCGCACGCTCACCAAGGCCGGCCAGGAAATTCCGCTCACCACGGGCGAATTCTCGGTGCTCAAGGTGTTCGCGCGTCATCCGCGCCAGCCGCTCTCGCGCGAAAAGCTCATGGAACTGGCGCGCGGCCGTGAATACGAAGTGTTCGACCGCAGCCTCGACGTGCAGATCTCGCGCCTGCGCAAGCTCATCGAACCCGATCCGGGCAGCCCGCGTTTCATTCAAACGGTCTGGGGCCTCGGGTATGTGTTCATTCCCGACGGCGCCGCGTGATCCTGAATGGTGTCTCGTTGTCTGCACTGCCTCTGTTGAAACGGGAAGGGCCCATGCGGATTGACCGGCGTTTGCTCACGCTCGCGTTCGGCGATCTGTTCTGGCGCACCTTCCTGCTGATCGCCCTTCTCATCGCGGTCAGTCTCGCCGCGTGGTTCCAGAGCTTTCGCGTGATCGAACGGGAGCCGCGCGCGCAGCGCGTGGCGCTCCAGCTCGTCGCGATCGTGAAGCTCACGCGCACCGCACTCCTCTACTCCGATCCCGATCTGCGCCGCGCACTGCTGCAGGATCTCGAGAGTAACGAGGGCGTGCGCGTGTACCCGCGCGAAACCACCGACAAATACAAGCTCCAGCCCGATGAGTCGCTCAATCGCCTGATCGAGCACGACATCCGCGGCCGTCTTGGCGACGACACCGTGATCGCGCAGTCCGTGAACGACATTCCGGGCGTGTGGATCAGCTTCAAGATCGACGAAGACGACTACTGGGTCGCGCTCGACCGCGACCAGCTCGACAATGTCACCGGTTTGCAGTGGGTCGGATGGGGCGTCTCGGCGCTTGCGCTATCGCTTTTCGGGGCGGCCTTCATCACGAGTCTCGTGAACCGGCCATTCGCGCGGCTCGCCATGTCGGCGCGCATGCTGGGCTCGGGGCAGCCGCCTGCGCCCTTGCCTGAGAGCGGCATGGGTGTCGCAGCCGAAACGAATCGCTCGTTCAACCAGATGGTGCGCGACCTCGAGCAGCTGGAGGCCGACCGCGCGCTGATGCTCGCGGGCATCTCGCACGATTTGCGCACGCCGCTCGCGCGCCTGCGCCTCGAGACGGAGATGAGTCCGTCCGACCAGGCCACCAAGGACGCGATGATCGACGACATCGAGCAGATGGACATGATCATCGGCCGCTTCCTCGACTACGCTCGGCCCACCCAGCGCATGCCCGAGCGCGTCGACCTCTCGGTCATTGCCGGCGAGATGGCCGCGCGCATGGCAAGCGAAGACGGCGTGCGTCTCATCACGCGACTCGCGCCCTCGGCCATGATCGAAGCCGACGACACCGACATGCGCCGCGTCGTGGGCAACCTGATCGAGAACGCGCGCAAGTACGGCGCGAGCGAAACGGACGGCATTCCGCACATCATGCTCGAAACGCGCGTCTCGCATTCGCGCGTCGAGCTCTCGGTGGTCGACGAAGGCCCGGGCATTCCCGAGGATCAGCTCCCGCTCGTCACGCGGCCGTTTTACCGCGTCGATACGGCCCGCACGCAGGCCAACGGCACGGGACTCGGCATGGCCATCGTGCAGCGCCTCGTGGGCCGCTATCGCGGCGCGCTGCGCCTGCGCAACCGGCTGCCGGGCCCGGGCCTCGAAGTGACGATCGAGTTCCCGCTCGCCAAGGGCGCCTGAGGCTCGTCCCCTCCTGATCGAGACCCGGCGGCGGCGCACCGCCGCACCACGCGCCGCCCGCACCTGCGACAATCGTTTTCCTGGGCACGCCACGCAGCGCGTGGCGTCAAAGCGGGCCGCCCGGCCCGTCTCTCGTCTGAGGACCTCCGCCATGAAAACCGTCGGCGACAAACTCGAAGCCTTTACCGTCACGGCCGCGAAGCCCGGCTTCAACCATCCCGAAGAAAACGGCGAGTCGGCGTTCACCGAGATCACCGAGCAGACCTTCGCCAACAAGTGGAAGGTCATCTACTTCTACCCCAAGGATTTCACGCTCGTTTGCCCCACCGAGATCGTCGCGTTCGCACGGCTCATCAAGGAATTCGATGACCGCGAAACGGTCGTGATGGGCGGCAGCTGCGATAACGAATATGTGAAGCTCGCCTGGCGACGCGAGGACAAGACGCTCGATCGCCTCAATCACTATTCGTTCGGCGACGTGAAGGGCGAACTCATCGATCAGCTCGGCATACGCGACAAGGAAGCGGGCGTGGCGCTGCGCGCGACGTTCATCGTCGATCCCGACAACACGATCCAGCATGTCACGGTGAACAACCTGAACGTCGGGCGCAGCGCCGAAGAAGTGCTGCGCGTCCTCGATGGGTTGCAGACCGGCGAGCTGTGTCCGGACGGGCGCGAAGTCGGCGGCGGAACGCTCTAGGCCTCGCGCCGTGGCGCATCACGTCTGGCTCGCGGCGGTGCGGGTGGGCAGGCGGTTGCGTATGGCCGTTTCGAGCGGCCGCTTCCACTCGAGCACGCGCTTTTCCAGCACCTGCCACGACAGATGGGCGAGCAACACGGCCAGCGCGAACTGCAAAACGAGCGCGAGGGCCGGCTGTGCAATATCGGGCACATGGAGCCTCGCATAGAGCCCCGGCGCCATGCCAAGGCGCGCCGGCACGAGGTTGTGAAACAGATAGAAGCCGTAGCTGATCGTGCCGAGATATGCGAGCGGCCGCAGTTCCAGCGCTGCGACCAGTACGCTGTCCTGTCGGCGCACGAGCCACAGGAACAGCGCGCCGAGCGAGAGCGCGAGCCCGATGTCGAAGCAGCCCGGCAGCATCGTCACGCTCGTCACGCCTTCGGCGCAGTCAGCACAATCGGCGCGCGCCAGCGCGAAGCCGGCAACCGCCGCACACGCCCCGACGAACCACAACGCGCTCAACACCCCCGGGCGTAATGGCACGCGCGCGCCGCCGATCGCCAGTGCGCCACCGAGCGCAAGCATGGCGAAATTCCACGGCGAGAATGCGTAGATGAGCGGCGCGATCGCCCCTGCTTCGTAGAGCGCGAGATGCGCGCACGCCGCCGCCGCGATGACCACCGCGCAGAGCGCGAGATGGCGCGACGCGCGCACGAACAGCAGCGCAAACGGCGCGACGAGATAGAACTGCTGCTCGACCGCGAGGCTCCAGAAATGCGACACGGTGCCGGGCCAACCGTCGTGCACCACGCCGATCCAGTAATTGGAGAGGAATACGAAATGCCATGCTAGCCCGAGATCGACATCGCGCTGATAGAAGCTCGCATGCGCGATGGTGAGCGCCACGAGCAGCAGGTAATACACGGGAAAAATGCGCAGCGTGCGCTTCATGAAAAAGACGTACAGCAGCGCGGCCGTGCGCGCGCCGTGCTGCTCGATGCGGACCCGATTGCGATGCAACTCACCGATGATCAGATAGCCGCTGATCAGAAAGAACAGCCAGACGCCGATCTTGCCCGCATCGACCGCGTCGACGTGGGCCTTGTGCGAGAGGAACACGAGCACCACTGCCAGCGCCCGCAGGCCATCGAGGCCTTTCACGCGTCTTTCAACTCCCGCCATCGTCCTCCCCACTTCCGGATACCGGTTCAGTATGGGACGAAAAAAACGGAAATTAATCGGCAAGAAAAGCAACGGCGATGATTGCAGCTGCAATCATCGCCGTCAGGTGCGGAGCAGGCACGGGTCCTGCTCGCGCCGTTCAACCCTTCAAAATGACGGTTGAATAACCGCTCATGCGCGCTGCAGCAATACCGCCGCCTGCGCTTCGATCCCTTCGCTGCGGCCGAGATAGCCGAGCTTTTCATTCGTCTTCGCTTTCACGTTGACGCGCTCGACCGGCAGGTTCAGGTCTTCGGCGATCGTCTTGCGCATCGATTCGATGTGCGGCGCGAGCTTGGGCGCCTGTGCGATCACCGTGGTATCGACGTTCATGAGGGTGAAGCCCGCCTCCTGCACGCGGCGCAGACATTCGCGCAGCAGCACGCGGCTGTTCGCGCCGTAGAACTGCTTGTCGGTATCGGGGAAATGGCGGCCGATGTCGCCGAGCGCGGCGGCGCCGAACAGCGCGTCGGTGATGGCGTGCAGCAGCACGTCGGCGTCCGAGTGGCCGAGCAGGCCGCGATCGTAGGGGATCGTCACGCCGCCGAGCACGAGCGGGCGGCCCGGCACCAGCGCGTGCACGTCGTAGCCTTGTCCGATTCTGATGTCCATGTTTGGGGTTCCGGGTAAAGGGATTGCGGCGCGCTTACTCCGCGGGCCGGCTGAGGATCGCTTCGGCGAGCGCGAAATCTTCGGGGTACGTCACCTTGAAGTTGCGCAGGCTGCCCTGCACGAGTCGCGGCGCGTGGCCGAGCCACTCGATCGCGCTCGCTTCGTCAGTGAGATCGTGGCCGTCCTGCTGCGCGCGCTCGATGGCCGTGCGCAGCATGCCGATGCGGAACATCTGCGGGGTCTGGGCCTGCCAGAGGCCGTCGCGCGATTCGGTGCGCGCGATATGCGCGCCGGGCGCCGCGGGGTCCTTCGGCGCGACGCGCTTGAGCGTGTCGGCCACCGGCAGCGCCATGATGCCGCCCACGGGGTCGTCCTTGAGCGACTCGACGAGCGCGCGGATCAGCGCCGGCGTGATGCCGGGACGCGCGGCGTCGTGCACGAGCACCCAGTCGTCGTCGGTTGCGCCGAATTCGGCGAGCGCGGCGAGGCCGTTATAGACCGTAGCCTGGCGCGAGGCGCCGCCGCAGCGGCGCACGGCAAAGCGCAGGCCGCCGAAGCGCCGGGCGTCGAAGTGGTTATCGTCGGGAGAAATCACCACGAGCGTCTGCGAGAATTCGTTGCAGGCGTCAAAAGCGGCAAGCGTATAGTGCAGGAGGTCGCGTCCGGCAACGATTCGATATTGTTTCGGCATGGCCGAGCCCGACCGGCTGCCGGTACCGGCGCACGGAATCAGGGCAAAGAGGCGTGAAGTCACGGTGTCGCGAGCCGCATGAGTCAAATTAAAGGACGGATTTTATAATAGGTCCCTTACCCGCACGCCGGACGCCCGCAAAACGGCCCTGGAATGCCCGCGCAACGTAAGGAAAAGCGCGCCGAATTCACTTGAAGACCGCAAACCGGCCCCCATATCCCGGTGTTGCACCGTGCCCGAACTGAACTGGCCACCATACCGACACAAGCGCCGACACAAACGTCGGCCACCCTGTTGCCCATGTCCGATATCGCCGCTTCCTCGCAATCCCCGTCCCCCGTTGCCGTCGTCAAGCCGGGGCAGCGCTACGCGTTCGACGGCACGCACGGCTCGTCCGACGCGCTCCTGATCGCCCGCTACCGCGAGGCCGCGCGCGCCAGCGCCGCCCGTGCGCCGCTGCTGGCCGTGATCTGCGCGAGCGCCGTGGACGCGCAGCGCCTCGCCCAGGAGATTCCGTTCTTCGCGCCCGAGGCGCGCGTGCGCCTGTTGCCCGACTGGGAAACGCTGCCGTACGACACGTTCTCGCCGCATCAGGACCTCGTTTCCGAGCGCCTCGCGACGCTGCACGATCTCGGCGAAGGCCGCTGCGACATTCTCATCGTGCCGGCCACCACGGCGCTCTACCGCATGCCGCCCGCCTCGTTCCTCGCGGCGTATACGTTCTCGTTCTCGCAGGGCGAACGCCTCGACGAAGCGAAGCTCAAGTCGCAGCTCACGCTCGCGGGCTACGAGCACGTGAGCCAGGTGGTGCGCCCGGGCGAATATTGCGTGCGCGGCTCGCTCATCGACCTCTTTCCGATGGGCTCGCCGCTGCCCTACCGCATCGACCTCTTCGACGACCAGGTCGACTCGATCCGCGCGTTCGATCCGGACAGCCAGCGCAGCCTCTATCCCGTGAAGGACGTGCGCCTGCTGCCCGGCCGCGAATTCCCGTTCGACGAAGCCGCGCGCACGGCGTTTCGCAGCCGCTGGCGCGAGGTGTTCGAGGGCGACCCGAGCCGCGCGACGATCTACAAGGACATGGGCAACGGCGTGCCGTCAGCGGGCATCGAATACTACCTGCCGCTCTTTTTCGAAGAAACGGCCACGCTCTTCCACTACCTGCCGGAAAACGCGCAGCTGGTGTTCTCGGGCGACCTCGACGCCTCGATCCGCCGCTTCACGAACGACACGAAGCAGCGCCACAACTTCCTCTCGCATGACCGCGAGCGGCCGATCCTGGAGCCGCAGCGACTCTTCCTGACCGACGAGGACTTCTTTACGTTCGCGAAGCCGTTCGCACGTCTCGTGCTGCCCGCCACGAGCGCGGGCGGCTGGGCCACGGCGCTGCCGAACCTCGCGATCGACCGCCACGCCGACGACCCGCTCGCGTCGCTGCGCACGTACCTCGAAACGACGAAGAACCGCGTGCTGTTCGCGGTGGAATCGGCGGGCCGGCGCGAAACCATCGCGCAGTTGCTCGCCGACAACCATCTGCGCCCCGCGGGCGCGGACAGCTTCGAGGACTGGCTCACCGGCGACGAGCGTTTCACGATGGGCGTCGCGCCCCTCTCCACGGGCTTCTCGCTGCCGGGCGAGGAACTCGCGGTCATCACCGAGACCGAGCTTTACGGCCCGCTCGCGCGCCGCGCCGGGCGCCGTCGCCAGGAACAGGCGAGCAACGTCGATTCGATGGTGCGCGACCTTTCCGAGCTGAAAGTGGGCGATCCGGTGGTCCATGCGCAGCATGGCATCGGCCGTTATCACGGTCTGGTGACGATGGACCTCGGCGAAGGCGACACCGAGTTCCTGCACCTCGAATATGCGAACGGCAGCAAGCTCTACGTGCCGGTATCGCAACTGCATGTGATTTCGCGCTACAGCGGCGCCGATCCCGATAGCGCGCCGCTGCATGCGCTCGGTTCGGGCCAGTGGGAAAAGGCGCGCCGCAAGGCCGCGCAGCAGATCCGCGACACGGCCGCCGAGCTTTTGAACCTCTACGCACGCCGCGCCGCGCGCGAGGGCCACGCGTTCGCGCTCGAGCCGCGAGACTATGTCAAGTTCGCGGAGAGTTTCGGTTTCGAGGAAACGCCGGACCAGGCCGCCGCGATCGCCGCGGTCATCGGCGACATGACGAGCGGCAAGCCGATGGACCGCCTCGTCTGCGGCGACGTGGGCTTCGGCAAAACGGAAGTGGCATTGCGCGCGGCGTTCATCGCCGTGATGGGCGGCAAGCAGGTGGCAATCCTCTCGCCCACCACGCTGCTCGCCGAGCAGCACACGCAGACCTTCACGGACCGCTTCGCCGACTGGCCCGTGCGCATCGCCGAGCTGTCGCGCTTCAAGTCCGCCAAGGAAGTGAGCGGCTCGATCCAGCAGATCAACGACGGCAGCGTCGATATCGTGATCGGCACGCACAAGCTGCTTTCGTCCGATGTACAGTTCAAGCGCCTCGGGCTCGTGATCATCGACGAGGAACACCGTTTCGGCGTGCGTCAGAAGGAGGCGCTCAAGGCGCTGCGCGCGGAAGTCGACGTGCTCACGCTCACCGCCACGCCGATTCCGCGTACGCTCGGCATGGCGCTCGAAGGCCTGCGCGACTTCTCCGTGATCGCGACCGCGCCGCAAAAGCGCCTCGCCATCAAGACGTTCGTGCGCCGCGAAGAAGACAGCGTGATTCGCGAGGCCATGCTGCGCGAACTCAAGCGCGGCGGTCAGGTGTACTTCCTTCACAACGAGGTCGAGACCATCGAGAACCGCCGTGCGATGCTCGAAGCGCTCGTGCCGGAAGCGCGCATCGCCGTGGCGCACGGCCAGATGCACGAGCGCGAACTCGAAGCCGTGATGCGCGATTTCGTAGCGCAACGCGCGAACGTGCTGCTCTGCACGACGATCATCGAGACCGGCATCGACGTGCCGACGGCGAACACGATCCTCATCCACCGTTCCGACAAGTTCGGCCTCGCGCAGCTGCACCAGCTGCGCGGCCGTGTCGGGCGTTCGCACCACCAGGCGTACGCGTATTTGCTCGTGCACGATCCGCAAGGGCTCACGAAGCAGGCGCAACGCCGGCTCGAAGCCATTCAGCAGATGGAGGAACTCGGTTCGGGCTTCTATCTGGCGATGCACGACCTCGAGATTCGTGGCACGGGCGAGGTGCTCGGCGACAAGCAGTCGGGCGAGATCCAGGAGATCGGCTTCCAGCTGTATACGGACATGCTCAACGACGCCGTGAAGGCGCTGAAAGACGGCCGCGAGCCCGATCTCAACGCGCCGCTCGCGGCGACCACCGAGATCAACCTGCACGCGCCCGCCATCCTGCCCGCCGACTATTGCGGCGACGTGCAGGAGCGCCTGTCGCTCTACAAGCGGCTCGCGAACTGCGAGCACGACGATTCGATCGACGGCATTCAGGAAGAGCTGATCGACCGGTTCGGCAAGATGCCCGCGCAAGCGCATGCGCTGATCGAAACGCACCGTCTGCGTCTGGCGGCCAAGCCCCTCGGCATCACGAAGATCGATGCGGGCGAAGCGGTCATCGGCCTGCAGTTCGTGCCGAATCCGCCCGTGGACGCCATGCGCATCATCGAGATGGTGCAGAAGCACAAGCACATCAAGCTCGCGGGGCAGGACAAGCTGCGCATCGAAACGCGCAGCCCCGATCTCGCGGTACGTGTTGCGACCGTGAAGGAAACGTTGCGCGCGCTCGGTGCGCCCAATCGCGCTGGCGCATCGCGCTGAACGCCTTTTCATCATCTTCGGACGCCCGCGCGGATTGCCCTCTGCGCGGGCGTTTTCACGTCATGCTGCAACGCGCCATGCCCAGCGCAGTCGCCCGCTGCGTGGGACGCCATACGGCTCGCGGCTTTGGCTTGCCGTATTCTTTTTGGGTAAGATGAAGAATACAAGCAAGCTGGAGTCCAACATGTCCCTCGCCGCTGAAGCAGCGCAGTCGTCCACGCCTTCCGCCTCCCTTCCCGCCTCGCTTGCCTGGGTCACCCGTCTGGTTTCGATGGATACGGTCAGCCGCCATCCGAATCTCGGCCTGATCGAGACCGTGCGCGACGATCTGCGCGCGCGCGGCATCGAATCGACGCTCACCTATGGCCGCGACGGCAAATGGGCCAACCTGTTCGCCACGATCCCCGCGCACAACGGCGAAACGAACGGCGGCATCGTGCTCTCCGGCCACACCGACGTGGTGCCCGTGGACGGCCAGAAATGGGACAGCGACCCATTCAAGCCCGAGATTCGCGACGGGCTGCTCTATGGCCGCGGCACCTGCGACATGAAGGGTTTCATCGGCGCGGCGCTCACGCTCCTGCCTGAGATCCAGCAGACGAAGCTTGCCAAGCCCTTGCACCTCGCGCTCTCGTTCGACGAGGAAGTAGGCTGCGTAGGCGCGCCGCTCATGATCGAAGAACTCGTGAAGCGCGGTGTGAAGCCTGAAGGCTGCATCGTGGGCGAGCCCACGAGCATGCGCCCCATCGTCGCGCACAAGGGCATCAACGCGTACCAGTGCTGCGTGCGCGGGCAGGCCGCTCATTCGTCGCTCACGCCGCGCGGCCTGAACGCGATCGAGTACGCGGCGCGCCTCATCTGCTACATCCGCGACATGGCCGACGAGTTCCGCGCGAACGGTCCGTTCGACGAGCTTTACGACGTGCCGTTCACGACCGCGCAGACGAGCACGATCGAAGGCGGCAACGCGATCAACACGGTGCCCGCCGAATGCCGCTTCGCGTTCGAGTTCCGCAATCTGCCGACGCTCGACCCCGACACGATCTTCGCGCGCATCGAGCAGTACGCACGCGAAACGCTGGTGCCGAAGATGCAGCGCGAGCACGCGGTGGGCGCAATCGAGTTCACGAAGATCGCCGCCGCCCCCGGCCTCGACGCCACCGAGCAAGCCGCGATTACGCAGCTCGTGCGCGCGCTCACTGCCGATCAGGCGCGACGCAAGGTGGCCTATGGCACCGAGGCGGGCCTGTTCGCACGCGCGGGCATTCCGAGCGTGGTGTGCGGCCCCGGCGACATCCAGCAGGCGCACAAGCCGAACGAATACGTCTCGCTCGAACAGCTCGCGGCCTGCGAAGGTTTCCTGCGCAAGCTCGTGCACGGCATGTCCGTCGAAGCCCTGGCACAGTAACCACGTCGGACGCGCACCATCATGTCCACCGCCGCGCCGCTGCCCACCAGTCACACGATCGACGGTGAGGCGATCCCCACGCTCGACGAGATCGCCTCGCAGCATTTCGCGCTCGCTCCGTGGGTGCTGCGCACGCCGGTGTTCGACCGCCACGATCTGTCCACGCTCGAAGCGACACTCGTGAACTTCAAGTTCGAGCTGCTGCAGTCGAGCGGCACCTTCAAGGTGCGCGGCGCATTCACGCATCTGCTCGCCCTCGACGCCGCGCAACGCAGCGCGGGCGTCACGTGCGTTTCGGGCGGCAATCACGCAATTGCAGTGGCGTACGCGGCGATGCGCCTTGGCATCAGCGCGAAGGTCGTGCTCTTTCGCTCCGCGAGCGCGGCACGCGTCGCGCAGTGCAAGCGCTTTGGCGCAGAAATCGTCGTGGCGGGCAACAGCAGCGAGGCGTTCGAGATCGTGCGCCGTATCGAGACCGACGAGGGACGCTATTTCGTGCATCCCTTCAACGGCTATCGCACGGTGCTCGGCACGGCCACGCTCGGCTACGAATGGGCCACCCAGGCGCCCGATCTCGACGCGGTCGTCGTGCCGATCGGCGGCGGCGGGCTCGCAGCGGGCGTCGCCACCGCGCTGCGGCTCGCGAATCCCCGCGTGCACGTGTATGGCGTCGAGCCCGAGGGCGCGGACGTGATGGCGCGCAGCTTCGCCGCGAACCATACGGTGCGCCTGACCCACATGCACTCGATCGCCGACTCGCTCATGGCGCCGCATGCGGAGCAATACAGCTATACGCTGTGCCGCCGTCATCTCGAGCGCGTCGTTACGGTCTCCGACGACGCCTTGCGCAGCGCGATGCGCGTGCTCTTCGAGCAACTCAAACTCGCCGTCGAGCCTGCTTGCGCCACCGCCACGGCGGGCTTGCTCGGGCCGCTGCGCGACACGCTGCAAGGCAAACGCGTCGGCGTGCTGCTGTGTGGCACCAACACCGATCCAGCGACCTTTCACCAGCAGATCTCGCTTGCGCGCTAACTCAGCGCACGCGCGGTGGGCACGCCGCATGCGTTCGCCGGGACTCCGTCGCCGGTCCCCGTCAAAAGGTCAGGGAATGTCAAATTGCTACCGCGATACGGATGCGTTCGCTATGATTGCGCCAATACGCCGTATTGACCCCAGCCCCGTGCTGCACCATTCAGGGAGAGCCCGCTCATGAGCATCGTCCAGGAGTTCAAGGAATTCGCCGTCAAAGGCAACGTGATGGATCTCGCCGTCGGTGTGATCATCGGCGGTGCGTTCTCGAGCATTGTCAACTCGATCGTGAAAGACCTCATCATGCCGGTCATCGGCGTGATCACGGGCGGCCTCGACTTCTCGAACATGTTCGTTCGGCTCGGCCATATTCCGGCCAGCTACAAAGGCAACCCCGAGTCGTACAAGGATCTGCAGACCGCGGGCGTGGCCGTGTTCGGCTATGGCTCGTTCATTACCGCGGTGATCAACTTCGTCATTCTCGCGTTCATCATCTTTCTGATGGTGAAGTTCATCAACAAGCTGCGCCAGCCGCAAGCCGCCGCGCCCGCCGAGCCGCCGCCCACGCCGGAAGACGTGCTGCTGCTGCGCGAGATCCGCGATTCGTTGCAGAACAATCCGCGCTAAGCCCGCACGAGCGCCCAGACAAAAGCCCGCGCCGCCGCAAGGTCGCGCGGGCTTTTTTGTGCCCGGATCGAGACAGCGTCAGGGACGAGGCGCGGCGGAATCGGACTCGGCCGCCGCGCTGCGCGCCGCTGCGGCCTCTTCAATGAGCCGTTCGAGCTGCTCGAAGTTGACGGGCTTCGTGAGGTGCGCGGTAAAGCCCGCTTCCACGCTGCGTCGCACGTCGTCGTCGGTGCCGAAGCCGGTGAGCGCAACAGCGGGCGCCGTTGATTGCGCACGAAACGCCCGGATGAAGTCGATGCCCGAGCCATCCGGCAGGCCGATATCGCTCACCACGAGGTCAAAGGCCATGCTGGCCGTGAGCGCGAGCGCGCCGGCCACGCTGCCCGCCACCGCCACCTCGTGGCCGCCCGCGCGCATCAGATGCGACATGACCTCGGCGGTGTCCTCGTGATCTTCGATCAACAGGATGTTCATCGCGCCCACCGGGTGCCGCCCGCGCAGCTCGGCGGTCGCGGCCGCCCCTTCGCCTCGCGCCGCAGTCGGCAGCACGATCGTGAAGGTCGCGCCACAATGCGCGCCGGGGCTCTTCGCGCTCACGTTACCGCCGTGCGCCTCGGTCAGCGCCCGCGTCACGGCAAGGCCTAGACCGAGTCCGCCGAACTGGCGCGTGAGATTGTGGCTGCCCTGCTCGAAGGCATGAAAGAGCTTGCCGATTTGCTCGGGCGCAATGCCGATGCCCGTATCCTCGACCTCGATCTCTACCTGCATGCGCTCGTCGCGCGTGCGCACGTAGATGTGGCCCCCGTCTGGCGTGAACTTCGCGGCGTTGCGCACGAGGTTCCAGAGCATCTGCTGCAGGCGCGCACGGTCGCCGCGCACGTAATGCTGCTGCGCGCGCAGATCGACGTGGACGTCCTGCTGTTTGATCTGGATTTCGCTATGGAAGAGCTCGAGCACGGCCTCGATCACCTCGTGGACATCGACGGTCTCCAGCGCAAGGCTCAGCTTGCCGTTGGCCACGCGCGTGAGATCGAGCAGGTCGTCGATCAGACGCGCCTCGAGCTCGATATTGCGGCGGATCATCAGCACGCCCGCGCGCGCCGCATCGGGCAGGCCCGGGATCTGCTCCAGCAGACGCGTGCCCGCGAGCACCGGCGTGAGCGGCGTGCGCAGCTCGTGCGAAAGCATGGCGAGGAAGCGGTCTTTCGCGCGGTTGGCTTCTTCAGCGGTCTGCCGCGCGGCCTGCTCCGAGGCGAGCAGGCGCTCGCGCTCCTGGGTCGCTTCACGCTGTGCGTCGATGTCGGTGCAACTGCCGAACCATTTGTTCACGCCGCCGCGCGGGTCGCGCATCGGAACGATTCGGACATCGAACCATCGATAAGCGCCATCGTCGCGGCGAATCCGCAATTCGTGGCGATAATCGGCGGCGCCGCTGCTCACGGCCTTGAGCCAGGTGTGGCGAATCTCTTCGCGGTCGTCGGCATGCACGGCGTCGAGCCAAGCGAGACCGTGTGACTGGCCCGCGTCGAGACCCGTGTAGTCGAGCCACTGCTTCGAGACGAAGTCGCAATTGCCGTCCGCGCCGCAGGTGAGCACGAGGTGCGGCAAGGCTTCGGAGAGCGTGCGATAGTGCTCTTCGCGGTCGCGCAGGAGCAGCGCTTCGTCGGAGGCGCGCTGCAGCGCGACCTGCGATAGCACGCGCGCGACGGCTTCAGGCAGATAGTCGAGGTAGTCACCCGATTTCGGCACCACGTCCGAGACGCCCGCGCGCAACGCGGCGATCACGCGGGACTCGTCGGTGAAACCGGTCACGAGAATGGCCGGCACGCGCACGTCGTCGGCACGCAGACGGCGGAAGAAGTCAAGGCCCGTTTCCGCGCCGTCGAGCTGATAGTCGAGCACCAGCACGTCGGGCGTTTGCACGGCGAGCAGCGCGCGCGCCTCCCCGACACCTGTGCAGGTGTCCACGCGCGCCCCGGCGCGCAGCAGCGATTTGCGTGCGAGGCGCAGGATGCCTTCGTCGTCGTCGACGACGAGCACGCGCGCGCCGTCCAGCATCGTGGGTTCCTCAGTCATGCGCGAAGCGTCCCTTCGGGCACGGGTCCGGTTTGCCGCCGTTCTTGCCGCCGTTGTTCCATTCGATTGCCAATGCGTGATGAATCCATGCTTGATGCATGCGTAGTGCGTTATCGGGCGCCGCCCGGCCGGGGCTGAACGAAGCGATGTCCCGGCGGCAGCTTGACGACCTGGAGAAAGAAGCCGAGCCGGCGAACGGCCTCGATGAACGCGTCATATTCGACCGGTTTCGTGATGTACACGTTGCAACCGAGCTCATAGCAGCGTTCGATTTCGCGCGGGTCGTCGGTGGTCGTGAGCACGATCACCGGCACCGACGCCGTGGCGGACTCCGCTTTCAGGCGCCGCAGCACTTCGAAGCCGTCCACACGTGGCATACGCAGGTCGAGCAGCACGACAAAATTGCCGAGTGTGTCGCGCGACGGCCAGTTCGCGTGCGCAGCCGGGTGATCGCCCGGGGTGCCGAAAAAATAATCGAGCGCCTCCTGGCCGTCGCGAAAGCGCAGAAAACCGTTCGAGATCCCCGAACGCCGCAGGTTACGCTCGACCAGCGTGGCGTGCCCGTCGTCGTCTTCGATCAGCACGATGCTGACCTGTTCCCCGTTCGTCATCTCGACTCTCCTACGACCTGCATGAATTTTTTAAGGCTTGTTGAAAGCTTGCCGCGCAGCGGGCCAGAATACCCGCTATGTGGTACGCAACGGCTGGTCCGGCAGCGCGACGAAGAACGTCGAGCCCGCGCCCTCAGTCGATTCGACCCAGACGCGCCCGCCATGCCGCTCCGCAATCCGCCTGGCGAGCGCGAGGCCGGTGCCCTGCCCGGGCGATTCTCCGCCGTGCAGCCGCTGAAAGGCGCGGAACAGCTTCGGCAGATACGCCTGCGCGATACCGACGCCATTGTCGCGCACAAAATAAGTCCGCGTACGTTCGCCAGGCGCTCCGCCCGCTGATTTTCCGGGGTCCTTTCCCGCGCTTTTGCCGGGTTCGCCGGCGGATTGCGCGCCGGCCTCCAGCGCGCCTATCTCGACCCGGCCCGGGCGCGCGGTATCGAGATGCTGCAGCGCGTTCTCGATGAGGTTGCCGAAGATCTGCTCGAGCGCGGCGGGATCGCCCCACGCGGGCGGCAACTCGCCCACTTCGATACGCGCGGCCTTCGTGCGTTCCTCGGCGAGGCCACCGAGCACGCGCTCGACGAGCCGCGCGACGTTGACGCGCTGCCAGCGGTATTCGAGGCGTCCGGCGCGCGAGATGCGCAGCAGCGCGTCGATGATGGCCGCCGCGCGCGCCACCGCCTGACGCAGGTACTTCAGCGATTCGTCGACATCGCCGTCGAGCACTTCGGCCATCGCGCGATATTCGTGTTCGGGCAGCCCCGCCGCCTCGACCTGCGTGCGCAAGTCGTCGCACGATACCTGCAGCTCCTTCGAAAAACCCTGCAGGTTCACGAGCGGCGAGCGCAAATCGTGCGACACGCTGTAGATGAACATCTCGTTGTCCTGACTCTCCTGGCGCAAATGCTCGTTGGCGCTCGCGAGATCCGCGGCGCGCGCCTGCAGCTGCGCCTTCAGCGCGGTCTGTTCGCGCTCGGCCACGCGCAGACGCGCGCTGGTCTGATGCAGCACCGCATCGAGCGCCGCGATTTCATCGTCGCCGGAGAGCGGCGGCGCGAGCGGCGCCCCATCGCCCAGACGCTCGGCGTTCGCGCCGAGCGCGGCGAGGCGCGCACCCACGTTGCGCGCAAACGCCATAGCCGTGAACGCCCAGATCAGCATCGAGCCCACCACGGCGAAAATCAGCGCGTCCTGCTGGCGCTCGCGCGTCTCGCGCAGCATTGCGGCGCGGGCCTCGTCGAGCCGCGTCTCCTCGGCGATGAACTCGCCCAGCACCTCGCGCACCGTCTCGATCTCGGGCGGCATGCCGTTGGCCGCCGCGCGCGCAAACGGCGCGCTATGCCCCGTGCGCAGCGCATCGGCGATATCACCCGCTTCCTTGCGCCATGCATAGGCGGCGTCGCGCATGCGCTCGACGCGCGCGAGCTGGGGCGGATTGTCGGCGACCATGCGCGCGAGCAGCGTGATGCGATCGGAGAACTCGGTCCAGACAGCGTGACGATCGATGAAGGAAGGGTCTTCGAGCACGATGCCGGTGCGCACGCGCGCGGCTTCGCGCAGCAACGGGTCGACGAGACTGTTGGCTTGCCAAAGGATTTGCTGCGTGTTCTCGGCGCGTTTGGCCGCGAGCGCGGCCTTTCCCTGTGTGTCGAACACGACGCCGAGCAGCGCCAGTTCGACGATGCTCGGAATCGCGATCAGCAAGAGCCCCTTGGCGAAGAGTTTCATGTCGGTCCGGTTCGGTGGCGGGTCCGGGCGGCGCGCCGTGCTTTTCGCCATGCTTTTTGCAATGCGTTTTGCAGGTACTCGCGCCGAGTGCGCCCTCGCGATGCCAGTTGGCTGAGGGCGCCCTGGGGCAACCGCGGGCACCAGAACCGCAACATTATCTGCGCGATTTTTCAGGATGACAATGTATGTGACACCCCACAACTCCCGTCGTGGAAAACCCGCTTTTTTGCGGCAATTCGCCACACCGAGCGCACACACAGGTCTATTATTGAGACGGAGACAAGCGAGAGAGCGCCGGGATATCTACATGAGCGCGACGTGCGATCCGGCATGGCGTTTGCGAACGCGATGAGGGTTTTGAAACAGGGGCAGCAAACCGCGCCGCGCAGGCCGGATCGCTTCAGGCGGTCCGCGCGCCGTCAAAGCGGACCGTCCCCATCTCTATCCTCATGAACACTGCAAATCCGTGTGCTATAAAGGATCGACGTGCGGCGCACCAGTCCGGGAGTGGTCGCATGGGAACGCTGCGTGTACTGCAATCCACCTTTTTCAGGCGAATTTTTATGTCCTTCCCGAAAAAGCGCAAACGCGTCAAGGCAGACGGCGATGAGTCATTTCTCGCCGTGCTGAGTCATTTCAAACCGTTCGGCCAACTCGATACCAAGATCGCGCGTGCGCGCGCGCAGGACGAGCCCGTGCTCTATGCGCATATCCTGCCGGGGCTCGACGTGCTCCTGTGCAGCGTGCGCGGTGCGCAGCCGCCCTATCCGGGCACGAGCGAGTTGCGCAAGCGCTGCATCGAATCGATCGCTCACGCGCTCGAGCAGCCGATCGAAGGCCTCGAAAACGGCGGTTACTGGTACGAGGCGGACGGCTTCGGCTTTCTGGTGTTCGCGAGCCGCGCGCGCGGCCGGGTCCTGCCCGAGTTCGGCGCAGCGCGTCCGACCATGACCACACGGCGCGTGACGCGCCGCCAGGACGCCGCCGGCGACACCGCACCGCGCTCGTTGCGCTAGGGCGCGCTTCCAACGAAGTTCACCATGCCACTGCGCCGGTCGATTGACCCGGCGCAGTGGTTTTCCGCCTAAGCCTCCTGAGTCAGCTTCCCTTGTAGAGCGGCTCCTGCCCTTGCGTCGGCTTACCCGCCGAGGCGGGCGACGGCGCGTTGCGCGTGGCCGGCCCCGCTTTCGCGCCCTTGTCACCCTTATCGCCCCTATCAGCCTTGCCGGCCTTGTCAGTCGCCGCAGCGGCGCTCGCGCCCGTGCCGGCGCTGCCGAGGTCGGGCTTCGGCAGCGCGTGCATTTTCTGGCCCGGCGGCGGCGCCACGGGATGCTGATGCATCTGCGCGAACAGCGTGTCGCACGGCAGCGGCTTGTTGTTGCTCGGCGCGATGAGCGGAATCAGTGCAGCGAACGGGTTGATCAGCCCGAGCCCGATCATCGCCCCGCCGCGCAGCGCAAGCGCCGTCGCATCCACGCCCACGTGCGGGTTCTTGAAGGTGCCCTTCACGTAGAGCGGCGAGCGCAGCGTGAAAACGCGAAACCCCTTGGTATGCGGATGGACCTTCATGTTCATCGACTCGTCGCGCAGATCGATCGGGCCGTCGATGTCGATCACGGCGTCGTCGGTGTCGAGAGCGAACACGCGCGGATCGAGCACGCCGTTGGTGGCGACGAAATCGGCCGCGGCGCAGTTGATTTTCACGTCGCGCGAGCCGAACAGCTTTTCGTAGACCACGTTCGCCACGTTCAGGCCCGCCGCCTCCATGAGCAGCATACTGATCGTGCCCTGCGTGACGAGCAGCTTCACCTCGCCGTTCGAGGTCGCAGCGAGCGCCGCCGGCGAGTTGCCGGTCGCCGTGAGCGAGGCGTCGCCGTTGATCTCGCCGAGCGCCGACTGCATCGTCTTGAAGTTCGGGAAAAGCTGCTTGAGCTTCAGGTGGCGCACCTCCAGCGTGCCGCGCGCCTTGAGCGGCGCGCCGCCGCCGTCCAGGTTCAGCCGCGTGCCGAACGTGCCGCCTGCCACGCCGAACTGCAGCGGGTCGAGCACGAGCACGCCGTTCGTCATCATGACGTGCGTGTAGAGATCCTGAACCGGCAGGCTGCCCTGCTTGATGATGCGCCGGCCCGTGAACTTGACGTCGGCGTCGATGGCGTTCCAGCGGTCGGTGCGGAACGGCTCGACCGGAATCACGCGATCGGCCGGTTGGGTCACGGTGTCGCCGCGCTTTTCCTTGCTCGCTTTGCTGTCGGCGCCGATGATCGGCGCGAGATCCGAGAACTGCAGCAGGTTCGACACCAGCTGACCGGACAAAAACGGCCGTGGCGTGCGTTGTTCGTAGACCACCGTGCCGTTCAGATCGCTGCCGCCGACGCGGCCCGTGAAGTTCTCATAGCGGAACACGCTCGCACCGCGCTTGAAATTGCCGACGAAGCGGCCTTCGGTGGCATACGGCGGCGTTTCGGGCAACGTCACGCCGGTGAGGTTGTAGAGATGCGCCAGGCTTTGCCCCTGCAGCCACAGGCGCAGATCGACGGCGGCCAGATGCATCGGGTCGGTGACCGTGCCGACCAGCGCGATGTGCATGTCGCCCACGCGCACGTCGGCCTGGATCGGGAACGGTCGCTTCGCGTCCTGCAGGGCGAGCACGCCGCCGAGTTTGCCATCGCCCGAAAGCGCCGTCTTGCCATACGTGCCCTTGATCGTCCAGCCGATCGCGTAAAACGGCTGTTTCACGGGCGGCTGCGCGGGCGCCGCGCCCGAGCCCACCACAGCGCCGCTGGCGCCGCTCGCGGCGAGCGACTGGGAGCCGGCTGCGGGCGCGCTGGTTGCGCTCGACGTACCCGTGGTTGCGCCGGCAACACTCGCGGCCGCCGGCACGCCCGAAGCCGCCGCTCCGCTCGCCTCGCTGGCCGCGCTGGCGGCCGCCGCCTCCGAAGCCTGCTCCTTGTTGACCTGCTGGGTCAGCCGGTTCGCGCCCGCACGTCCGATGACCTGCTCGGAGCCCCGGCGCGACGCCGCTGCCTGCTCCTCCATCACCTTGCCGATCGGGATGCCGTGGCCGAGCAGGCTCACCCCGATCTTCACGTCGGTTTTCGTCTGCTGGTCGCTCACGGCGATATTGCCGCTCGCGAACGTGATGTCGTGCAGATCGAGCCGCCACGTCGACGGCCCGCTCGAGGCGGGCAGCTTGAAGGTCCAGTTGTTGCGCCCGTCGACGAGGCGCTCGACGTCGATCGACGGATTTACGAGATTGATCGCCGGAATCACGATGTCGTGCGCGAGCAGCGGCAGCACGGCCACCTCGAAGTCGATCTCGTCGATCGTGGCGAACTGCGGGGACCTGGTCCACTCGGGATTGGCAATCTGGATCTGCGTGGCGGAAAAACGCGGCCAGGGCACCCACGCGCGCCAGCCCGTTTCGCCGGGCGGCCGCTGCCAGCCTACCTTGAGGTCGCCTTCGATTGCGAACGGCCGCCCAATGGCCTCGGTGACCTTCTCGTTCACGTAGGGTTTGGCGTGGTTCCAGTCGAATGTCAGGATGAAAACGACGAGCACGACAATCAACACGACGACAACCGCGGCGAGCCATGCGATGATCCTGGCGAGCGTGCGGCCAAGGCGGAAAGGCTTGGGCTGCGATGACGTCATGCGTACTCCACGTTATGCGTTGTTGTATGGCCTGCTATGTTGCAATACCGCAAGAGCAGTCAGCGTGCCCGGTTACATCGGCATGTCTGCCTCGCACGATCTGTATGCCGACCCTGTTTGCAATCTTTCGATGCTCAAGCACAACCCGCTTCCCCCGCCCCAAACTGATGGCGCGCCGCTCGTCGAGGCGCACCGGGTCGCCCGGCGCAATGCGCAACGCGGCCAGTGGCTGCTGCATCCCACCGATTTCGCCCTGCGGGCGGGCGAGCGCGCCGTGCTGACGGGACCGTCCGGCTCCGGCAAGAGTGTGTTCCTGCGCGCGCTCGCGCTGCTCGACCCGCTCGACGGCGGCGACGTGCGCTGGCATGGCGAACCGGTCACGCGCGGGCGCATTGTCCACTATCGGCGGCATATTGCGTACCTGCGGCAGCGGCCCGCGCTGCTGGACGGCAGCGTCGAGGACAATCTGCGCTACCCCTATACGCTAGCGGTATACCGCGACGCGCGATTCGACCCGGCCCGCGTCGGCGCGCTCTTCGCCGCCACCGGCCGTTCCAGCGACTTCCTCGCGCGCGACACCTCCGAGCTTTCGGGCGGCGAAGCGCAGATCGTGGCGCTCGTGCGCGTGCTCCAGCTCGACCCCGAAGCGCTGCTGCTCGACGAGCCGACCGCGTCTCTCGACCCCGAATCGGCGCGCGCCGTCGAAGCACTCGTCGCGGGCTGGTTCGACGAAGCGCGCACGGCGCGCGCCACGGTCTGGGTCTCGCACGATCCCGCCCAGGCACAGCGCGTAGGCGCGCGGCATCTGACGATGCGCGCAGGTGTGCTCGAAGAACCCGCCACGCGCGCGGCATTCACACAGGGAGCCGCACAATGAGCCCGGGCGTGCTGCAGAACCTCGGCATCGGCGACGTCGCCATTGCGGCGCTGCTCGTGTTCGTCAACGGCGCGGTCTCTGTGCTGCTCAAACTCGATCTCGAACGCAAGCTGGCGTGGGCCGCCGTGCGCACCGTCGTGCAGCTGCTTGCGATCGGCTACGTGCTCGGCTGGGTGTTCGCGTTCAACCGCTGGTACGTCGTGCTGCCGCTCATGGCACTCATGACGCTGATCGCGGGCTTCGCAGGGGCGCAGCGCGGCGCGCGCACCTATGGCGGGCAACGTGCGGACAGCATCGTGTCGATCTGGGTGAGCGCGTGGCTCGTCGCGGCGGTCGGGCTGTTCGTGGTGATCCGCATCCGGCCGTGGTACGAGCCGCAATATGCGATTCCGATCCTAGGCATGATTCTCGGCAACACGCTGACAGGGGTGTCGCTCGGCGTGGAGCGCATGATGCAGGAGCTGACCGCGCGGCGCGATCGTGTGGAGAGCGCGCTCGCACTCGGCGCGACACGCTGGGAAGCCGCGCAGGCGAGCGCCCGCGAGGCCGTGCGCGCCGGCATGATTCCGACGCTCAACCAGATGGCCGTGGTCGGCGTGGTGAGCCTGCCCGGCATGATGACGGGCCAGGTGCTCGCGGGGCAATCGCCGCTACAGGCCGTGCGCTATCAGATCGTGATCATGTTCCTGATCGCGGCTTCGTCGGCACTCGGCACGGTGGGCGCGGTGCTGCTCGCGTACCGGCGCCTCTTCTCGCCCCAGCATCGCTTTCTCGCTGCGCGGCTCATCGAGCGCAAGGCACGCGCTTAACGCCGGGGCGCCGTGCGCGGCCGGCGCGCGTTGTGCGCCTCGCCGGCCATCCCGCGCTCAAGGCGCGCCCTAGCGCTGCGCCGAGATGGTGATCTGCGTGCCGTCGCCGAGCTTGAGCGTCTTCGCGGTGCCATTGGTCGGCATCGTAAGGTGGGCGACTTCGCTATGCGCGACCACGGCGGGGCACGTGATCGAAGCGCCGTTGCTCGACACCGATTGCGTGCCGTGCGGCGCCTGGGCGCGGAAGCTCACCTGCACGGTGGCCGTGCCATTGCTCGCGACGATTGGCGCAAGACGCAACTGGGTCTGCCGGACCATCGCGCCGTTCGCGTCGAGCGGCAACGAAGCGTAGTCCGGGCAGCCTTGCGGCGTCGCGACCGCGCCGCCCGGCGGCGTGGTCCGCCAGGTGAAGTCGTCGGTATCGCCCGAACGCAGCGTGCGGGTCTCCTGGGCGTCGCCGAACGCCTTCGACGCGACCCGAACCGTATAGCGGATCGGCCCGTCGGTTGCGGCCTTCGAGGTGACCGTGATCGGCGTGGCCGCGAGTGCCGGCAGCGCGATCGCGCAGGAAGCGGCGAGGACAAACTGGACGAGCGCCGCGTGGCGGCGGCGAGTATGGCGGGAGCTGCGGCAAGGCATGCGTCACCTCCTGGCGGGAACGGCCGCGCCCGCGAGCGAAAAGCGGCGTACGCAACGAACGCGGCGAGCCGCGAAACGCCAGGTACGACGCTCCGCTCCCGTGCGGCGGATGGTCTGTTAGCAGTCTAGCGCGCTGCGCGCCGCCTTGCGCCGAGCACATGCATCGAGCGGACCAGGTTTTATCCTGCTTGTCATCACGAGCGATTTGCTTGCCGTCCGACGACGCGCGGCTGGCTTGGGGCGGCGTCTGTATGGTCGACGCGCCATGCATACACGGCACGCGCCAACCCTCACCTGGTGCCGCTACTTGCCGGCGGTTTCGAGACCCAGCGTCAGTTCCGCCGTCAACGTCTGGCGCACGCGCCCATAGGCGGCCCAAGGGTCGGCTTGCCCGATCTGCGCGAGGCGCGCGTCGATCGTCGCAAGCGTCCATTGCGCGCCGCCCGTCGTCGCCTCCAGTTCGTCCCAGCCGATCGGCACGGACACGCCCAGGCCCGGCCGCGCCCGCACGCCATACGCGAGCGCCGTGCTCGCCCCGCGCGCATTGCGCAGATAGTCGACGAAAATCTTCTTCTTGCGGTGTTCGGGGCCCATGGTGGCCGTGATCTGCGTGGGCCAGACGGAGGCCAGATGCTGCGCAACCGCACGGGCGAACGCCTTCGCGTCGTCCCAGCCCGCCTCCGGCGTGAGCGGCACGACGATATGCAGCCCCTTGCCGCCGCTCGTCTTGCAAAACGATTCCAGCCTGAGTTCCGCAAGCAAGGCGCGCGTGGACTGCGCCGCCTCGATCATGCGGTCCCAGCCCAGTGCCGGATCGGGGTCGAGGTCGAACACGACCCGATCCGGCCGCTCGATGTCGTGGACGCAGGCGTTCCACGTGTGCAGCTCGATGACATCCATCTGCGCGGCGCTGATCAGCGCTCGCGCCGTATCGATCGTGAGCAGCGGCGGATGGCCCGGGTCGAGCCCTTCGTGTTCGCTGAGTTCAGGCAGCGGGGCGCGAGCGCGATGGCGCTGAAAGAACATCTCGCCGCTCAAGCCCCGTGGTGCACGCACGAGCGACACGGGGCGATCGGCCAGATGCGGCAGGATCCAGCGCGCGGCGCGCTCGTAGTAGCGGACGAGTTCGAGCTTGTGCGTGCCGCTGTCCGCATCGATGACGCGCCTTGCGCTCGTGATGCGTATGCCGTCGATTTCGCTGTCGGCCGAGTCGTCGCGCCGGCGCCGTGCGCTACGAGGCAAGCGGTGCACGGACGCGCCAGGCGTGGCCGGTGCGGCGGCGTCCGATGTCGGGGCCCGCTCGCCGCGCGGCGTTCGGGCAGATGTCGTGGTTGGGGCCTTGCGAGCGTCCTGCATACCGGTTCCCCTGGCGCCTTGGCGCACATGACGCATCGCGCGACGCGAGTCGCGACACGTTCGGTTGACGGCACGCGGCGGCCGCCCCCGTCGGATCGCCGCATGAACTTTCATTGTGCCTCGAATGGGCGCTTTCGTCGCTGTAAGGTGTCCGCAAACGCACGCCAAAAACAGGGAAGCATCCGCCAGGCGCGCCAACGCGACGGGCGGCGCAGGCGACCGCAGCGGTCGGCGGGACGTTACAATGACGGGCTTTGCCGCGCACTGCAGGGAGCACTGCGAGGTCTTGCACGCACACGCGCGACTGCGCCCTTATTCATCCGATCGATCCGGCGACGCCGTGCGTCGGCTTTGCCCGTCCTGCCATGAACCTCGTCATCCAGAGTCCCGCCCCGCTCGACATCGTCCATCACAAGCCGCTCCTCGGCCTCGCCCGCGGCAGCCGCCTCGCGCCGATCGACGCCCACGCGCTGCGCATCGAGAACGCCGAGCCGGCCCAGCGCGCCGACCTCGAGGTCTACTGCGGCACGCATCAGCTCGACTATGCGTTCGTCGACGCCGGCCGCACACTCGCCGATTTCGGCCTGCTGGCAATGGACATGGACTCGACGCTCATCACGATCGAATGCATCGACGAAATCGCCGACTTCTGCGGTCTGAAGGCCGAGGTCGCGGCGATTACCGAAGCGTCGATGCGCGGCGAGATCAAGGACTTCAACGAAAGCCTCACACGCCGCGTGGCGCTTCTCGAGGGGCTCGACGCGAGCGCGCTGGAGCGCGTGTACGAGGAACGCCTGCAGCTCTCGCCGGGCGCCGAGCCGATGCTCGCGGGCGCGAAGGCCGCGGGGCTGAAGACGCTACTGGTTTCCGGCGGCTTCACGTTCTTCACCGAGCGCCTGAAAGCGCGTCTCGGGCTCGACTACACGCGCGCGAATACGCTAGAGATCGTCGACGGCAAGCTCACGGGCCGCGTGACGGGCGAGATCGTCAACGCCGACGTGAAGGCGCGTACGCTCGTCGAAGCCTGTGCCGAAATCGGCATCGACCCGCGCCGCGCAATCGCGATGGGTGACGGCTCGAACGACCTCAAGATGATGGGCGTGGCCGGTTTGTCGGTCGCGTTCCGCGCCAAGCCCGTGGTACGCGAGGCGGCGAGCGTCGCGTTCAACTTCGTCGGGCTCGACGGCTTGCTGCGTCTGTTCTGATTCGGGTTTCGCGGCAGGCAGATACGCCAACGGCCGCTCGTGTCCGTGTGGACGCAAGTGGCCGTTGTGGCTTTATGCAGGTTATTCAGGCGTGCTTGTTTTTTCCGCGAGCCTGGCCAGCGAGCGCTCGATATCGGCGCGCAGATCGGCTTCGTCTTCGAGGCCGATGTAGAAACGCACCAGCGTGCCGCGATGCGGCCAGCTCTCGGCCGTGCGCATCGAACCGACGTCGTACGGCATTGCCAGGCTATGCGCCCCGCCCCAGCTCCAGCCCAACGCGAAGAGTTCGAGCGACTCACAGAACGTGTCGATCTGCGCCGCGCTATAGCGCTCGTCGAACACCACGGAAAAGAGACCGCCCGCGCCCGTGAAGTCGCGCTTGTAGAACTCGTGACCCGGGCAGTCTTCGAACGCCGGATGCAGCATCACCGCGATTTCGGGGCGCGTCTTGAGCCAGCTCGCGAGTCCGAGCGCGGTGCGATCGTGCGCCTCGAAGCGCGCCTTCATGCTCGGCAGCGCGCGCAGCACGAGCGAGCAGTCGTCGACCGAGACGCCGATGCCAAGCCGCATGCGCGCGGCCTTCAGCTTGAGATAGAGATCGCGCTCGGCCGTGATGGTCGCGCCCATCAGCACGTCGCTGCCACCCGATTGATACTTCGTGAGCGCCTGCACCGAGATGTCGATGCCGTGCTCGAACGGCCTGAAGGCGAGGCCCGCCGACCACGTATTGTCGATGGCCGTCACGACGTTGCGTGCGCGCGCCGCCGCGGTGATCGCGCGCACGTCGGGCACTTCCATCGTCACCGAGCCGGGCGCTTCCAGCCAGATCAGCTTCGTGTTCGGCTGGATCAGCTCAGCGATGCCCGCGCCGATCATCGGATCGTAATAGCGTGCCGTAAGGCCGAAGTCTCGCGCGAGCCAATCGCCGTGGTCGCGGTTCGGCGAATAGACGTTATCGGGAATCAGCACATCGTCGCCCGACTTCAGCAGTCCGAAGTAGACGTTCGAGATGGCCGAGAGGCCCGAGGGTTGCAGCAGCGCATGCTCGCCGCCTTCGATCTCGGCGATGCGCTTTTGCAGCATGGCCGAGGTGGGCGTGGCGTGCAGGCCGTAACGCCATTGCGCGTCGTTGCGCCAGTCGAGCGCGCGAACCGAAGCGAGGTCGGGAAACACCACGGTCGACGCCCGCGTGACTGGCGCGGCGAACGACTCGAAGCCGGGCGTGAGGTCGTCTTGCGGATGAACGATGCGCGTCTGCAATGCGCGGCTGGAGTCGGATTTGGTCATGTCGGAGCGTATTCGGTTGAGGCGCGATGACGTTGCGGCGCGCGGCTTGCGCGATGGCGCGCGCAACGCCGCATACCGAAGAGTAACACCCGCAGCGGCGCTTACTGCCCGAGGATGAGATTGCTCACGCCGTTCACGGCATGTGCGCCGTTCGACGTCGACGCGCTCGCGCTCGCCGCGCCGGTCGACACGGCCGGAGCCGCGGCGCCCGCCGCGAGCGGCTTCAGATCGAACGGCACCGGATGGGAATCGTCCGGGTCCATGCGGTCGCCCGAAAGCGAGCCGTCCTCGGCGAACGTGCCCACCCAGTTGCCGGTGATATGCGTGCCGTCGTTCGAGTCCTCGGCTTCGAGCGTCGCGTCGGCGCGATCGCCGGCGATCAGGATCACCTCGCCGGTGTCCGTGAACTGGTATTCGCCATGCACGCCGGTCGGGTCGTCGTCGCCGGCCTTGGCGCCGAGACGCATGACGATCTGGCGCTTGCCGAGCGTGCCGACGTATTGCGGCAGCTTCGCGAACTCGGGGTTCGGCTTGAGCGTGGATTTGACCGGCGGCTGCGCGCCTGCGTCCTGCGCGTGCGCCGCGATCGGCAGCGCGAGGACCATGGCCGCTGCGGCCACGGCCACGATCCAGCCGCGCGCCTTGCTGGCGCTGCGCTGTCGGGCGGCCGCGCGCGGCGGCCGCTGTGCTTGCGTCAATCCTTCCATCTGCATCCTTCCTTCACTTGCGCAGCGGCCTTGCGCGAGCCGCGAGCCGCGCGTCACGAGTCGGCGTCAAATCCGTTCGAAGATGGCCGCAATCCCCTGGCCGCCGCCGATGCACATCGTCACTAGCGCGTAGCGGCCGCCGATACGCTGCAGTTCATAAAGCGCCTTCACGGTGATGAGCGCACCGGTCGCACCGATCGGATGGCCGAGCGAGATGCCCGAGCCGTTCGGATTGACCTTGGCCGGGTCGAGCCCGAGCTCCTGCGACACCGCACAGGCCTGCGCCGCAAAGGCTTCGTTGGCTTCGATCACGTCGAGGTCGCTGACCTCGAGACCCGCGCGCTCGAGCGCCTTCTGCGTGGCCGGCACGGGGCCGATGCCCATGTACGCCGGATCGACGCCCGCGTGCGCGTACGAGACGAGGCGCGCGAGCGGCTTCACGCCGCGCGCGCGGGCAGCGTCCGCGCTCATCAGCAGCACCGCGGCGGCCGCGTCGTTGATGCCCGACGCGTTGCCCGCCGTCACCGTGCCGCTCTCCTTCGCGAACACGGGCTTGAGCTTCGAGAAGTCCTCGAGCGTCGCGCCATGGCGCACGTGCTCGTCGGCATCGAACAGCACTTCGCCCTTCTTCGACTTGATCGAGATGGGCAGGATCTGATCCTTGAAGCGGCCTTCGACGACCGCACGCTCGGCGCGGCGATGCGATTCGAGCGCGAGCGCGTCCTGCGCCTCGCGCGTGATGCCGAACTTCTTCGCGACGTTTTCCGCCGTCACGCCCATGTGGATCGTCTGGAACGGGTCGTGCAGCGCGCCGGTCATCATGTCGACGAGCTGCGTGTCGCCCATGCGCTGGCCGAAACGGGCGGCCGGCATCGAGTACGGCGCGCGGCTCATGTTTTCCGCGCCGCCGCCGATCGCGATATCGGCGTCGCCGAGCAGAATGGTTTGCGCCGCCGAAACGATCGCCTGCAGGCCGGAGCCGCACAGGCGGTTCACGGTCAAGGCCGGCGCGTGCTGCGCAACGCCGCCGTTGATGGCGGCCACGCGCGCGAGGTACATGTCCTTGGGCTCCGTGTGCACGACGTTGCCGAACACCACGTGACCCACCGCGTCGCCTTCCACGTTCGCGCGCGAGAGCGCTTCGCGCACCACGCGCGCGCCGAGATCCGTCGGCGAGAAGTCCTTCAGGCTGCCGCCGAAGTCGCCGATTGCCGTGCGCACGCCACTTGCCACCACTACTTCGCGTTCCATAGTCTTGCTCCTCGTCTTCCTGGATGGATGAATCTTGTTATTCGTGTGCTGCGCTTTCAGGCAGATTTGCCAGCAAACGCTCGACATCCTGGCGATACGGGATTGGCGCAACCGCGCCGAAGCCGAGCGTCGAAAGCGCGGCGGCCGCGTTCGCATAGCGCGCCGCCGCGAACGGATCGTCGCCGGCTGCGAGCCGCGCGACGAATGCGCCGCCGAAGCAGTCGCCAGCGCCCGTGGCATCCACAGCCGCGACCACGTGGCCCGGCACGACGCGCCGTTCATCGGGCGTCGCCACATAGGCGCCGTCCTTGCCCAGCTTCAACGCGACCACTCGGGCGCCGCGCGCGAGCAGGTAATCGAGGATCGCGTCGCGATCGTCGAGGCCTGTGAGCACCGCCACGTCGTCCCAGCTGGGCAGGCAGATATCGGTGAGGCGCAGCACCTCGTTCATCACGGCGCGGGCGCGCGCGAGCGGCCACAGCTTCAGGCGCAGGTTGGTGTCGAAGCTCACGCGCACGCCGTTGGCGCGGGCATGCTCGACGGCGGCGAGTGCCGCGTCGCAGGCGCTATCGCTGATCGCCACGCTGATGCCGGAAAGATGCAGCACACGCGCAGCCGCGATGATGTCGAGCGGCAAATCGCGCGGTGTGTAACGGCTCGCGGCCGAACCCTTGCGCAGATAGTCGAAGGCATGGCCGGCCGGGCCGTGCGAGACGAAGTAGACGCCCGTAGGCGGCGTGGCGTCCACTCGCACCGTCGAGGTGTCGACGCCTTCCCGCGTCCACAGGTCGATCAGGAGGCGTCCGAAATGATCGTCGCCGACGGCCGAGACGAAACCCGTGCGTGCGCCCTGGCGAGCCGCCGCGATGGCGAAGTTCGACGTGTCGCCGCCAAAGCCCTGCAAATACTCGGGGCGGTCTTTCGACGCCTGGTTGAACTCGACCATGGCCTCGCCATAAGCGAGGACTTGCGGAGCGACGCTCGTCATGCCCCTCAGACCTCGCCCCAGAGATCGTGGCCATCCGCGCCGGTGATCTTCACCGAAACGAAGTCGCCGACCTTGTAGCGCTTCGATGCCTTGGTCGCCGGCGCGACATACACCACGCCGTCGATCTCGGGCGCATCCGCCGCAGTGCGGCCAATGCCGCCGTCGACGTTGATCTCGTCGATCAGCACCTTGAGAGTCTTGCCCACCTTGCGCTGGATGCGCTTGGCCGAGACCTGCTCCGCCACTTCCATGAAGCGCGCGCGGCGTTCCTCGCGCACGTCGTCGGGCAGCGCGCCGTCGAGCTCGTTCGCCGTTGCGCCTTCGACCGGCGAATAGGCGAAGCAGCCCACGCGGTCGAGTTCGGCCTCGCGGATGAAGTCGAGCAGCGTTTCGAACTGCGCTTCGGTCTCGCCGGGGAAGCCGGCGATGAACGTGCTGCGGATCGTGAGATCGGGGCACATTTCGCGCCAGGCCTTCACGCGCTCCATGACCTTCTCCGCGTTTGCGGGACGCTTCATGCGCTTGAGCACCTCGGGATGCGCGTGCTGGAACGGCACATCGAGATACGGCAGCACGTGGCCCTTGAACGGGCCTTCGGCCATCATCGGAATCACTTCGTCCACGCTCGGATACGGGTAGACGTAGTGCAGGCGCACCCAGGCGCCATATTGCGCAGCCAGCTCGCCCAATGCCGCGACGAGGTCGGTCATGCGCGTCTTGATCGGCTTGCCGTTCCAGAAGCCGGTGCGGAACTTCACGTCCACGCCGTAAGCGCTCGTGTCCTGTGAAATGACGAGCAGCTCCTTCACACCGGACTTGAAGAGGTTTTCCGCTTCGAGCATGACCTCGGCGACCGGGCGCGACACGAGGTCGCCGCGCATCGACGGGATGATGCAGAACGTGCAGCGGTGGTTGCAGCCTTCGGAGATCTTCAGGTACGCGTAATGGCGCGGCGTGAGCTTGATGCCCGCCGGCGGCACGAGGTCGACGAACGGATCGTGCGGTTTAGGCAGGTGGCTGTGCACGGCCTGCATGACTTCGCCCACGGCGTGCGGGCCGGTCACGGCAAGCACCTTCGGATGCACTTCCTCGATCAGGTTCGAGCCGCTCGCGCTCGCCTTCTTGCCGAGACACCCGGTGACGATCACCTTGCCGTTCTCGGAAAGCGCTTCGCCGATGGCGTCGAGACTCTCCTGCACCGCTTCGTCGATGAAGCCGCAGGTATTGACGACCACGAGATCCGCGCCGTCGTAGGACCCCGAGATTTCGTACCCCTCGGCGCGCAGCTGGGTAATGATCTGCTCGGAGTCGACAAGCGCCTTCGGGCAGCCGAGGGAAACCATCCCGACGCGCGGAGCAGGATTGCGGGAGGTCATTGATTCAACAGGGTTTTTCACGTGTACGTCCGGATGTGGGGCGCAGAGCGAAGGTAGCGCCGCGCGGGGTCAAGCCAATCCGCCATTTTACCCGTTTGGCGTATCGTGCGGCGCAGCATGGTGGATGCGCGCGTTGTGGCGCCGGGGTCGGATTGAATATGGACGGAATCAAACTTCGTTCAGCTATCGCTCGCCTGTGAACTGCGCATCCGGATAATTTTCGCCGAGTGCGCCTCGAGCACGGACAACGCAACCTGGACCGTTGCGCGGAGAGAACGAAAACATGAACGAGAAAATGGAACTGTTTCAGCCTGAACTGCTAAAGCCGGCGCGCGAGTTGAAAGCATGCCGCCGTGCCTCGAGTGGCGCATTGCGCGTCACCGGCCACAAGCCCACCGCCGCTGCGCTCGCGCGTGCGGGGGCCGGCCTCTCGCAAAGCGCGTTCGCGGCACTGCTGGGCGTTTCCACGCGCACGCTGCAGGACTGGGAGCAAGGCCGCCGCAAGCCGACCGGCGCCGCGCAAACCCTCTTGCGGGTGGCCGTGGCGCACCCTGAAGCGTTGCGCGACCTGCAAAGCGCTTGATGGCAAATGAGGGCGGCGGCATTGCACCCGCGCCAGCCGCCTCGCAAAGCGAAGCACAGCGCTCGCGCGGCAACGCGCCGCCACGGCGCGCCGGGTAAGCGACAGCGCACCGCGACCTGGCGGCGCGCGCCACCCGCCGTGTGCGCCGCGCCGCTTACTTCTTCTCTTCTTCGCCACCTTCAGGCGCGCCCTGTGCCGGCGCCGCCGCGCCGCCCGGCGTCACGGGCTTGAACGGGAAGCTGCTGAACATGTTCTTCGCCTGGTTCTGCATCTGCTCCTGCATCTGCACGAACATGTTCTTCGACTGCTCGATGTAGCTCGTCATCATGCCTTGCATCATCGGCGCCTGCATGTTCATGAACTGCGACCAGACTTCGGGATTCATCGCGTTGCCTTCGTAAAGGCTCTTCGACTGGTCCGCGAGCTTGTTCTGGATGTCGATGAACGCCTGGATGTTCTTTTCCAGGTAAGTGCCCATCATGCCCTGCATCGCATGTCCATAGAAACGGATGATCTGCGACAGCATCGATGACGAGAACATCGGCAGACCGCCGCTTTCCTCTTCGAGAATGATCTGCAGCAGGATGCTGCGCGTCAGATCCTCGTTGGTCTTCGCGTCGATGACCTTGAACTCCTCCTGCTCCAGCACGAGTTGCTTCACGTCCGTCAACGTGATGTACGTGCTCGTCTCCGTGTCGTACAGCCGACGATTCGGATATTTCTTGATGAGACGTTCGGCGGTTTTCTTTGTAGTCGTCATGTGTCGCCCTTGTTAGCGCCAACGCGCGGCGGCCATTGCCGTCGCGCGTTGGTCTAGCCCGGAAACGGCCTGCCCCGGTGAGCAAACAGGCCCGCTGCCGTCCTCGATCCCAGCTTCGCGCGTCCCCTGCAGGCGCGCTGCGCTCGGGATCAGCCCATGTGCAACCCGCCATTCAGCGAGAAGTCAGCACCGGTTGCGAAGCCTGACTCGTCGGACGCGAGCCACGCCACGATCGACGCGATTTCCTCCGGCGCGCCGAGACGGCGCACCGGAATCGTCGCGACGATCTTTTCCAGCACGTCGGGACGGATGGACTTCACCATGTCCGTGCCGATATAGCCCGGCGAAACGGTGTTGACCGTCACGCCCTTGGTCGCCACTTCCTGGGCCAGCGCCATCGTGAAGCCGTGAATGCCGGCCTTGGCCGTGGAATAGTTGGTCTGCCCGAACTGGCCCTTCTGGCCGTTCACCGACGAAATGTTGATGATGCGGCCCCAGCCGCGCTCGACCATGCCGTCGATCACCTGCTTCGTGACGTTGAAGAGGCTCGTGAGATTGGTGTCGATCACGGCCGTCCAGTCTTCACGCGTCATCTTGCGGAAGACGACGTCGCGCGTAATACCGGCGTTGTTCACGAGCACGTCGATTTCACCGACCTCGGCCTTGACCTTGTCGAACGCCTGGCGCGTCGAATCCCAGTCGCCCACGTTGCCTTCAGAGGCCACGAAGTCGAAACCGAGCGCCTTCTGGTCTTCCAGCCACTTCGCGCGGCGCGGCGAATGCGGGCCGCAGCCTGCGACCACCTTGAAACCCTGCTTGGCGAGGCGCTGGCAAATGCCCGTGCCGATGCCGCCCATCCCGCCCGTTACATACGCAATACGCTCTGACATAAACCACACTCCATTATCGTTTTCCGGCTGCGCCGTTCGCGGTTATTGGTCACCCCGCTGGTCACAAGCGCCGCAGCGGACCACTCGCAGTCCGCTCCGGCAGTGACATCAAGCGCGCTCGAGCGCGAGCGCCACGCCCATGCCGCCGCCGATGCACAGCGA